>NZ_JBVJHR010000003.1:0-333183 GCF_055586705.1 Sphaerisporangium sp. NPDC049457 | reverse complement strand
AAAAAACTCAGAGATGGCGAGGACAAGGAGGACAACCCCCCCACGAGGGGCGGGAGGGAAAAAAACCCAAGGTGTCCCCTCCCCCCCCCCCCACCCCCCCCCCGGCCCCCCCCCCCCCCCCCCGGAGCCGGGAGTGCTAGTGGTTCACGAGGACTTCACGAAGATGGTGTCGGGCGAGACGACCCACTGGATCGGGTCGATCTCGGCGCCGCCCACCAGCGAGCCGTGCAGCTGGAGACCCACGTTGTTCAGCGCGGGCACCAGCGGGGTGACCGTCTCCATGATCTTCTTGTCGAGCGCGCCCCACGCCTGGTTGGCCTCGGTCGCGTCCGGCAGCGCCTCGATGCGCTTGATCTCGGCGGTGATGGCGGGGTCGTTCAGGTGCGACTGGTTGTATCCGCCGTCGTGGATCGGGCCGAAGATGACCGGGAACACGGTGGCCGCGGTCGGCCAGTCGGCGCCCCAGCCGCCCCAGTACATGTCGAGGCCGTTGTCCACCTTGCTGGTCGAGTCGTACCAGGTCTTGGTGTTCATCGGCTTGGCCACCACCTTGACGCCGATCTTGGCGAGCTGGTTCTTGATGGCGACCGTGATGCGCTCTTCCGTGGGGGTGTCGTTGTAGCCGTAGACGATCGTCGGCGTCGGGTCGCTCGACTGGGCCAGCAGCTCCTTGGCCTTGGCCAGGTCGCCCTCGGGGTGCTGCTTCATGCCGAAGACGTCGTAGTCCTGCCAGCCCGAAACGCTCGGGTTGAGGATCGTGGTGTTGATCACCGAGCTGGCGGGGCCGCCGCTGATCTGCATGATCTGCTGGGTCGGCCAGGCGTAGTTGATCGCCTGCCGCAGCTTGATGTCCTTCACCCTGTCGAGGTTGAAGTAGTAGTAGTCACCGTAGGGCGAGGGCGCCTTGAGCAGGCGCGACTGCAGGTCGGGGTTCTCGACGACCTGCTGGGTCCGCTCGGCGGCGACGTGGCTGTAGAAGCTGAAGGTCTTCTTGTCGTCCCCGGTGTCGGCGACGAACCGGTCGGTCACCTGCAGCGCCTGGAAGCCGAACTCCAGGTGCCACTTGTCGGGGTAGGCGCCGCGGATCGGGTCGGTGGCCGGGTCCCAGTTGGGGTTGCGCTCCAGGTCCATCGACTTGTCGACGGTGTGCTTGGCGATGATGTACGGGCCGCTGGAGAAGGGCTCCTTGTCGTACTTCTCCTTGGTGTCCTTCTCCTTGGGCACGATGCCGTAGCCGGTCATGGCGAGCGCGTAGTTGGCGTCCGCGTGCGGCGAGGTGAAGTGGAAGATCACCGTCTTGTCGTCGGGGGTCTCGATGGTGTCGAGCTCCTTGCCGCCGTACGGCCCCCCGTAGGCCTTCTTGTAGTCCTCGGCGGTCAGCCACTGCTGGATGTAGGGCGGGCCCTCGGTGATGTAGGGGGCGAACAGCCGCTCTATCGTCCACTTGACGTCGGCGGAGGTGATCGCGCTGCCGTCCTGCCACTTCACCCCGTCCTTGAGGGTGAACTTCCAGGTCTTGCCGCCGTCGGACACCTGCCCGGCGTCGGTGGCGAGGTCGCCGACCACCCTGTACTCGCCCTTGCCCACGCGCTTGTAGCCGGTGAGCTGGCGGGTGATGAGCTTGTGGAAGTTGGCCGTCACGTTGTCGTAGACCCGGCCCGGGTCGAGGTGCGGGTAGTCGTCGCGGTCGATCATGTTGACCGTGCCGCCCTTGACGACGCCCTCCGGCGGGATGGCCGGGCCGCTTGAGTCGTCCGCCGTGCCCACCGTGACCTTCGGCGGGGCGAACAGGTCCGTGAGGTTCGTGGGGGACGCGGACGCGGCGGGGCCGGTACCGGTGGCGGCGGGGGCGCCGGCGTTCCCCTGCGCGCACGCGGCGGTGAGCGCGAGGGATCCGACGGCGAGTACGGCCAGAGCGGACCGCGTTCGTGCTGACATTTCACTCCTACTAGAGATGTGCAGGATGGAGGGCCGGGTCAATGCTTGATCCTCGGGTCGAAGGCGTCCCGGACCGAGTCACCCAGGAGGTTGAAGGCGATGACGAAGACGAGGAGCGCGACGCCGGGGAACATCAGGTAGGTGATGTCGGACTGGTAGACCTCGGTGCCGCGCAGGAACATGCGGCCCCAGTCGGGGACCGGCTCGATCATGCCGACGCCGAGGAACGACAGCGCCGCCTCGGAGGTCACCAGCGCCGGCAGCAGCAGCGTCGACTGGATGAGGATCGGGGTCCACAGGTTGGGCAGCAGCTCCTTGAAGATGATCCTGGACGGCGACGCCCCCGTGACCCGCGCGGCCTCCACGAACTCCCGCTCGCGCAGCGACAGCACGTTGCCGCGCAGCAGACGGGCCAGCCCTGCCCAGCCGAACACGGTCAGGAAGATGATCAGCGCGGCGGCGCGCAGCCACACCGGGGTCTCCTCTTCCGGTTTGACCAGGAGGTTCTCCAGCACGGGCATGAACGCGATGATGAACAGCGTCGAGGGGAACGACAGCAGGACGTCGATGGCGCGGCCGATGAGGTAGTCGGTGCGCCCGCCCGCGTACCCGGCGACGATGCCCACGACGATGCCGAGGATCGTCGTGATGACCGTGGCGGCCAGCGCGATCAGCAGCGAGGTGCGGATGCCGTACACGAGCTGCATGAACACGTCGCGGCCGAGGCCCGGCTCGATGCCGAACCAGAACTGCGAGCTGATGCCGCCGTTCGGCAGGATCGGGAAGCCGTAGGCGTTGAGCAGCCCGGGGTTGTCCAGCCCGTAGGTGGTGTAGGGGTCCTTGCCGTACACGGCCGAGATCAACGGCGCGCCGAGCGCGACCAGGATGAAGAACAGCACGATGACGGCGGAGGTCACGCCTGTCTTGTCACGGCGGAAACGCCGCCACATCAGCTGGGCCGGCGAGCGGCCCACCAGGGTGGTCGCGCCGGTGCCGGCGGTCGCGGCCTGGACGGAGTCCACGGTGTCGGAAACGTCGGTCCCGGCCGGAGAGGGGAGAGCCATTGTGCGGGTGCCACCCCAGAGATCGGATCGCAGTAAATCGTGACTAGACGGAACTTTGGCAATGAATTAGCCGTTGGTCAATCTCATGGAGGCCTCCGGGGCGCCATTTCGACGTTCGTTGTGGAATGTCAATCAGGTTGTGTCCGTCACCCCATTGACCTGCGGTGATGCTGTGCGACACACTGTGAGACCCATCTCATTGGCCGTGTCACGATTCTGTGACACGAACATGACAAGGCCATGACGAATCGGCGCCGAAAACCGGCGTGCCCCGCAAATCCGTCCGCTGCCCGCCATCCGGCGGTGTGCGCCGCGTCCGCCGGGGTAATGCATCACTTACAGCTTCGGGCTTCGGGCGGAGGTGAGGCGCGATGGACCACGGCCTCTTCGGTCCGCGGTCGGTGACGTGGCGGGTGATGGGCGAGCCCGTCCAGTTCGTCGGCGGCTTCCGCGCGCTGCTCATGCAGGGCCTGCATCCCAGGGCCATGCGCGGCCTGACGCAGAACTCCGCCCTCCTCGACCCCGCCCAGGCGTGGGCGCGCTTCTGGCGCACGACCGAGTTCGTCCGCGTCCGCACCTATGGCACCCGCGCCGAGGTGGAGCGGGCCGCCGCCAGGGTCCGCAGAATCCACGCCTCGCTCACCGCGTACGACCCCGACACCGGGGAGGACTTCCGGCTCGACGACCCCGACGCGCTGCGCTGGGTGCACATGGGCGAGGTCGACTCCTACCTGACCGTGGCGCGGCGCGCGGGCCTGGCGCTCAGCGACGAGGACGCCGACCGGTTCGTGGCCGAGCAGCGCGCCTCGGCGCGGCTCGTCGGGCTGGCCGGGGACGACGTGCCCGGGTCGGTGGCCGAGATGCGCGCCTACATCGACGCCCGGCGCCCCGGCCTGTACCTGGTGCCCGAGGCGTCCCACCCGCTGCTGCTGTCGCTGAACGCGCCGGTGCCGCTCCGGCTGGCCGCGCTGAAGCCGGCCGTGCCAATGATCACTTTGCTCGCGTTCGCGACGCTGCCGCGCTGGGCCCGCCGGCTGTACAGGCTGCCGGCGACGCCGCTGGAGGACGTGTGGGCCGGCGCGGCGCTCAAGGCGCTGTACCGCGGCACCCGGGTGATCCCGGAGGGCCTGCGGTACAGCCCGGACGCCAGGCGCGCCCGGCGCCTGATGGCCGCGGTCTGACGGCGCCTGGAACTGGGGTACCCCGTGTAGCAAGCGCTTGCTTACCGTAGGGGTGTTCGCGGGTTACGTCCGCTTTGCCGAGCATGGCACACTGATAGGCAGAGCAGCGTGCTCCGGGGTCGGTGAAATTCCGAACCGGCGGTGACAGTCCGCGACCCGGCCGAGTCCATCGGCCGGTGGACCTGGTGGAATTCCGGGACCGACGGTGAAAGTCCGGATGGGAGGAAGCGCGCGAGCGTCCGGCGATCCGTCGCCGTACGCCTCCGTGGTGCGTGCCGCACCCGATCACCCCGGGGCCCGCCGTGGCAGAAAGCTACTGGCGAGTAGGAGGGGGCCGGGTGGGCCGACCGTCATCTCACGCGCGCCGCGCCGCCGAGCGCGCCGCGCCATCTCCCGCCGTGACCGTTCCGGCGTGGCCGTCCCGTGCACCGCGGAAGCTCTCCCGTGCCCCGCGGAAGACGGAGACGTCCCGGCGAGTTGCCTCCTCACGCACGTCATCGATCGGCCCGCGCTCCGGCGAGCCGCCGGCCGCGTCGCACAAGGAGATCTGATGTTCACAGGAATCGTCGAGGAACTCGGCGAGATCGCCGCGGTGGAGGCGCTGCCCGACGCGGCGCGCTTCTCCATCCGCGGCCCGGCCGTCGCCCCCGGAGCCCAGCACGGCGAGTCGATCGCGGTCAACGGCGTCTGCCTGACCGTCGTCGAGGTCCGCGGGGACGTCTTCACCGCCGATGTGATGAAGGAGACCCTCGACCGCAGCTCGCTCGGGTCCCTCGCCCCCGGCGACCGGGTCAACCTCGAACGCGCCGTGCGCGCCGACCAGCGGCTCGGCGGCCACATCGTGCAGGGCCACGTGGACGGCACCGGCGTCGTCCTCGCCCGCGAGCCCGCCGAGCACTGGGAGGTCGTTCGGGTGTCCCTGCCCGCCGCGCTGGAGCGGTACGTCGTGGAGAAGGGCTCGATCGCCGTCGACGGCGTCAGCCTCACCGTCGCCGCCCTGCCGCCGGGCGAGTTCGCCGTCAGCCTGATCCCCACCACCCTCCAGCTCACCACCCTCGGCCACAAGAAGCCCGGCGACCCGGTGAACCTCGAGGTCGACGTGATCGCCAAGTACGTCGAGAGGCTCGTCGGCCCCCGGGGGCAGGGCGTGGCGTCATGAGCTGGACCCAGGCCGGCTTCGACCTGTTCGGCCAGCACCTGCTGTGGACCGACCTGATCGGCAACATCTGCGCGCTGTCCACCGTCGTGCTCGCCATGAAGCGCACCATCTGGACCTGGCCGGTGCAGCTCGTCGGCTCGGTGCTGCTGTTCGTCGCCTCGGTGCAGGCGCACATCACCGGCAACGCGCTCAAGCAGGCCATGTTCGGCCTGCTCGCCCTCTACGGCTGGGTCCGCTGGATGCGCGGCACCAGGGACGGCGAGCAGCTGGCCGTGCGCCCCGGACGCACCGGCGAGCGCGTCGCGCTGGTGGCCGTGATGGCGGCCGCCACGGCGCTCGTCGCCCTGTTCTTCTCCTACACCGGCTGGTCGTGGGCGCCGCTCCCGGACGCCTACATCTTCGTCGGCAGCGCCATCGCCACCTACGCCCAGGGCAGGGCCCTGATCGACTTCTGGTGGATCTGGATCGCCGTCGACCTGGTCGGCGTCCCGCTGGCGTTCAACTCCGGCCTGATCGTCTCAGGCGTGGTGTACGGGATCTTCTTCGTCATGGTCCTGCTCGGGATCCGTGAATGGCGGCGGCAGTACAGCCGCCGGCTGGAGGTGGCAACGGCATGAGCGACATCACGCTCGACCAGATAGAACTCGACCAGATCGAGAGGGCGATCGACGACATCCGCCGGGGCAGGCCGGTCGTCGTCGTCGACGACGAGAACCGGGAGAACGAGGGCGACATCATCTTCGCCGCCTCCAAGGCCACTCCCGAGCTGCTGGCCTTCACGATCCGCTACACCAGCGGCGTGATCTGCGTCCCCATGCTCGGCAAGGACCTGGACCGCCTGGGCCTGCCGCTCATGGTCCACCAGAACCGCGAGCGGCTGCGCACGGCGTACACCATCAGCGTGGACGCCCGCGACGGGGTCACCACCGGCATCTCCGCGGCCGACCGGGCCAAGACCATCCGCACCCTGGCCGACTCGGCCACCGAGCCGTTCGAGCTGGCGCGGCCCGGCCACATCTTCCCGCTGCGCTACCACGAGGGCGGCGTGCTCGCCCGGCGCGGCCACACCGAGGCGGCCGTCGACCTCGCGCGCCTGGCCGGGCTCACCCCCGCCGGAGTGCTCGCCGAGATCGTCAACGACGACGGGACGATGGCGCGCCTGCCCGAGCTGCGGGTGTTCGCCGACGAGCACGACCTCGCGCTGGTGTCCATCGAGCAGCTCGCCGAGTACCGCCGCCGCACCGAACGGGTCGTCCAGCGGGTCGCCGTCACCGAGATCCCCAACAAGTACGGCGTGTGGCGCGCGTACGGCTTCGCCAGCGGCATCGACGGCGGCGAGCACCTCGCCCTGGTGTACGGCGACCTCGGCGACGGGGAGGACATCCTCGTGCGGGCCCACAGCGAGTGCCTCACCGGGGACGTGCTCGGCTCGCTGCGCTGCGACTGCGGGGTGCAGCTCGACCACGCCATGCGCGCCGTCGCCGCCGAGGGCAAGGGAGTGATCGTCTACCTGCGCGGGCACGAGGGACGCGGCATCGGCCTGCTGGCCAAGCTGAAGGCCTACAGCCTCCAGGACAACGGCAGCGACACCGTGGACGCCAACCTCGAACTCGGCCTGCCGGTGGACGCCCGGGAGTTCTCCAACGCCGGCCAGATGCTCGCCGACCTCGGCGTGCGGTCGGTGCGCGTGCTGACCAACAACCCCGCCAAGCTGCGCGGCCTGGACGGGTACGGCATCAAGGTGCTCGGCCGCGAGCCCATGCCCGTGGCGGCCAACCCGTACAACATCAAGTATCTGACGGCCAAGCGCGACCGCCTCGGCCACCAGATCGAAGGAGTCCGATGAGCCGGACGGCGCCCCGCGCCGCCGGCGGCGCCGTCCGCGGCGCGCACAGAGAGGAGCACCGGTGAGCGGTACCGGACGGCCCCAGGCCGCCCCCGTCGTCGCCGAGGGGATGAAGGTCGGCATCGTCGCCGCCCGCTGGCATCAGGAGATCACCGACCAGCTGGTGGCCCGCGCCGAACGGGCCGCGGAAGAGTGCGGGGCCGAGTGGGTCACCGTCCGGGTGGCCGGCTCGCTGGAGATCCCGGTCGTGGCCCAGTCCCTGGCCCGGCGGTACGACGCGGTCGTCGCGCTCGGTGTGGTCATCCGCGGGGAGACCGCCCACTTCCAGTACGTTTGCGACTCGGTCACATCAGGACTGACCCGAGTGTCCCTGGACGAGTCGACTCCGGTGGGCAACGGGGTGCTGACATGTGACAACCTTGATCAGGTCGTCGACCGGGCGGGTCTCCCCGGCAGCCACGAGGACAAGGGGTACGAGGCCACGGTCGCGGCGATCGAGACAGCGATGGTGCTGCGTGACCTGAAGGGATGAGCGAATTGCCGCGCCGATCCACCTGCCGCCCCCGCCGGACGGGCCGCCGTGCCTGACAGCGATCAGCCGCCGCCCCTCCCGGTGACCTGGCGGCCGCGCCGGGCCATGTATCTGGCGTACGGGTTCGCCACGGTGATGGTCGTGGGGTCGATCGTGCTCGCCCTGCTGCTGCCCCACCCGTTCAAGCTGCCCGACAAGATCGGCGTGGTGGCCTTCGGGTGCCTGGTCGCCTTCATCCTCCACCTGCTCGGGCGGCTGCGGGTGGAGGCCGACGACCGCGGCGTCACCGTCGTCAACGCCCTGCGCGTCCACCGGTACGAATGGGCGGAGGTGCTGGGCGTGACCATGCCCGAGGGCGAGCCGTGGCCCAAGCTCGACCTGGCCGACGGCTCCAGCGTCGGCGCCATGGGCATCCAGGGCGCCGAGAAGGCCCGCTCCCGCAAGGCCGTCGCCGAACTCCGAGCCCTCATCCACACTTACGGCGAGGCCCCCGACCACCGCTAGCCCGGCCGCCCGGTGCGGCCGGGCGAGAACGCCCTAGACACGCTCGCCGCCGTACGCGCCTTGGTCCTGGACGTCGTCCCAAGCGGGGCCGGCGTTGCCATCATCGCGTGGCGGCGCTGCCAGGACTAAGCTAGCTTGGCTAAGGAGGTCGCCATGTCCGAGAGCGCCGCTCAGCAGTACAACATCCATGAGGCCAAGACGAACCTGTCTCGCATCATCGACAGGGTGGAGCATGGCGAGGAGATCGTCATCAGCCGGGCGGGACGTCCCGTCGCCAAGGTGATCCCGCTGCCGGCGAAGGTTCGGCGGCGCGGGCGCGGTTCGTTGAAGGGGAGGTTGCGCACCGCCGCCGACTGGGACTCGCCCGAGGTCAACGACGCCATCGCGCGGGACTTCGGGCTGATGACGTGAGGGTGCTGCTCGACACCCACGTCGTTCTCTGGTGGCTGAGCGACGACCCGGAGCTCGGCGATGACGTCAAAGACCTGATCGACGAGGAGCCGGACGTCTTCGTCAGCGCGGTGACCCTGTGGGAGGTCGCCATCAAGCAGAGCCTCGGCAAGCTGGAGGCGCCCGACGATCTGCCAGAGCGCATCAGAGACAGCGAGCTGCGCGAACTTCCCCTGCGTTTCGCGCATGCCATCGAGGCCGGCAGGCTCCCGCTCCTGCATCGTGATCCGTTCGACCGCATGCTGGTGGCGCAGGCCAGAGCCGAGGGCCTGGTCCTCGCCACCAGAGACGGCCACATCCACGAGTACGACGTCCGGCTCCTGAAGGTGTGACGCGCCCGCCTGCCGGTGTGAACGGCCGGCCGGCGCGGGGCCCGCGCCTGTTTCGCGGAACTTCCTTCCGGGGGCGGGACGCGTAATCTGAGGGAGTGCGGCACGAGAAACTCCGGGCGTCCGATATCGAATCCCCCGCCATGCTCGCCGGGCTGCTCGACGAGCGGGCGTACATGGCGGACGAGGGGCTGGCGACCGCGTGCTTCCTCGCGCTGAAGATGGGCCGTCCCCTGTTCCTTGAGGGGGAGGCCGGCGTCGGCAAGACCGAGCTGGCCAAGACCCTGGCCGACGTGCTCGGCGCGCCGCTGATCCGCCTGCAGTGCTACGAGGGCCTGGACGCCGCCCAGGCGCTCTACGACTGGGACTTCGCCCGGCAGCTCCTGCACCTCAAGGCCGCCGAGGCGACCGGCGCGACCGGCGCAGGCGAGGCCGCCCGCCTGGAGGGCGAGCTGTACGACCGCCGCTTCCTGATCGCCCGCCCGCTGCTGCGGGCGCTGGAGACCCACCCCAGCGTGCTGCTGGTCGACGAGATCGACCGGGCCGACGACGAGTTCGAGGCGTTCCTGCTGGAAGTGCTGTCGGACTTCACCATCTCCATCCCCGAGCTCGGCACGGTGCGCGCCGCGACGCCGCCCGTCGTGGTCGTCACCTCCAACCGCACCCGCGACGTGCACGACGCGCTCAAGCGCCGGTGCCTGTACCACTGGCTGGAGCACCCGGGCTTCGACCGGGAGGTCGCCATCCTGCGCCGGCGCCTGCCCGCGTGCACCGAGACCCTCGCCGGGCAGGTGGCCGCCGCCGCGGGACGGCTGCGCGGCGCGGGCCTGCTCAAGCCGCCGGGCGTCGCCGAGACCCTCGACTGGACCGAGGCCCTGCTCACCCTCGGCGCCCGCGACCTCGACCCCGGGCTCGCCGCCGCGACCCTCGGCGCGGTGCTGAAGTACCGCGAGGACCAGGAGGCCGCCCTGGCGAACGGGCTTTTGCGCCATGGGTGAGGAGGCCGTCGCCAAGACGATGACGGGGTTCGCCCGCACGCTGCGGTCGGCGGGCGTTCCCGCCGACCACGAGCGCACCCAGGCGTTCCTGCGCGCCGCCGGGCACCTCGGCGCCGCCGATCCGGGCGCCGTCTACTGGGCCGGCCGCCTCACGCTGTGCGCCGGCCCCGACGACCTGCCCCGCTACGACCGGTGCTTCGCGGCCTACTTCGGCGGCGACCGCGCCCGCGCGGGCCGCTCGGCCCCGCCGGCCGTCACCGTCGTGCGGCACACGGCCGCGACCAACGGCGCCGGAACGCGCGACACCGACGAGCGGCAGGCCATCGCGGCCACCGCCAGCGCCACCGAGGTGCTCAGGCGGCGCGACATCGCCCGCCTGACCGCCGCGGAGCGGGACGAGATCCACCGCCTGCTCGCCATGCTGCGCGCCCGCCGCGAGCAGCGCCGCTCCCGGCGGTTCGCCCCCGCCCCGCGCGGCCGCCTGGACCCGCGCCGCACGATGCGCGAGACCCTGCGCAGGGGCGGCGAGACCGCCCGCCTGCGGCGCCGCGCCCGCCGCGTACGGCCGCGCCGCGTCGTGCTGCTCGTCGACGTCAGCGGGTCGATGGCCCCCTACGCCGACACGCTGCTGCGCTTCGCCCACGCGCTGGTGCGGTGCGAGCCGCGGGCCACCGAGGTGTTCAGCGTCGGCACCCGGCTCACCCGCCTGACCCCCGAGCTGCGCCATCGCGAGGCCGGCACGGCCATGCTGCGGGTCTCGGCGGCCATCCCCGACTGGAGCGGCGGCACGCGGCTGGGAGAGGAGCTGTGCGAGTTCCTCGACCGGTGGTCGTGCGCCCGGGGCGCGGTCGTGGTGATCGCCTCGGACGGCTGGGAGCGCGGAGACCCGTCCCTGCTCGGCCGGCAGATGGCGCGGCTGTCCCGGCTGGCCCGCCGGGTGGTGTGGGTCAACCCGCACAAGGGCCGCGAGGGCTACCGGCCGCTGACCGGCGGCATGCGCGCCGCCCTGCCCTACGTCGGGGCGTTCGTCGCGGGACACAGTCTCGCGGCCTTCGAGGAACTCGCGGAGAGGCTGTCGCATGCGTGACGTGCTGTCGCAGATCCTGCGGTGGTGGGAGGCCGGGGAGGACTTCGGCCTGGCGACGGTGGTCGGCACCTTCCGCAGCGCGCCGAGACCGCCCGGCGCCTCCATGGCCGTCCTCGGCGAGGAGGCCGTCGGCAGCGTGTCGGGCGGCTGCGTGGAGGGCGCGGTGTACGAGCTGGCCCGGGAGGTCGTCGCCACCGGCGCCCCGGTGCTCCAGCGGTACGGGGTCAGCGACGACGACGCCTTCTCGGTCGGGCTGACCTGCGGCGGCATCATCGACATCCTGGTGGAGCCGGTGTCGCGGCGCACCTTCCCCGAACTTGGCGCGATCGCCGCGTCGGTGCGGCGGCAGGAGCCGGTCGCGGTCGCCACGGTCATGTCCGCGCCCGGGCGCGTGGGCGCGCGCCGGGTGATCTGGCCGGACCGCGCCTCGGGGTCGCTCGGAGTGGCACGCCTGGACGCCGCCGTGGACGACGACGCGCGGGGCATGCTCGCCCAGGGCCTCACGGGCGTGCGCAGGTACGGCCCGGAGGGCGAACGGCGGCTGGACGACCTCGCGGTCTTCGTCCACTCCTTCGCCCCGCCGCCGCGCATGCTCGTCTTCGGCGCCATCGACTTCGCCGCCGCCGTCGCGCGCGTCGGCAAGTTCCTCGGCTACCACGTCGTGGTCTGCGACGCGCGGCCGGTGTTCGCCACCGCCAAGCGCTTCCCCGAGGCCGACGAGGTGGTGGTCAGGTGGCCGCACGACTATTTGTCCACCGCGCACGTCGACGAGCGCACCGTCATCTGCGTGCTCACCCACGACCCCAAGTTCGACGTGCCGCTGCTGGAGGTCGCCCTGCGCACCCCCGCCGGCTACGTGGGCGCCATGGGTTCGCGCCGCACCCACCACGACCGCCTGGAGCGGCTGCGCGAGGCCGGCCTGACCCCGGAGGAGGTCGGCCGGCTGCGCTCGCCGATCGGCCTGGACCTCGGCGCCCGCACCCCGGAGGAGACGGCCGTGTCGATCGCCGCCGAGCTCATCCAGCTCCGCTGGGGCGGCTCGGGGCGGGCGCTGACCGACACCAGCGGCCGCATCCACGGCGCCGAGCCCGGAGGCGACGCCGGGTGACCGAGCAGGGAGGCGACGCCAGTGACCACGCCGGGACGCGACGCCCAGTGACCGAGCAGGGGGTCGCGGGCCTGCTGCTCGCCGCGGGCGGCGGCAGGCGGTTCGGCGCGCCGAAGGCGCTGGTGGAGTACGAGGGGGAGCGGCTCGCCGACCGCGGGGTGCGGCTGCTGCGCGACGGCGGGTGCGACCCCGTCCTCGTGGTGCTGGGCGCGGCGCGCGCCGGCGTCCCCGGCGCCCTGACGGTGCACAACCCCGACTGGGAGACGGGCATGGGCTCGTCTCTGCGGGCCGGCCTGGCGGCGGTGCCGCGGGAGGCGCTCGCGGTGGTGATCGCCCTGGTGGACCAGCCGCTGATCCGCCCCGAGGCGGTGCGCCGCCTGATCGCCGCCCACCGCGCCGGGGCCACCGTCGCGGTGGCCGCCTACAGCGGCGCGCCGCGCAACCCCGTGCTGATCGGCCGCGAGCACTTCGAGCGCGTGCGGGCGCTGGCCGAGGGCGACGTCGGGGCCCGCCCGTTCCTGCGCGCCCATCCCGAGCTGGTCACCACGGTGGCCTGCGACGACGTGGGCGACCCCGCCGACGTCGACACCCCCGGCGACCTGGACGCCCTGCGGGCCGCCGACCGGTGAGCCCGCCCGGCCGCGTGCCCTGGCCCCGGCGCGCCGTCCCCGTCATGGCTTCGGGCCTCGCGCTCGCCGTCCAAGCCTGTGTGCCCTCGGCCCCGCGCGCCGTCCCCGCCGTGCGCGGGCCGGTGCGGGCGGGTGGTCCGAGGGGCCGCGGCTGGCTAGCCTTGGGTGACCGAACGGGAGAATATAGTTCGGTTACCAATCAGTAGGAGGTCGCGGGATGCGCATCGGCATGGCACTGAACTACGCCGGGGGATTCAAGGAGACCGTCGCCGAACTGGCCGACTACGAGCGCGCGGGACTCGACATCGTGTTCGTCGCCGAGGCCTACAGCTTCGACGCGGTGAGCCAGATGGGCTACATCGCCGCCAAGACCGAGCGGCTGCAGATCGCCTCCGGCATCCTGCCGATCTACTCGCGCACTCCCACGCTGCTCGCCATGACCGCGGCCGGCATGGACTACGTCTCCGACGGCCGGTTCGTGCTGGGCATCGGCGCGTCGGGCCCGCAGGTGATCGAGGGCTTCCACGGCGTGCCGTACACCGCGCCGCTGGCCCGCACGCGCGAGGTGATCGAGATCTGCCGCAAGGTGTGGCGGCGCGAGCGGCTGACCCACGAGGGCCGGCACTACACGATGCCGCTGCCCGCGGGGCAGGGCACCGGTCTCGGCAAGCCGCTCAAGCTGATCAACCACCCGGTCCGGCCGCGCATCCCGATCGTGGTCGCCGCCATCGGGCCGAAGAACGTCGAGCTGACCGCCGAGCTGGCCGAGGGCTGGGAGCCGATCTTCTACGTCCCCGAGAAGGCCGCCGACGTGTGGGGCGCCTCCCTGGCCGCGGGCAGGGCGCGGCGCGACCCCGAGCTCGGCGAGCTGGACGTCATCGCCCAGGCCACGCTGGCGATCGGCGACGACGTCTCCGGCTTCCTGGAGTTCGGCAGGCCCATGGCGGCGCTGTACATCGGCGGCATGGGCGCCAAGGGCAAGAACTTCTACAACGACCTGGCCCGCCGGTACGGCTACGAGCGGGAGGCCGAGCGCATCCAGGACCTCTACCTCGAGGGCAAGAAGGACGAGGCGGCGGCGCTCGTGCCCATGGAACTGCTGGAGAGGATGTCCCTGATCGGCCCGGAGGGCTTCGTCCGCGACCGCGTGGCCGCCATGAGGGAGTCCGGGGTCACCACGATCAACGTCAACCCGGTCGCCGGCACGCACAAGGAGCGGCTGGCGCTGATCGAGAAGATCAAGGAACTGGCCGTCTGACCTGAACGGTTAGGGCGTCCCCGGCCGGCGCCCCCGGCGTCCCGGGCAGGCGTCCCCCCCGGACGGCGTCCCCCCGGACGGCGTCCCCCGGCGTCCCCCGGCGTCCCCCGGCGTCCCCCGGCGTCCCCCGGCGTCCCCCGGCGTCTCCCGGTCGGCGTCCCCGGTGTCCGCCGGCCCGCGTCCCCGGTGTCTCCGGCCGGCGCGTGCGGCCGGCGTCCGCCCTGGTGGCGAACGCCGAGTAACGGCTGCGGCACCAATCGATATATGCATTCGGGTGCATATAACGGTGTGTGCTTGTTTGACAAGGTAAACACCCCTCTAATACAAATAGTTGGTAAAAACAGAAAACTGGGGGCCTGTAGTGGCGGTACAGGGGGACGCCCGAGCGGACGCACATGGCGAGTCGGGGGACCGCCGGACCTATACGCATCGCGAGATCCTCAAGATCATGTCTGGGCTGCTCATCGCCCTGATGACCGCGATGATCTCGACATCCCTGGTGGGCAACGCGCTGCCCACCGTCGTGGGCGATTTCGGCGCGCAGGACGAGCTCGCCTGGGTCGCGAGCGCGCCGCTGCTGACGATGACCGCCTCCACCCCGCTGTGGGGCAAGCTCTCCGACCTGTTCGGCCGCAAGCGCATGTTCCAGCTCGCCCTCGCGGTGTTCATCGTCGCCTCCATCCTGGCCGGCATGGCGCAGAGCATCGGCATGCTCGTCGCCGCCCGCGCCCTGCAGGGCGCAGGCAGCGGCGGGCTGTCCGCGCTGACCCAGGTGATCCTCGGGGACGTGGTCCTGCCGCGCGAGCGCGGCCGCTACTCCGGCTACATCGGCGTGGTCTACGGGGTCTCCACCGTCGGCGGCCCGCTGCTCGGCGGGTTCATCGTGGACTCCCCCTGGCTCGGCTGGCGCTGGTGCTTCTACATCTGCGTCCCCTTCGCCGTGGCCGCCTTCGCCGTCATCCAGCGCGTGCTGCGCCACGCGCACGGCCCGCGCGACGCCCGCATCGACTGGTGGGGGGCCTTCACCATCACCGGCGGGGCCAGCGCGCTGATGCTGCTGCTGGCGTTCGGCGGCAACGAGTTCCCCTGGAACTCCGCCTGGACCTACGCCCTCGGCGCCCTCGCGGCGGTGCTGATCGCCGCGTCGGTCCTCGCCGAGCGGCACGCCTCCGAGCCGATCCTGCCGCCGCGCCTGTTCCGCGACCGCACCTTCGTCCTGGCGGGCGCCGCCTCGCTGCTGGTCGGCCTCGCGCTCTACGGGGCGATGACCTACCTGCCGCAGTACTTCCAGGTCGTCAAGGGCATGACCCCCACCATGTCGGGCGTCATGACCACGCCGATGGTGCTCAGCCTGCTGCTGTCGGCCGTGGTGTCCGGGCGGTTGGTCACCCGCACGGGCCGGTGGAAGATCTACCCGGTCGCCGGCCTGTTCCTCATCGGCGCCGGCAGCGCGCTGCTGTCGACGGTGCGCAGCGACTCCAGCGACTGGTTGATCGGTTTCGACATCGCCCTGCTCGGCACGGGTTTCGGCTTCAGCATGCAGATGCTCGTCCTGGCCGCGCAGAACGCCGCCCAGAGACGCGACATGGCGGTGTCCACCTCGGGCGTCTCCTTCTTCCGCAACCTCGGCGGGGCGGTGGGCGTGGCGGCCCTCGGTGCGCTGCTCACCAACCGGGTCAGAGGCGGCATCACCGACATGCTGACCGCCGAACGCATCCCGGTCCCCCCGGGCGCCGATCTCGGTCTCGGCACGCCCGAGGCCATCAGGCAACTGTCCCCGGCACTCCAGCACGCCGTCATCGACTCCTTCGCCAACGCCATGCAGGCCGTCTTCCTGGCGTGCGTCCCCGCGGCCGTCATCGGGTTCGTCGCGGTGATCTGCCTGCGCGAGCTGCCGCTGCGCTCCTCGCGCGGCGAGGCGGCCGAGACCGGTTGACCCGTACAGTTCGCTACATGACCGTCATGCACCAAACGCGGCGTGCCAGGGTCGCCGCCCTGCTGTCCGAGCGCGGCCTCGGCGCCCTGCTGGTCACCCGCGGCGTCAACGTCCGCTACCTGACCGGCCTGGTCAGCTCGAACGCCGCACTGCTCGTGCGCGCGGACGCCTCCGCCGTCCTCGCCACCGACTCCCGCTACATCGAGACGGCGCGCCGCGACTGCCCCGACGTCGAGGTCGTCGAAGAACGCGACGTGACCCGCGGCCTGGCCGACCGCGCGCGCCGGCCCGCGATCGAGGCCCACGACATGTCCGTGGCCCGCTACCGGCGGCTCGGCGGTGATCTGCCGCCGGTCGAGGGCCTGGTCGAGCAGGTGCGCGTCGTCAAGGACGAGCCCGAGATCGAGGCGCTGCGCACCGCGTGCGAGCTCACCGACCGCGCCTTCGCCGACGTGGTCGCCACGATCGCGCCGGGCATGACCGAACGGCAGGTCGCCCGGGCGCTGGACGCCCGCATGGCCGAGCTCGGCGCCGACAAGCCGGCGTTCGACACCATCGTGGCGAGCGGGCCGAACGGCGCCGTCCCCCACCACGTCCCCTGCGACCGTCCCATCGAGCGCGGAGACCTGGTCACCATGGACTTCGGCGCGCTGTACGGCGGCTACCACGCCGACATGACCAGGACCGTCGCCGTCGGAGCCGTGTCCGGCTGGCAGCAGGAGCTGTACGATCTGGTCCGCGCCGCGCAACGCGCAGGGCGGCACGCGCTCAGCCCCGGAGCCGGCGCGGCCGAGGTGGACGCCGCCGCGCGCGAGATCATCTCCGCGGCCGGGTACGCCGCGCACTTCGGCCACGGCCTGGGACACGGCGTCGGCCTGGAGATCCACGAGGATCCGTTCCTGCGTCCCGCGGGTGCCGGTAGACTTGACGATCGGGTTCCGATCACCGTCGAGCCCGGCGTGTACTTGCCAGGCAGGGGCGGCGTCCGCATCGAGGACACCTTGGTGACGCGCGCCGGCGGCCCGGAGCTCCTCACCCGCACCACCAAGGAGCTGCTCGTCCTGTGAGGCAGGACGGCGCTCAGCGCGACCATGACGACGCAGGAGAGTAACGAGTGGCGACGACCAACGACCTCAAGACCGGCCTGGTGCTCAAGCTCGAAGGCGGTGACCTCTGGAGCGTGGTGGACTTTCAGCACGTCAAGCCGGGCAAGGGCGGTGCCTTCGTCCGCACCAAGCTCAAGAACGTGCTCTCGGGCAAGGTCGTCGACAAGACCTTCAACGCCGGCGTGAAGGTCGAGGTGGCCAACGTCGACAAGCGCGAGATGCAGTTCTCCTACCTCGACGGCGACGACTTCGTCTTCATGGACACCGAGACCTACGACATGCTGAACGTCTCGCGCGCGACGGTCGGCGACGCCGCCAACTACCTGCTCGAGAACACCCTGGCCACGGTGGCCGTCAACGAGGGCAACGTCCTGTACGTGGAGCTCCCGGCGGCCGTCGAGCTGACCATCTCCCAGACCGAGCCGGGCCTGCAGGGCGACCGCTCGACCGGCGGCACCAAGCCCGCGACGCTGGAGACAGGCGCCGAGATCAAGGTCCCGCTCTTCATCACCACGGGTGAGAAGGTCAAGGTCGACACTCGCACCGGCGAGTACCTCGGCCGGGCCTGAGGTGTCGGCTCGGGGAAAGGCTCGCAGGCGCGCACTGGACATCCTCTTCGAGGCCGAGCTGCGCGACGAGCCGCCGGTCAGCGTGCTCGCGGAGCGAGTGGAGCGGGCAGAACCGCCCGTCAACGAGTACACCGCCACGCTGGTCGAGGGCGTGACCCGGCACCGGGCGCGCATCGACGAGCTGATCTCGACCTACGCCGAGGGGTGGACGCTCGACCGCATGCCCGCCGTCGACCGCAACCTGCTGCGGGCCGGCACCTACGAGCTGCTGTGGGTCACGGACGTCCCCGAGGCGGTGGTCATCAGCGAGTGGGTCCACCTGGCCTCAGAGCTGTCCACCGACGAGTCGCCGCAGTTCGTCAACGGCCTGCTCGCCCGGTTCAAACAGCTCAAGCCGTCCCTTGCCCTCTGAAGGCCGGCCCGCCGCCCGCACGGCGTAGGCTGGGCCCACCGACACGCTTTAGGAGGCGAGCTGAAGTTGCGCACCGACGGCGCCCCACGCCAGGCGGCCACCTCTCCGGCGGTGCGCACCGCCGTGGTGTGGGACGCGCTCCTGGCAGCCCTGGCCGGCCGGGTCGGCGCCACCGGGCGTGAGCGGCTCGACATCGTCGACGCCGGCGGCGGCACGGGCGGGTTCGCCGTCCCGCTCGCCGAGCGCGGGCACGCGGTCACCGTGGTCGACCCGAGCCCCGACTCCCTGGCCGCCCTCGAACGCCGGGCGGCCGAGGCCGGGGTGAGCGTCAAGGGCATCCAGGGCGACGCCTCCGACCTGCGCGACCTGCTCGAACCCGGCTGCGCCGACCTGGTGCTGTGCCACAGCGTCCTTGAGTACGTCGAAGACCCCGCCAGCGCCCTCGCCGCCGTCGCCGCGGTGCTCAGGCCCGGCGGGGTGATCAGCGTGCTCGCGGCCAACCCGGTCGCCACCGCGATCCACCGCTCGCTCTCCGGCCACTTCGACGAGGCGCGCCACGCCCTCGGCGATCCGTCCGGCAGGTGGGGCGAGCAAGATCCGACCCCCCGGCGGTTCGCCGGCGAGGCGCTCGCGGGCCTGCTGGCGGAGGCGGGGTTCACCCTCGGCGAGGCCAGGGGCGTGCGGGTCTTCGCCGATCTGGTGCCCGGCCGGCTGCTCGACGGCGAGCCGGGGGCCGCGCGGGCGCTGATCGCGCTCGAGAAGGCCGCCGCCGCCCACCCGGTGCTGCGCGACATCGCCACCCAGCTCCACTTCCTCGGGCACCGATGAGAGCCGCGGCGGGCCCGTCGGCGCCTCTCGCAGGTAGAACGCCTGTTCGGGTAGGATGATCCTGTGTCGCGCAAGCAGGTTCTGCGGTCCGAGCCGGGGCGAGGCCACGGCGGGGCGCGGGCCCCGCTGGCCGACGACACCGGCTGCCCGATCCTGCACGTCGACATGGACGCCTTCTTCGCCAGCGTCGAGCTGCTCGACCGCCCTGAGCTGAAGGGCACCCCGGTGATCATCGGCGCCACGGGGGCCCGCGGCGTCGTGCTGAGCGCCACCTACGAGGCCCGGCGGTTCGGGGTGCACTCGGCGATGCCGATGACCCGCGCCCGCCGCCTGTGCCCGCGCGCCGTCGTCATCCCGCCCAGCCACGGCAAATACTCCGAGGTCTCCAAGGGCGTGATGGAGATCTTCCAGGCGATCACCCCGGAGGTCGAGCCGATCGCCTCCGACGAGGCGTTCCTCGACGTGCGCGGCGCCGTCCGCAGGCTCGGGTCCCCGGCCGAGATCGCCGCGCTGATCCGCGCCCAGGTCGCCGAGCGCCACGGCATCACCTGCTCGGTGGGCGTGGCGAGCAGCAAGTTCGTCGCCAAGCTCGCCTCCCGGCACTGCAAGCCCGACGGCCTGCTGGTGGTCCCCGCCGACGGGGTGGTGGAGTTCCTCCACCCGCTCCCGGTCGCCGCCCTGTGGGGCGTCGGCGAGCGCACCGAGCAGGCCCTGGTGCGGCTCGGCATCAAGACCGTGGGCGACCTCGCCCATGTGCCCGTCTCCACCCTCCAGCGCGAGTTCGGGGCGGTGGGGGCGCACCTGGCCGCCCTCGCCTGGGGCCGCGACGACCGCAGGGTCACCCCGCACGCCCCCGACAAGAGCATCGGCGCCGAAGAGACCTTCGCCCACGACGTGGACGATCCCGACGCCATCCGGCGTGAGCTGCTGCGGCTGTCCGAGCGGGTCGCCGCCCGGCTGCGCGCCGGCGGTCACGTCGGCCGCACCGTGAGCGTCAAACTCCGCCGCTCCGACTTCACGACGATCACCCGTGCCCGCACGCTCCGCGAGGCGACCGATGTGGCGAAAGAGATATATGCCACTGCCTGTGAGCTCTACAGGGCCGCCGGGCTCGATCGCGTGCGGCTCCGTCTGGTCGGCGTGCGGGTCGAGAACCTCCGTCCCGCTGGCACGGCGACCCACCAGATGGGCCTCGGCGAACGCGAAACCGGCTGGCGGGAGGCCGAAATGGCGATGGACAAGGCCACGCGCAGGTTCGGCCCCGAGGCGGTCCGCCCGGCTTCGCTCGTCCGCCCACGGTTTGATGGAATGGATCTATGACGTCACCTCCGGTTTGGTCTACGTTGGACGTTTTCTTTCGCCTACGTCTACAGCCTCGTATTCTGGGGATAACCGACCGCGAGGTCCGGACACCCTGTGGTGCCCGTTGCCGTCTTCCCCGACTAGGGGCCGTCCTTGGGAGGCGCCGTGCCGCTCTCTGAGCACGAGCAGCGCTTGCTCGACCAGATCGAGCAGGCCCTCTACGCCGAGGACCCGAAGTGGGCCAATACCGTTCGGATCAGTGATCCGCGCAACCATTACAAGCGTCGCCTGGTGAAAGCCTCGATCGGCTTCGTCCTGGGCGTCGTGCTGTTGATGGTGGGCGTCGTGGCACCGATCATCCCACTCGGTGTCGGCGGCTTCGTGGTCATGCTCGCCGCGTGTCTGTGGGGTCTGTCCAGCTGGAAACGCATGAACGGGTTCGGCGGTGAGGCGAGGCCGGCCGCGACCGGCAAGCCCGAGCGCCGGCGTGCCGGCAAGCAGAGTTTCATGGAACGCATGGAAGAGCGCTGGCGCCGCCGGGGCGAAGAACGCTGACCGCCGCGGCGGGCCCGCCGTCGTGCCCCGCACGACTCACGGCCCGCCCCGGCACCCCAAGGGCGCACGAGGGCGACGGCCCCGCCCTCGTAGCCGTACGGCGATCTCCATCGCACGCCGCCGCCCGCCACCCGATGCGCAGGCCCGCGCGGTGTGCAGGTCCACCCGGTGTGGAGGGCCGCCCAGTGTGAAGGCCCGCGCAGTGTGAAGGCCCGCGCAGTGTGAAGGCCCGCGGGTTTCCGCGGGCCTTCGTCGGATGGAGGGGCGTTCTAGCGGCGGGAGCCGGTCAGCACGCGCTCCTCCACGGGGTCGGCGCCGGTGCGGTCGGCGACGTGGCGGCGGCGCGGCCACAGGCGTAGCGTCTCCAGCCGGTCGAACCCGTCGAGCACCTTCTCTCCGGCGCCCTTCAGCCTGCGCAGCGTGGAGGGCGGCAGCAGCGTGGCCCGCAGCCCGCGCCCGCGCGTGACCCCGGCGTACAGCGCGTTCCGCACCCGCCTCAGGTCGCCGTCCAGCGCGCCGACCCGTCCCGGCGTCCGCGCGTAGCGCATGCGCTCCTCGGCCGAGGCGATCGCGGTGATGGACGCGGCGGCGGCGTCGTCCAGCGCGCACTGCTGGACGACCCTCCTGGCGAGGGCGCGCGGGCTCTCGCCGGCCTCGTGGCCGAGCCCCAGGTCGTCCAGCGTGTCGATCAGCTCCTGCCAGGACGCGCGCACGGCGTCGCCGAGATGCGCCCGGGACGCCCCGGAGCCGAGGGCGGCCGGGTCCGCGGCGTTGACCCGGCCCCAGGCGCGGCGGCGCCGATAGCGCGTCACGGACCGCGCGGCGGCGGGGATGAGCCCGATCAGCAACAGCACGCCCACGCCGATGCCGATCTTGGTGGGCAGCGACAGGCCCGTGTCCAGGACCACGGGACCGGCGTCCCGGCCCGCGTCGGGGTCACGGGGGTCGCGCCCGCGCGCCGTCGGTCCGGCCGCGTCGGCCGGGTCGGTCCCGTCGCTCGGCCCCGCGCTCGGGGTGTCTCCCGGCGCGGTGATGTCGACCGGCGGGCGGCTGTAGCCGGGGACGCGGGCCGTGGCCTGGCCGAGACCGCCCGCCGGGGTCGGCTCGAACCGCAGCCACCCGGTGCCCGGGAAGTACAGCTCGGGCCAGGCGTGCAGGTCGTGGGTGCGCACCTGCCACGACCCGCCGATGTAGGCGCCGCCGGTGTAGCCGATGCCCACGCGGGCGGGGATGCCGAGGACGCGGGCCATCACCGCCATGGCCGCGGCGAACTGCTCGCAGTAGCCGGTGCGGTTGCGCAGGAAGTCGAGCAGCGCCTGGCTGCCGTTGCCCTGGGTGGCGAGGCTGTAGGTGAACCGGTTGTCGCCGGTGAACCACGACTGGAGCTTGACCGCCATCTCGTAGGGCGTCCCGGCGCCGGCGACCACGGCGTGGGCGAGGGTGTCGATCCGCGGCGGCAGGTCCGCCGGCAGGGCCAGGTAACGGGCGACGGTCACGGGGTCGGTGACGGCGGGCACCGTCCGCAGCTCGTCGGGGGACGGCTGCGGCTCCTGCCCGGTGACGCGGTAGGTCTGCCCGCCGGCCGTGTCCCGCGTGGAGAACACCATGAGCGAGCTCTGGTCGGCGCGCCAGTCGCCGTCCACCTGCACCGACGAGGACGGGTAGGGCAACGGCAGGAAGCTGAGCCCTTCGACGTCGTCGCTCACCGTGATCTCGGTGCGGACCGGCTTGACCGGGACGGACGAGGACAGGCCGGGCGGCGCCGGCATCGGCCCCTCGGAGACGCGGTCCTCGGGCCTGCCCTTGGGCTGCGACATCGTCCACTGTTCGCCGTCGAAGGTGTCCAGCGCGTAGATGCGCAGGTAGCGGGGGACGTTGTCGTTGTTGGTGTAGGTCAGCACCGTGGCGTTCTGCGGCTGGGTGAGCTGGCCCCGCAGGCTCGCGATCGGGTTGGGGATGGTGATGGTGTTGCCGCCCCTGCCGTTGCCCGACCCCACGCCGAACCCGAACAGCGGGCTCGGCTCCAGCGTCGGCAGCAGCGCCGGCAGGCCGATGGCCAGGGCGATCGCGGCGAAGCCGATGCGTTTGCCGGTCAGCGACAGCGGCGCGGTGTCGACCTGCGTTCCGGCGCCGGTGCCGCGCGAGCGGCGCACCAGCACGGCGCGGCCCCAGTGGCTGAGTCGCTCGCGCCCGTCGGCGGTGAGCAGCCCCACGTACCCGAGCGCGCCGATGATGAACACCGGCCAGCCGATCGGGTCGGTCATCACCGCCGCCGGGACGGTGAACAGGGCCAGCAGCGGCAGACCGGCCAGCGCCGCGCGGCGCAGCCGCACGGCCAGCAGGTCGACGAGCACGGCGATCAGGCCGACGCCGCCCACGGTGAGCAGCGCGATCGGCGGGTTGTCCGGCACCGGGGCGGCGTAGCGCTGGATGTCCTTGAACCCCTCGGCCAGCAGCTCGCCCAAGGACAGTACCGAGTCGCGGGTGGGCACCACCCACGCCCAGTTGTCGTCCCGGGTGAACACCACCGTCAGGTAGATCCACAGCAGGAACAGCTCGGCCGGGGGGCCGAGCCATCGCGGCGTGGCGTGGCGGGTGGTCAGGAGGGAGGCGGCGGCGACCACGATGATCGCCCCTATTCCGGCCCAGAACCAGGTGCCCCCGCGCAGCAGCGGATAGAGGGAAAGGGAGGTCGCGGCCGTGGCGAGCGCCGCCGCGATGGGGAGCCTCATGCGGCGTCTCCTGCCGTGATCGTGTCCCTGGGACCGGCGTAGTGGCTGCTCTGGCCGGCGTCCGGCCAGACGGCGGCCAAGGACGTGCCCGCGGGCAGCCGTACGACGCGCCAGCCCGACCCGGCCAGCACGGCACGCGCGATCTCGAAGGACTCGTCCGCCTCCTGGTGGTGGGCCGGGGTCACCTGCCAGCCGCGCACGTCAAGCATGACGGCGACGCCGGTGACGCCGCCGCTCCGCAGCCGGGCGAGCGCCTGGGCCTCCTCGGCGTCCAGGTCGCCGAGGACGGCGACGATCAGGCCGTCCCCGCCGCCCTGGCGCAGCGCCGTGACTCCCGACTCCAGCGAGCGGGCGGTGCTCTGCCGCACGACGGCGAGCGCGTCCAGCAGGGAGTGCCCGCTCGCGGAGTCGGGCAGGTGCTGGGCGCCCTGGTCGGTCACCAGCCGCAGGCCGAGGCCCTCGCGGGCGAGCTGCATGCCGATCGAGGCGGCCGCTGAGACGCCCACCTCGAACGACGAGCGCGGGCCCTCGCCGCGGTGGGCGTGCCTGCGGGTGTCCAGCAGCAGCGCGCCGCGGCTCTGCCACTGCTGCTCCTCGCGGCGCACCATCAGCTCGCCGTACCGCGCGGTGGACCGCCAGTGCACCCGGCGCAGGTCGTCGCCCTGGCGGTACTCGCGCGGCCCGATGTCGTCGTCGCCCGCGGCGGCCACGCTGGTGCTGCGGCTGTCGCCGCCGCCGGTCAGCTCGCCCGACAGGCGCACGTGGGGCAGCGGCACGACCTCCGGGACGACCATCAGCGTGTCGGTGGCCGTGAACGCGCGGGTCAGCTCGACCAGCCCGAACGGGTCGGCGATGCGCACCGACAGCGGCCCGATGGGGAACCTGCCCCGCAGGTCGGAGCGGACCTTGTAGTCGATCTCACGGATGCCGCGCGACTCCACCCGGTCAAGGACGAAGCGGGGCCGGGTGCCGACGGCGTAGGGGACGGTGTCCTCGATCAGCAGCAGCCCGGTGGGCAGGCGGGTGACGTTCTCCAGCCGCACGGTGACCGTGCTGTCGGAGCCGACCTCGACCCTGGCGGGGTCCAGCCGCCGCGCGCAGCTCAGGCGGTAGCGGGTGCGGGCCACGACCAGGGCGGCGAGCAGCGGCAGCATGATGATCAGCACGCTGACCCTCAGCAGGTCGTGTTCGCCGAGGACGAACGCGCACAGCAGGGCGGCGGCGCCCGAGGCCAGGAACGAGCGGCCGCGCGAGGTGAGCGCCCGGAGCCCGGCCATCACCTGCGCGCCCCCTCCTCGTCGAACCCCCTCTCCCGGCTGTCCGGCACCGGGACGCGGCGTACCAGCTCGGCGAGGACGTGCTCGGGACGGCGGCGGCGGCCCTGGGCCTCAAGGCTCGGGAGCAGGCGGTGGGCCAGCACGGGGACGGCCAGCTCCTGCATGTCGTCGGGGATGACGTAGTCGCGCCCGGACAGCGCGGCGTGGGCGCGGGCGGCGCGCACCAGGTGGAGCGTGGCGCGAGGTGAGGCGCCGAGCCGCAGGTCGGGGGACTGGCGGGTGGCCGACACCATCTCGATGGCGTACTTCTTGACCGCCTGGGAGACGTAGACGGCGCGCACGGCGTCGATCAGCGCCTTCACCTCGGCGGTCGTGGCGACCGGCTCCAGCTTGTCCAGCGGCGAGGAGGCGCCGTGGACGTCCAGCATCTCCAGCTCGGCGGCGGCCTCGGGATAGCCCATCGCGATGCGGGCGGTGAAGCGGTCGCGCTGGGCCTCGGGCAGGGGATAGGTGCCCTCCATCTCGATCGGGTTCTGGGTCGCGATGACCATGAACGGTGTATCGAGCCGATATGTGGTGCCGTCGACGGTGACCTGGTGCTCTTCCATGCACTCCAGCAATGCCGACTGGGTCTTGGGGGAGGCGCGGTTGATCTCGTCGCCGACGACGATGTTGGCGAATACCGGGCCGGGCTTGAACTCGAACTCGCGCGACTGCTGGTTGAAGGCGCTGACGCCCGTGATGTCGCTGGGAAGCAGATCAGGGGTGAACTGGACGCGGCGGACGGGACAGTCGATGGACCGGGCCAGCGCCTTGGCCAGCATGGTCTTGCCGACTCCCGGCACGTCCTCGATGAGCAGGTGCCCTTCGGCGAGCAGCACCGTGAGGGTCAGCCGGACGACGTCGTCCTTGCCCTCGATTACCGATTCGATCGCCTCACGGATCCGGTGCGCCGTGGCGACCAGACCTTCCAGCTCCTGTCCGACATCGTGGGTTATTCCCACCGGGCCTCCATGAGGGTGCGGCAGCCCCGCGCCGGCATCGTATTGCGGGGGGCTTTGCTTTCCTTTTCCATTGTGCGTACCGACACTACGGTGCCGTGGGTTCCAGGGCGACTTTCCGCCATATTCGGGGATGAACAGCCCCAGTGTTCTTCTCCGTGGTCGCGTTCAGGTGCCGCCGATGTGCGAATCCCGTGACACGCGCGCCCCTCGCGCCCCTCCGCTTTCCCGGCCGGCCTCCCGGGCCGCTTTCCGGGCCGCTTCTTTGGCCGCGTCTCCTTCTCCGGCCTCGCGCGCGGCCGTCTCGGACGCCCCGCGGACGCCTCCTCCCCGCCGCCGGACACTCCACTTTCCCCCACCGGAGGGCCCGCCGCCGGGCCGTTCCGCCCTTTCACGGCCGCCCGCCCCGGCGTGTGGCCGCGGCGGCCGGTCGCGGGGTGTCGAAGGCTCCTCCGACACGCCCGCCGCCGTCTTCGGCCACCGAGGGCGCTCCACTTCGCTCCACCGCTATTGACCTGCGAAAACGCGTTCGCCATATCGGCGTGGCGCGCTTTGAATCAGTTGACGGTGGGGAGAAGTGGAGTATGGTGGTGCGCAGTGGAGGGGCTGGGGTAGTAGCGACCAGTCTTTCCACTTGGCACGGGAGGTGGGGCCGATGTTCCTCGGCACCCATCAACCGCGTCTGGACGAGAAAGGACGACTGTTCCTGCCGGCGAAGTACCGTGAGGAGCTGGCGGAGGGTCTTGTGATCACCAAGGGCCAGGAGCGGTGCCTCTACGTATTTCCTGTAGAGGAGTTCCAGCGCATCACCGAGGCGCTGCGCACAGCGCCCGTGACAGCCAAGGCCGTCCGCGATTACAGTCGCGTCTTCTTCGCCAGTGCTTCCGACGAGACGCCCGACAAACAAGGGCGGATCACCATCCCCCAGAGCCTGCGCGAGTACGCGGGCCTCCGCCGAGACTGTGTGGTCATCGGGGCCAACACCCGGCTGGAGATCTGGGACGCGACGGCCTGGGACACCTATCTGGCCGACCAAGAGCAGGCGTTCTCCGAACTGTCGGAGGAGGTGCTGCCAGGAGTCCTTTAGACAACGGGTCGACTCGTCGGTGAAAACGTCGTTCGGCGAGGTCTCCACCCGCTCCCATGGTGCCGGGACGGTTCCCGGCCACCGCAGCGCCGCCGCCAGCTGATGCACCTTCCCCGGTGTCAGGTGGCGGGGCGCGAAGAGGGGACGCGGATGGGGACCTGGCCGGACGAGCCGTTGACGTGGCGCGGGGGCGAAGCCCGCTGATGAGATGGCCGAATAACGCGAAAAGCCGCGAATCCGCGAGCAGGGGAAGTGTCCGGGGGGATTCGAAGGACACGACCGAGGCGGCAAAGGGGGTTTGACCATGCATGTCCATGATCATGCGGAGCCGGGCGGGCACGTCCCGGTGATGCTTCGGCGCGTCCTGGAGCTTCTCGCTCCCGCGCTGTCGGGTCCGAGCCCCGTGCTGGTCGACGCCAACCTGGGCCTCGGCGGTCACGCCGAGGCGCTGCTGGCCGCGCACCCAGATCTGCGCCTGATAGGCATCGACCGCGACCCGGCCGCCATCGAGCGGTCCACCGCGCGCCTCGCGCCGTACGCCGCGCGGACGACTTTGGTGCGGGCGGTCTCCGACGAGCTTCCCGAGGTGCTGTCGCGCGCCGGCCATCCGCGCGTCGACGGGGTGCTGTTCGACCTCGGGGTGTCGTCCCCGCAGCTCGACGAGGCCGAGCGCGGGTTCGCCTACTCCTACGACGCCCCGCTCGACATGCGCATGGACCCCGACCAGGAGCTCACGGCGGGCGGCGTGGTCAACACCTACTCCGAGGGCGAGTTGACCCGCATCCTGCGCGACTACGGCGAAGAGCGTTTCGCCGCCCGCGTCGCGCGGTTCATCGTCCGCGAGCGTGAGGCCGAGCCGATCACCTCCACCAAGCGGCTGGCCGAGATCGTCCGGGAGGCGATCCCCGCGGCCACCCGCCGTACCGGGGGAAATCCCGCGAAAAGAACGTTCCAGGCGTTACGCATCGAGGTGAACGGGGAGTTGACCGCTCTCGAACGGGCGCTCCCCGCGGCACTCGACGCACTGAAGGTCGGAGGGCGCGTGGTCGTGCTCTCCTACCACTCACTGGAGGACCGGCTGAGCAAGCAGGCCCTCACGGCGCGAACCAGGGACACCAGCCCTCCGGGGCTGCCCGTCCCGCTGCCGGCCCACCAGCCGCGGTTCCGTCTGGTGACGAGGGGAGCCGAGCTCCCAGACGAGGAGGAGGTGGCGCGCAACCCGCGCGCCGCCTCGGCCAGGTTGCGGGCGGCAGAGAGGATCCGGGAGCCGGAATGAGCATCGACAAGGAGACCAAGGAGACAAGGCAAGAGACCGGCGGCGGCACGGCGACGGCCGTCGGCGACAGGCCCGTGCGCACGGCGCGCGGCACCCGCACGGTCACCGCCCCGCCCCGGCCCGACCGCACCGTCCGGCGTTCGGCGCCGCCCCGCGGCCCCGAACGCGAGGCCGCGCCCATGCCCGCGCGTCCGGCGGCCCAGGCCGTGCGGACGCCGAGTCGCGCGCCCCTGCGGCGCCCTGCGCCGCGCACGCCGTTCGTGCTGCTCGTCGTGGGCCTGCTCTGCGGCGGCCTGGTGAGCCTGCTGCTGCTCAACACCGTCCTGGCCAAGGACTCCTTCCGGGCCACCGACCTGCAGAAGACCACGCAGCGCCTGCGCCAGGAGGCCCAGGACAAGCGCACCAAGCTGCTGATCGACTCGCAGCCGCAGCGGCTGGCCGACCGCGCCGAGCAGCTCGGCGAGAAGCCGGGCACGAAGGAGCCGCGGTTCCTGGAGCTCGACCGGCAGGGACGCGAAGTCGGCCGCACGGCGAACCAGGGCCAGGCTCCGGCGGGCCAGGGCCAAGGCCAGGCTCCGGCGGGCGGTGACCCGCGGGCGCAGGCGGAGGTCGCGACCCGGTGAGGGAAGGCGGCGGCCGCCCCTCGGGGCCCGGCCGCAACGGTCCAGGAGGCGGCTCAGGCGGTCGCGGCGGCCCCGGGGGACCCGGCGGGCCCAGGCGCGGCCCGGGCTCCGGCTCGGGCGGGCGCCAGGGCCGGTCCGAAGGCCCTGGGCGCTTCGACGCGCCCGGAGGGCGTTCGGGCGGGTCCGGGCGTTCCGGCGATGCCGGCCGCCCCGACGATCCCGGCCGCGCCTCCGGCGGCTCCGGCCGCTCGAACGCCTCCGGCGGTTCGGGCCGTTCAGGCGGGACGGGCGCGGCGGGCGGCGAGGGCCGTCCCGGCAAGGCCGGCGGTTCCGGCCGTTCCGACAGGGCCGGCGGCCGTGCGGGCGGTTCCGGCCGTCCCGAGGGCGCGGGCGGCTCCGGCCGCACCGACGGTTCCGGTGGTCGTGCGGCGGGTTCCGGCCGTTCCGACGGCGGTGGTGGTCGTACGGGGGGTTCGGGTCGTTCCGAGGGAGCGGGCGGACGCGCCGGCGTCCCGGGCGGGCGGCAGGGCGGCTCCGGGCGCCCGCTCAGGCCGGGCGGCGCCAGGGGCGAAGGCTCGGCGCGTCCGCTCCGGCGCGGCGCGGCCAGAGGCGAGGGGGCCGGGCCCCCGTTCAGGCCCGGCCCACGCCGGGTGCCGCCGCGCGGCCGCCCGCTCGACCCCGACGACCCCCGCCGTCCCGGGCTGCGCATCACCTGGACGCCCCGCCCGCCGGCCCCGCTGCGCCTGGGCAACCCCTCGCGCCGCATCAACATCGGCCTGATGGGCATGGCCGTCGTGCTGTCGCTGTTCGCCGGGCGGCTGGTCCAGCTCCAGGGCCTGGACTCCAAGGTGTTCGAGGCCCGCGCCGAGCGGCTGCGCGTCCAGGAAGAGACGCTGACCGCGCGCCGGGGCTCCATCACCGACGTCAACGGCCACGAGCTCGCCCTCACGGTCGAGGCCCGCGCGATCTCCGCCGACCCGAGCAAGGTGCCCGCGGACAAGCGCGACCAGGTCGCCGCGTCGCTGGCCCCGCTGCTGGGCGTCGACAAGGGCGTCATCGCCGCCAAGCTCGCCCGGCCCAAGACGCGGTACACGCTGCTGGCGGGCAACGTCCCCACGGCGACCGCCGCGAAGGTGCTCGACCTCGAGATCGACGGGCTGGCCGCGACGCCGCACTACGAGCGCCTGTACCCGGGCGGGAACCTCGCCGGCGGGGTGATCGGCTACGTCGGCGACGAGGGCCACGGCCTGGTGGGCTTCGAGCACGTCTACGACAAGCTGCTGGCCGGGCAGGACGGCAAGCAGACCGTCGAGACCGGCGGCACCGGCCAGCGCATCCCCATGACGCGCAGCACCAAGCAGGAGCCGGTCGCCGGGCGGGGCCTGCGGCTGACCATCGACCGCGACATCCAGTGGGCCGCCCAGGAGGCCATCGCCAAGCAGGTCAAGGCCACCGGCGCCCGCAGCGGCAGCGTCATCGTCATGGACGTGCGCAACGGCCAGGTGGTCGCCATGGCGAACGCCCCCGAGGTGGATCTCGGCAACTGGCAGCGCACTCCTGCGCTGGGCAACCGCGCGGTGTCGGAGGTCTTCGAGCCGGGCAGCACCAACAAGGTCATCACGGCGGCCGCCGCCCTGGAGGCCGGGGCGGTCAGGCCCGAGACGGTGTTCGAGGTCGCCGACAAGTACCGCTGCGCCGACCGGGTGCTCAGCGACGCCCACCCGCACGCGCCCGAGAACCTTACCTTCACCGGCATCATCGCCGAGTCCAGCAACGTCGGCACCATCATGGTGGCCGACAGGGTCGGCGACCAGCCGCTGTACAACATGCTGAAGGCCTTCGGCTTCGGCGCCAAGACCGGCTCGGGCCTCTACGGCGAGGAGGCCGGGCTGCTGCCCAAGCGCGAGACCTGGTCGGGCAGCCAGCGGTGCACCATCGCCTTCGGCCAGGGCGTGTCGGTGACGGCCCTGCAGATGGCGAGCGTCTACCAGACCATCGCCAACGGGGGCGTGCGCGTCACGCCGCAGATCGTCGCCGGCACGATCGACCAGCACCGCAAGTTCGTCCCCGCCAAGCCGGCCAGGCAGACCCGGGTCATCACCCCGCGCACCGCCAAGGACATCACCCGCATGCTGGAGGCCGCGGTCAGCGCCGAGGGCAGCACCGGCTCCCTCGCCGCGATCAAGGGTTACCGGGTGGCGGGTAAAACCGGCACGGCCATGCGGTACGACGAAAGCTGCCAGGGGTATTGCGGATATACCGCTACGTTTGTGGGGTTCACTCCCGCCGACGCGCCCCGGCTGGTGGCGCTGGCAGTGCTCCAGGCTCCGGAGAACGGCCACTTCGGCGGGGAGATCGCCGCACCCGTGTTCAAGGATGTCATGACGTTCGCGTTGAAGAGTCGCAAGATACCGCCGACCGGTACGACCGCTCCATCGGTGCGCATGAGCACCGGCGGGTGACGGGGGAAGGTACGCTCTCGCCCGTGCGTCCCCCGTCGTCAATGCGTCCCAAGACCTGCCCGGTCCGCCCGCTCTCCGGCCTGGCGGCCATGCTCGGCGCGCCCTCGGGCGGCCCTCGTGCGCCGCTCGCCGCCGTGACCGGCGTCACCATCGACTCGCGCCAGGTCCAGCGCGGCGACCTCTACGTCGCCCTGCCCGGCTCCACCGCCCACGGCGCCGCCTTCTCGGCCGCCGCCGTCGCAGGCGGGGCCGTGGCCATCCTGACCGACCCGGCCGGCCGCGAGACCGCGGTGGCGACCGGGGTGCCGGTCCTGGTGGTGCCCGACCCGCGCTCGGTGCTCGGCCGGGTCGCCGCCTGGGTCTACGGGCAGCCCTCCTCCGGCCTGCTGCTCCTCGGCGTGACCGGCACCAGCGGCAAGTCGACGACGAGCTTCCTGCTGGAGGCCGGGCTGCGGGCCGCCGGCCACCGCACCGGCCTCGTCGGCGGCGTCGAGATCCACGTCGGCGACACCGTCTTCCCGCCCACGCTCACCACCCCCGAGGCCACCGACCTGCAAGGGTTGCTGGCGCTCATGCGCGAGGACGGCGTCACCGCCGCCGCCATGGAGGTCTCCAGCCACGCCCTGGCCCTCGGCCGGGTCGACGGGGCGGCCTACGACGTGGCGCTGTTCACCAACCTCTCGCAGGACCACCTGGACTTCCACAGCGACCTTGAGGACTACTTCCTGACCAAGGCGAGGCTGTTCACCCCCGAACTGTGCCGCGCGGGGGTCGTCAACATCGACGACGAGCACGGCAGAGAGCTGACCCGCATCGCCAAGGTGCCGATCACCACCTTCTCCGCCGCCGGGGCCGCCGAGGCCGACTGGCGGGCCCGTGACGTGCGCCTGGGCTCCGACGGCAGCACCTTCAGGGTGGTCGGGCCCGGCGGCGTCGAGGCGGACGTGTCGGTGTCCCTGCCCGGCCCGTTCAACGTCGCCAACACCCTCGGCGCGCTCGTCACCCTCGTCGAGGCCGGAGTGCCGCTGCAGACGGCCGTGCACGGCGTGGGGACGGTCACCGGCGTCCCCGGCCGCATGGAGCGCGTGCCGGGCGCGCGCGGCTTCCAGGCCATCGTCGACTACTCCCACAAGCCGGGCGCCGTCGAGTCGGTGCTGCGGGCGCTGCGCGAGGTCACCTCGGGCAGCCTGATCATCGTCCTCGGCTGCGGCGGCGACCGCGACCGCGGCAAGCGCCCGATGATGGGCGAGGCCGCGGCGCGCCTGGCCGACCTGGCGGTCCTCACCAGCGACAACCCGCGTTCCGAAGACCCGCTGCGCATCCTCGCGGCCATGTACGAGGGCGTCCTTCGCGTGCCGCCGCGCGAGCGCGCGCACGTGGTCGTCGAGCCCGACCGCGCCGCCGCGATCGACCTGGCCGTCGGCCGGGCCGGTCCGGGTGACGTGGTGGTCGTCGCCGGCAAGGGCCACGAGCAGGGTCAGTACGTCGACGGTGAAGTGCTGCCGTTCGACGACAGGCAGGTGGTCGCGGAGGCCATCCGCAGACGGGACCACATGTGACCGGTGTGGTTGTGCGAGGCTGATGCGAAAGCCGGGCCGGGCGCCCCGTGCGAGGCGCCGGCCCTCCCGACACGCACGGACAGCTTGTATGGAGAGTAGGGAAAACGAATGATCCCGTTGCCGCTGGCGAGGATCGCCGAGGTGACCTCGGGCGCCCTCGCGGGCATGGCCGACCCGCGCGCCGTGGTCCGCGGGCCCGTCCTCATCGACTCGCGCGCCGCCGAGCCGGGTTCGCTGTTCGTGGCGATCAGAGGAGCACGGTCCGACGGGCACGACTTCGCGGCCCAGGCCTGCCAGGCCGGCGCGGTCGCCGTGCTGGCGAGCCGGCCCGTCGAGGCGCCCTGCGTGGTCGTGGGCGACGTCGTGACGGCGCTCGCCGACCTCGCCGCCGCCACGGTGGCCGAACTGCCGCAGGCCACCGTCGTCGGCGTCACAGGGTCGGCGGGCAAGACCACCACCAAGGACCTGCTCGCCAGGCTCACCGCCCGCATGGGGCCCACCATCGCCCCGGCGGGCAGCCACAACAACGAGATCGGCCACCCCCTGACGGTGCTGCGGGCCGACGTGGACACCCGCTTCATGGTGCTCGAACTGAGCGCCCGCGAGGAGGGCCACATCGCCTACCTGGCCCGCATCGCCCCGCCGCAGGTCGGCGTGGTGCTCAACGTCGGCACCGCGCACCTCGGCGTGTTCGGCGGGCGCGAGCAGATCGCCAAGGCCAAGGGCGAGCTGGTCGAGGCCCTGCCCGCCGGCGGGGTCGCCGTGCTGAACGCCGACGACCCGTTCGTGCGGGCCATGGCCGAGCGCACCCAGGCCCGCGTCAGCTGGTTCGGGCGCTCGGCCGAGGCCGGCGTGCGGGTCGAGGACGAGACGTCCGACGAGCGCGGCCGGGCCTCCTTCACCCTGCGCACGCCCTCGGGCGCCGCGCGGGTGCGGCTGCGCCTGTACGGGGCGCACGCCGTGCAGAACGCCCTGGCGGCCGCCGCGGCCGCCTACGAGCTGGGGCTGCCGGTCGCGACCATCGCCGAGGAGCTGTCGGCCGCCGAGCCGGCCAGCCGCTGGCGCATGGAGGTCACCGACCGCCCCGACGGCGTCACCGTGATCAACGACGCCTACAACGCCAACCCCGACTCCATGCGGGCCGCCTTCGACACCCTCGGGGTGCTCGGCAAGGACCGCCGCAAGTACGCCGTGATCGCCGCCCTGCGCGAGCTGGGCGACGAGAGCGACGCGCTGAACGAGGAGATCGGCCGGGTCGCCGCGCAGGCGGGCCTCGCGGGGCTGTGGGTGGTCGGGCAGGCCCCCTGGCCGGTGCTGGCGGGCGCCAAGGGGGCGCAGGCCGTCCACGTGCCCGACGCGGCCGCGGCGGCCGCCGAGCTTTCGGCCAGGCTCGCCCCCGGCGACGTGGTGCTGATCAAGGGGCCGCGCGCCGAAGGCCTCGAACGGGTCGCCGAAGCCCTGCTCGGCGGTGACGCCCGATGAGGGACATCCTCGTCGCCGCAGGGGTGGCTCTGCTGCTGTCGATGCTCGGCACCCCGCTGGCGATCAGGCTCTTCAGCCGCAGGGGGTACGGGCAGAACATCCGCGAGGAGGGCCCCTCAGGGCACCACGAGAAGCGCGGCACCCCCACCATGGGCGGCACGGTCATCGTGATCGCCGCGCTGATCGGCTTCGCGTGTTCCCACCTGGCCACGCTGACCCCGCCGACGGCCTCGGCCGTGCTGGTGCTGTTCCTGATGGCCGGGCTCGGCACCGTCGGCTTCCTCGACGACTTCATCAAGATCTACAAGCAGCGCAGCCTCGGCCTGCGCAGCGGCGCCAAGGCGCTCGGCCAGCTCGTCGTCGGCGCCATCTTCGCGGTCCTGGTCGTGCAGTTCAAGAACGCCTACTCGATCACCCCCGCCGAGACGCGGCTGTCGTTCCTGCGCGACTTCGGGCCCTCCATCGGCATCGTGGTGTTCACCATCTGGGTGCTCATCATGATCGTCGGCTTCTCGAACGCCGTGAACCTCACCGACGGCCTCGACGGCCTGGCCAGCGGCGCCACCGGCGCCGTCCTGACCGCCTACGTGCTGATCGGCAACTGGCAGCTGCGCAACAGCTGCCTCAACCAGCTCGGCCCCAACTGCTACTGGGTGCGCGACCCGCTCGACCTGGCCGTGGTCGCCGCCGCCGTCCTCGGCGCCCTCGTGGGCTTCCTGTGGTGGAACGCCCCGCCCGCCAAGATCTTCATGGGCGACACCGGCTCGCTGGCCCTCGGCGGCGTGCTGGCCGGGCTGGCGATCACCACCCGCACCCAGTTCCTGCTGTTCATCCTGGCCGGGCTGTGCGTCGTCATCACCGCCTCGGTGATCATCCAGGTCGGCTTCTTCAAGATGACCGGCAGACGGGTCTTCCGCATGGCGCCCCTGCAGCACCACTTCGAGCTCAAGGGCTGGGCCGAGACCACCATCGTGGTCCGCTTCTGGCTCATCGCCGGGCTTTGCGCCGCCGCCGGCCTCGGCCTGTTCTACGTCGAGTGGATGCCCAAGGCATGACCATCTGTGTCACGGGTCTGGGCGTCTCCGGGGTGGCGGCGGCGCGCAGCCTGCTGCGGGACGGCGAGCGCGTCGTGGTGGTCGAGACCCGCGACGGAGAGCGGCAGCGGGCGGCGGCGGCCGAGCTGGCCGAGCTCGGGGCGCAGGTGAACTTCGGCGGCGCGCTGCCGGAGGACGCCTCCCTGGTGGTCACCTCGCCCGGCTGGCGCCCCGACCAGCCGCTGCTGGTGGCGGCCGCGGCGCGCGGCGTCGAGGTGATCGGCGAGGTCGAGCTGGCCTGGCGGCGGCGTCCCCCCGGCGCCGCCCCCTGGCTGGCGCTGACCGGCACCAACGGCAAGACCACGGCCGTGCGCATGCTGACCGCCATGCTCAGGGCGGCCGGGCACGCCGCGGCCGCCGTCGGCAACGTGGGCACGCCCATCGTCGAGGTCGTCGAGCAGCCCTACGACGTGCTGGCGGTCGAGCTGTCCAGCTTCCAGCTCCACTGGTCCTCCACCCTCGCGCCACACGCCGCCGCCGTGCTGAACGTCGCCGACGACCACATCGACTGGCACGGCTCCATGCAGGAGTACGCCAGGGTCAAGGGCCGCATCTTCGAGCGCGCGGGCGTGGTCGTGCACAACGCCGACGACGCGTGGTCGGCCCGCCTGGCCGCCCCGTACGCCGCGCAGGCGGGCGGCGGGCCGCGCACGGCCGGGTTCACCCTGGAGGTGCCCGCGCGCGGGCAGCTCGGCGTCGTGGAGGACCTGCTCGTCGACCGCGCGTTCGTCGACGACCCCGACCACGCCGCCGAGGAGCTCGCCACGCTGGCCGACGTCCGCCCGTTCGCGCCGCACAACGTGGCCAACGCGCTCGCCGCCGCCGCGCTGGCCCGCGCGTACGGCGTGCCCGCCGCCGCCGTGCGGCAGGGCCTGCTCGATCACGTGCCCGACCCGCACCGCATCGCCCACGTCGCCCGGGTGGCCGGCGTCGACTACGTGGACGACTCCAAGGCCACCAACCCGCACGCCGCCGCCGCGTCGCTGGCCTCCTACCCGTCCGTCGTCTGGGTCGCCGGGGGGCTGCTGAAGGGCGCCGACGTCGGCGACCTGGTGCGCCAGGCGGCGGGACGGCTGCGCGCGGCGGTGCTCCTGGGCGCCGACCGGGCACGAATTCGCGAGGCGCTGGCGCGACACGCGGCGAATGTTCCGGTCGTGGAGGTCGAGGGGCAAGACACTGGGGTCATGGACCGTGTCGTGACCGAAGCCGCCCGGCTGGCCTCCCCGGGGGACACCGTGCTGCTCGCCCCCGCGGGCGCCTCGCTGGACATGTTCGCCGACTACGGAGCCCGTGGGGAGGCGTTCGCGACAGCCGTGCACCGCCTGGCGACCTCGGGCGTGCGATGAGCGACGCCGCCATCGTCCCAGGCGCCCCGGGCGCTCCCGGCGCCCCGCACGCCGACGGCAGGGCCGCGGGCGGCGGCGCGGGCGACCCCGCGGCCGCCGCGGGCCGCGGGTGGGGGCACGAGCGGCTCACCGCGCTCGGCAAGCTGCTCGACCGGCCGCTGACCTCCTACTATCTGCTGCTCGGCTGCAGCGCCCTGCTGCTCACGCTCGGGCTGATGATGGTGCTGTCGGCCTCCAGCATCAAGGCGCTGCAGCTCACCGGCAACCCGTTCTACTGGTTCCTGAAGCAGTCGACGTCGGTCGCCATCGGCCTGCCGCTGATGTGGGTCTGCTCACGGCTGCCGCCCCGGTTCTTCCGGCTCGCCGGCTACCCCCTGATGGCCATCTCCATCATCGGCCTGATCATGACGGTCTTCATCGGCCGCACCGAGCTCGGCGCCCAGCGGTGGCTCGACATCGGCGGGTTCACCGTCCAGGCGTCCGAGCCGGCCAAGCTCGGCCTGATGCTGTGGGGGGCCGACCTGCTGGCACGCCGGGCCAAGGGCGGCCTGATCGAATGGCGCCATCTGCTGCTCCCGCTCATGCCCGGCACCGCGATCATCGCGATCCTCGTCATGCTCGGGCGCGACCTCGGCACCACCGTCGTGCTCATGCTGATCTTCCTCGCGCTGCTGTGGGTGGTGGGCGCGCCGCTGCGGCTGTTCGGCGGCATCCTGGCCCTGGCCACCATGGCCACCGTCATCATGATCAGCGTCGAGGGCTACCGCTCCGACCGCATCGAAGGGTGGCTGGACGTCTGGGGCAACGCCTCCGGCACCGGCTACCAGGCCGCCATGGGGCAGATCGCGATGGGCTCGGGAGGCTGGTTCGGGCTCGGCCTGGGCAGCAGCCGGCAGAAGTGGGGCCGGGTGCCGCACGCCGAGAGCGACTTCATCTTCTCCATCCTCGGCGAGGAGCTCGGCCTGATGGGCACCCTCGTGGTGATCGCCCTGTTCGGCCTGCTGGGGTACGCCGGGCTGCGCGTCGCCTCCCGGGTCAAAGATCCCTTCATCCGGCTGTCGGCCTCCGCCGCGGTGGCCTGGATCGCAGGTCAGGCCATCGTCAACATCGGCGCGGTGATCGGCGCGCTGCCGATCACAGGCATCCCGCTGCCCCTTGTGTCGTACGGTGGTTCGGCCCTGTTGCCGACGCTCGCGGCGCTCGGCATGCTGTTGTCGTTCGCCAAACGCGAGCCCGGCGCGGCCGACGCGCTGGCCGCTCGTGGACCCGGGCCCGCGGCGAGGGCTCTAAGCTGGCTTGGCCTGGGTCGCCCGCCGGCGGGGGTCCGCCGTCCCGAGCGGCGCAGGCCGACATCGAGGCACGCGGATTTGAAAGGACCGACATGAGGGTGGTCCTCGCAGGCGGCGGTACGGCCGGCCACATCGAACCCGCCCTGGCGCTGGCCGACGCGCTGCGCAGGCTTGATCCGGGCATCGGGATCACCTGCCTCGGCACCGAGCGCGGGCTGGAGACCAGGCTGGTGCCCGCGCGGGGGTACGAGCTGGCGCTGGTGCCCGCCGTGCCGTTGCCGCGCGCCATCACGCCGCAGTTGCTCACGGTTCCCGGCAGGCTGGCGGGGGCGATCAACGCGGCCGCCGGCATCATGGACCGCGTCCAGGCCGACGTGCTGGTCGGGTTCGGCGGATACGTCGCCACCCCGGCCTATCTCGGCGCCAGGCGGCGCGGGGTGCCCATCGCGGTGCACGAGGCCAACCCGCGCCCGGGCCTGGCCAACCGGCTCGGCGCCCGGCTCACCGAGCACGTCTTCACCGGGCACCCCGACGCCTCGCTGCCGCACGCCGAGTACGTCGGCATCCCGCTGCGCCGCGAGATCGTCATGCTCGACCGACTGTCCACCGGCGACAAGGCCAGGTCCTACTTCGGGCTGGAGAACGACCGGCCGACGCTGCTGGTGTTCGGCGGCTCGCAGGGGGCGCGGGCCGTCAACGAGGCGGCGCTCGGCGCCGCGCCCGTGCTGCGCCAGGCGGGCGTCCAGGTGCTGCACGTCATCGGCCCGAAGAACACCGTCGAGGTCGAGCCGCCGCCCGGCGACCCGCAGTACGTGGTGCTGCCCTACGTCGACCGCATGGATCTCGCCTACGCCGCCGCCGACTTCGTGCTGTGCCGCAGCGGCGCCATGACGTGCGCCGAGCTGACCGCCGTCGGCCTGCCGGCCGCCTACGTCCCGCTGCCGCACGGCAACGGCGAGCAGAAGCTCAACGCCGCGCCCATCGTCGAGGCCGGCGGAGGACTGATGGTGGACAACGCCGACCTGACAGCCGACTGGATCCTCCAGCACGTGCTGCCGATCCTGCGCGACCCCGAGCGGGTGGTGCAGATGTCCGACGCCGCCTCCCGCATCGGACGAAAGGACGCCGACACGGTGCTGGCCCGCAAGGTGATGCAGATCGTCTCGGCCGGAGGCCGCCGATGAGCCTGGTCAAACTGATCGAACCGGTCGCCGCCGCCGACCTCGGCCGCGTCCACTTCATCGGCATCGGGGGCGCCGGCATGTCCGGCATCGCGCGCATCCTGCTCAAGCGCGGGGTGGCGGTCTCCGGCAGCGACGCCCGCAGCTCCCAGATGGTGTCCGAGCTGCGCGAGCTCGGCGCCACGGTGCACGTCGGGCACGCCGCCTCCCACATCAAGAACGTCGACACCGTCGTGGTGTCCACCGCCATCCGCGACTCCAACCCCGAGCTGGGCGAGGCGCTGCGCCAGGGGCTGCGCGTCATCCCCCGGGCGGCGGCGCTGGCCGCCGTCATGGTCGGGCGCGCGGGCATCGCCGTCGCCGGCACCCACGGCAAGACGACCACGACCTCGATGCTCACCGTCGCCCTGCAGAAGTGCGGCCGCGACCCGTCGTACTGCGTGGGCGGCCAGCTCGTGACCACCGGCCTGGGCGCCGACGAAGGCGCCGGCGAGGTCTTCGTGGCCGAGGCCGACGAGAGCGACGGCTCCTTCCTCATGCTCGCCCCCCAGGTGGCCGTGGTGACCAACGTCGAGGCCGACCACCTGGACAACTACGGCGACCCGCAGGCGGTGCACGACAGCTTCGCCCGCTTCGTCGAGCGCATCGGCTCGGTCCTGGTGGTCTGCGCCGACGACCCGGGCGCCGCGGCGCTCGTCCCGCTCGCCCGCGCCCGCGGCCTGCGCGTGCGCACCTACGGCGAGGCCGAGGGTGCCGACTTCCGCCTCACCGGCATCGCCCCCGACGGGTTCGGGGTCGTGTTCAGTGTCGAGGGCAAGGGCGATGTGCGGCTGGTCGTCCCCGGCCGGCACAACGCGCTGAACGCCACCGCCGCCCTGGCCGTCGCCGAGGAGCTCGGCGTGCCGTTCGACGAGTTCCGCGACGGGCTGGCCGCCTTCACCGGGGCCAAGCGCCGGTTCGAGGCCAAGGGCGAGGCCGCCGGGGTCGCCGTCTTCGACAGCTACGCCCACCACCCGACCGAGCTGGCCGCCGACCTGCGCGCCGCCCGCGACGTCGTGGCCAGCTTCTCCGGGCCGTCCGGCCGGGTGATCGCCGTCTTCCAGCCCCACCTGTACTCCCGCACCCGCTTCTTCGCCGACGAGTTCGGCGCCGCGCTCGGGCTGGCCGACGAGGCCATCGTGCTCGACGTCTACGGCGCTCGCGAGGATCCCGAGCCCGGGGTCTCCGGCGCGCTGGTGGCGGGCAAGGTGCCGCTGCCGGCCGAGCACGTCGCCTTCGCGCCCGACCGGGCCGCGGTCGCGGGCCTGGTGGCCGAGCGGGCGCGCCCCGGCGACATCGTGCTCACCATGGGCGCGGGCGACGTGACCGAGCTGGGCCCGCACATCGTCGCCGAGCTCGCCTCACGGTGAGCTCGTCGGCGTGGCGCACCGCCTTCGTCGTCCTGCTGTCCTTCGGGGTGGTGGGGGCCGCCGCCTGGCTGGTGTTCTTCTCGCCCGTCCTCGGCGTCCAGCGCGTCGCGGTCTCCGGCGCGGCGGGGACGGCCGCCGACCAGGTGCGCCGGGCCGCAGCGGTGCCCGACCGCCAGCCGCTGGCCACCGTGGACCTCGACCAGGTCCGCCGCCGCATCGCCGCGCTGCGCCAGATCGAGTCGGTGAGCGTCGAGCGCGCCTGGCCGGGCACGCTGAAGGTCCGCGTCGTCCAGCGCCGGCCGGTGGCCGTGGTGCCCGCGGCGGGCAGGGCCGACGTGGTCGACCGGCACGGCGTCGTGATCGAGGCCAGGGCCGCCGCCCCGGCCGGGCTGCCGTCGCTGAGCCTCGGCCGTTTCGCCCCCGGCGATCCCGCCACCGGGGCCGCGCTCGCGGTCGCCGCCGGGCTCCCGGCCGACCTGCGCCACATGGTGCGCACCATCCGCGCGACGACGACACAGGACGTGTCGTTGCTTCTGGCCGACGGCCGTACGATCATGTGGGGTGGGGCCGATCGCACCAAGGACAAGGCCCGTGTGGCGCTCACGCTGCTGCGACGCCCGGCCGACGCCTACGACGTCAGCTCGCCGGACGTCGTGACGGTCGAGTGACGAGCCCCACAGCCGGACGGCCTCCGGCGGGAGCGAAAGGGACAGGGCGCGACACGCCGGACGAGCTTGCGGCGCGGTGAGTTGACCCTGGGGGAGGGGCAACCCTACTGTCCGTATCATTCCTCAGGTTGACATAACTCTAAATCTCAACTTGAGGGTGAGAGTTAAACCAGAAGGTCCGGCACCGTTTCGGGCTTCACGTAATGCAAGTAAACGAGCGGAAAGGCCCCTCGTCGTGGCAGCACCGCAGAACTACCTCGCGGTCATCAAGGTCGTCGGCATCGGCGGCGGCGGAGTCAACGCCGTGAACCGGATGATCGAGGAGGGACTCAAGGGCGTCGAGTTCATCGCCATCAACACCGACGCCCAGGCGCTGCTGATGAGTGACGCCGACGTCAAGCTGGACGTGGGCCGCGAGCTCACGCGCGGCCTCGGCGCGGGAGCCAATCCCGAGGTCGGGCGCAAGGCCGCGGAGGACCACCGCGAGGAGATCGAGGAGGTCCTCAAGGGGGCCGACATGGTCTTCGTCACGGCGGGGGAGGGCGGCGGCACCGGCACCGGCGGCGCGCCCGTGGTGGCCAACATCGCCCGCTCGCTCGGTGCGCTGACCATCGGCGTCGTCACCCGGCCCTTCAGTTTCGAGGGCCGTCGCCGGGCGATGCAGGCCGAGGCCGGCATAGAGACGCTGCGCGACGAGGTCGACACCCTCATCGTCATCCCCAACGACCGCCTGCTGTCGATCTCCGACCGCCAGGTGAGCGTCCTTGACGCCTTCAAGGCGGCCGACCAGGTGCTGCTGTCCGGTGTGCAGGGAATCACCGACCTCATCACCACGCCCGGCCTGATCAACCTGGACTTCGCCGACGTGAAGTCGGTCATGTCCGGCGCGGGCTCGGCGCTCATGGGCATCGGGCACGCGCGCGGCGACGACCGGTCGGTCGCCGCCGCCGAGATGGCCGTGTCCAGCCCGCTGCTGGAGGCCAGCATCGACGGCGCCCACGGGGTGCTGCTGTCCATCGCGGGCGGCTCCGACCTCGGCCTGTTCGAGATCAACGAGGCGGCCCAGCTCGTCTCCAACGCCGCCGCCATGGACGCCAACATCATCTTCGGCACGGTCATCGACGACGCCCTCGGCGACGAGGTCCGCGTCACGGTGATCGCCGCCGGGTTCGACGAGCCCGCGCCAGAGAAGACCGCGGCCCAGCCGGCGGCGCGCACCCAGCCGCCGTCGCGGCCGGCCACAGCCCCGGCGGCGCCCGCCCAGCCGTCCCGCCCGGCCACCTCCGCCTTCGCGGCGCCCAAGAACGAGCCGCCGCGGGCCGAGCAGCGTCCCGCGCCCGTGCGCCCGCTGCCCTCCGCGCAGCCGGCCGCGGTGCCCGACCCGGCGCCGCCCGCCGAGGCGGCGGCTCCGGCCGCCGCGGCGTCCGCCCAGGCCGCCACGCCGTTCACCCGCGAGCCCGCCGCGGCGGAGGCCGCCCACGGCGCGCAGGCCGCCCCGGCCGCGCAGGCGGGCCAGGCCGCGCCCGGCGAGCAGCAGTCACAGGGGCCGGTGTCGATCCCGAGGCCGGCTCCCGAGCCGCCGACGCCGATCACCTCCCGCGTCTCCGAGCCCGCCCGGCGCCGCCCGGTGGTCTTCGAGGAGCAGGAAGAGGAGCTGGACGTTCCTGACTTCCTGAAGTGAGCCCGGCGCGTGCCGCCGTTCCCCCCGGGGGAGCGGCGGCACGCGCATCTCGCCTTGCGTAGCCTGGTGGCGTCCCGTCCCGCGCGGCCGCGGACCGCTCCGCTCGCCGCCCGGGTTCCCGCAGGCGTCCGGCACTCGGCACGCCCCGCACCTCCGAAGTGATCGAACCCCCTTGAACAACCCGAACATCACCCGCCGCGACGAGATCGCGGCCGGCCTGGCCGAGGTCGAACGCCGCGTCGCCGCCGCCTGCGCCGCCGCGGGGCGCGCACGCCACGAGATCACCCTTGTCGCGGTGACCAAGACCTATCCCGCCTCGGACGTGCGCGTCCTGGCCGATTTGGGGGTGGCCGACGTCGGCGAGAACCGCGACCAGGAGGCGGCGCCCAAGGCCCGCGACTGCGCCGACCTGCCGCTGACCTGGCACTTCGTCGGCCAGATCCAGACCAACAAGGCCAGGTCGGTCGTGTCGTACGCCGACGTGGTCCACTCGGTCGACCGTCCCCGGCTGGCGGAGGCGCTGAGCCGCGAGGCGGTCAAGGCGGGGCGGCGGGTCACCTGCCTGGTGCAGGTGGCGCTGGACGACGACCCCGGCCGCGGCGGCGTCGTCCCCGCCGGACTGCCGGCGCTGGCCGAGACGGTGGCGGCGTCCGAGAGCCTCGTCCTCGGCGGCGTGATGGCCGTCGCCCCGCTCGGAGGCGATCCCGGCAGGGCGTTCGCCCGGCTGGCGGAACTTTCATCAGATCTCCGGGCGGATCATCCGGAAGCCACGGTGATCTCGGCGGGCATGAGCGGAGATCTCGACCAAGCGATAGCCCATGGTTCGACACTCGTGCGTGTCGGTACGGCGTTGCTCGGTCGCCGGAAGCCCTTCGTCAGGTAATGTCCCCCCGAGTGGACCTTGATGTCCATGTATCCGAGCAGAGGTCGACAGCGGTGCCTTAAGTTGCCCTTGGGTGCGGCGACCATGAGCAGGAGGACGACGTAGCGATGGCCGGCGCGATGCGCAAGATGGCGGTCTACCTCGGTCTCGTGGAGGACGACCGCTACCCCGACTACGGCAACTACGCCGATGACGACGACTACACCGACGACTACGTCGAGCGCCGTCGCGGCGACGAGCGGGTGCTTGGAACGCCCCAAGAGGGTCAGGAAGAGGTCGAAAGCGCCGTTCCGGCCCCCCGGGCGGGGGCCGCCGTCGTGGAGCGCCGTACGACCGATCTGGCGCGCATAACGACCCTGCACCCTCGCACGTACAACGAGGCGCGCACCATCGGAGAGCACTTCCGCGAGGGCACACCTGTCATCATGAATTTGACTGAAATGGTCGACAGCGACGCGAAGCGGCTTGTTGATTTCGCGGCAGGTCTGGTCTTTGGCCTACATGGCAGCATTGAACGTGTTACCAACAAGGTGTTCCTGTTGTCCCCTGCCAATGTCGAGGTGACCGCCGAGGACAAGGCCCGAATCGCGGAACGAGGGTTCTTCAACCAGAGCTAGAGTTCCACCATGAGCAGTGAACGGCCACGCATGGCCAGTCCGGACCGAGGTCGGCAGATCGGGATGGAGGCAGGACGCGACCGTGGGGATCGTTAGCAACATCTTGGTCACCGTCCTGTCCATCTACCTCGTCCTGCTGATAGGCAGAATGATCTTTGATGCGGTGCAGGCGTTCGCCCGCTCCTGGCGTCCCCGTGGGGTCGTCCTGGTGCTGGCGGAGGTCACGTACACGGCGACGGATCCACCTCTCAAGTTCCTCCGCCGTTTCATTCCGCCCGTCCGGTTGGGTACGGTGGCCTTTGACCTAAGCTTCACAGTGCTGTTCATTGTGGTCTTGGTCATGATCCAAATCGTGTCCGCGCTTCGTTTTTGATCGGGTACCGTCCTCCGGACAGACTCCGAGCGCGCCAAGGAGACCGAAATGCCGCTGACGCCCGCTGATGTGCGGAACAAGCAGTTCAGTACGACCCGGCTCAGGCCGGGGTACGACGAGGAAGAGGTTGACGCCTTCCTGGACGAGGTCGAGGCCGAGCTCGACCGCCTCATCCAGGAGAACGAGGAGCTCCGGGCGAAGCTCACCGAGTGTCTGCGCGGCAAGGTGCCGGGTGGCATGGGCATGAGCATGGCGCCGGCACCGGTCGCCGAGCCCAAGCCCGAAATGATGATGCAGCAGCCTGAGCCGATGAAGCCGCCGGAGCCGATGCGGCCCGAGCCGGTGCCCGTCAACATGGGCATGCCCCCGGCCGAGGACAACATGGACACCGCGGCTCGCGTGCTCGCGCTGGCGCAGCAGACCGCCGACCAGGCGATCGCCGACGCCCGCCGCGAGGCCGACGAGACGGTGACCCGCGCCCGGCGCGAGGCCGACGAGATCCTCGGCAAGGCCCGCCGTCAGGCCGAGCAGATCATCGGCGACGCGCGCGCCCGTGCCGAGACCCTTGAGCGCGACGCGCAAGAGCGCCACCGCCAGGCGATGGGCTCGCTGGTGCAGACCCGCGACGAGCTCGAGCGCAAGGTGGAGGAGCTGCGCAGCTTCGAGCGCGAGTACCGCAGCAGGCTCAAGCTCTACCTCGAGAACCAGCTCGCCGAGCTCAACGTCTCGGCCGAGGGCAGCGGCGGCTTCCCCGTCGTGGGCGCGCAGATGGGCGGGGCTCCGGCCATGTCCCACGCGGTTCCCCAGGGTGGCCAGCAGCAGCTGCAGGGCGCCCCGAACAACCCCTTCGCCCCCGAGCCCTCCCAGCACTCCGGCGCCTTCCAGGGAGTTGACGGCCCGCACAACGACCGCCGTTAAGGTAACGGGTCAGGGCAGTCACCGACCCGCGTCTTGGAGCACCTGTGATCTACGTCAGCGCCATTCTGGTCGTCCTCGCCTTCGGCCTTCTGGTCGCGGGCGTGGTGACCGGGACAGCGGTCCTGGTCATGTGGTCGATCGTGGTCAGCGTGCTGTCCGCGCTCTTCCTGATGATCGGTGCGCTGTTGCGGCGCCACGAGCTGTTCCCGTCCAGTGGCGCTCCGGCGGACGTGGTCCCGTCCATGTCCCCGGTCGGCGCAGGCGTCGGCAGCGGCGTGATGGGGAGCGCCGCGACGGTGGGTCCGGAGCGATCCGGGATGATGGCCGCGCCCGCGGGTCCTCCGCGCGGGCCGTCCTCGCCCCTCGGCCGCCCCATGCCCATGCCGCACCAGGCCACCCCCCTTGGCGCGCGCGGCATCCCCGTGCCGGGGCAGGTCCGGGGGCCGGCCGCCGCGGGCGCGCGCGGCGGGTCGTCCCCCGGGGCGATCGTCCTGGTGGTCCCCGGGCGCAAGCGGTTCCACCTGCCCGGCTGCCGCCAGCTGGCCGGGCGCGACACCGAGGAGCTCACCTACGAGGAGGCGCGCGAGGAAGGCTTCAGCGCCTGCACCACCTGCCTCCCCGACGGCTACAAGCCCTCCGCACCCCCCACCCCTGACCGCCTCTCCACCACCGGCGCCCCCGCCGGACCCTCCTCCCCGTCCGAGCGGACGTCCACCGCCTCCTCGCCGGCCGAACGGACGTCTACCGCCTCCTCGTCCTCCCGCACCGCGGAGCCGTCCGCGTCGCGTCCGGAGTCCGCCCGTCCTTCCGGCACGGCCGCCCTCCGCTCCGAACCCGGCCGCTCGTCCGAGCCGCCCGCCTCGCGTTCCGAGGAGACCGCCCGCCCAGCGGGCGCCCAGCGCGACCGCACGACCGCGGCGACGGATACCGGCAAGGGCCGGGACACGAGCAAGGCCGACGAGAACGACGAGAGCACCCCAGAGTCCGGCCGCACGCCGAACGCCGTGGCAGGCAAAGCCCCCACCACTCCGGGCGCCTCCGGCACCGCCTCCAGCGCCTCCACCGCCTCGTCCTCGCGGTCCTCGTCGTCGTCCTCCGCAAGCGGCCCCCGGTCCGACAGCGACTCCTCGACCGGGTCGGGCTACCGGTCCGACGAGACCCGGCCCGTGTCGCATCTCCGCGGCCGGCCGGCGAAGGAGCAGCAGGAAGAGCAGGCCTCCGGGCGCGCCGGGAGCCCTCTCGGGTCGGTTTCCCCCGACTCCTCCTCATCCCGCCCGTCCGACTCCTCCTCATCCCGCCCGGCGGCCGGCTCCTCCTCCACTTCTCGCCCGTCCGGGCCCGCGTCCTCCTCCCGGCCGGCGGTGTCTCTTCCGGCGCCGCCGGTGCTCCCGGAGGCGTCCTCCCCCTTCCAGGCGTTCAGACGCCCAGAGCCGCCGGCCGAGCCGTCCAAGCCCGCGACCGAGGCCTCCAGGTCCGAAGCCGAGTCCGCCAAGCCGGCGACGAGGCAGCCTGCCGACCCCAAGACCCCGAAGACCCCCAAGGGCGACGAGCGGCGGTCCGCGGGCGGCGACTCCGACGGGGACGACGCGTCCGTGGTCGTGCTCGGCGGATCGTCCCGCACGGACGACACCTCGCGCAGGCCGGGCGCCCCGGCGAAGGGCGCGCGTCCTGAACCCTCCGGCGACCCCACGACCACGGCATCGGGCACGAGGCCGGCGAGCGCCGCGGCCAAGCCCACCGCCACGGCCAAACCCTCCACCGGCTCTGCGGCGAGCGGCGGGAACACCGCCGCCGCGAAGGACGACGACCTCTCCGACGACGAGTCGGCCGACACCGCGATGTTCCCCGCCATCGGTTCTCCCGAGGCCGAGAAGGAGCGCGCCGCGTCCGCCGGCAGGTCAGCGAGCGGCGTATCCGGCAAGACAGGCGACGGGTCCGGCAAGACAGGCGACGGGTCCGGCAAGACAGGCGACGGGTCCGGCAAGACAGGCGACGGGTCCGGCAAGGGCGACGACAGGCCGGGAAAGAAGGAAGACGGCTCCACGGGCGCGCCGGACAAGAACCCGGCCGGCGATCGTCCCCGTCCGGGCATCGTCAAGGTCATCCCCGGCACCCGGCGCTACCACAGCGCCAACTGCCCGCTGATCAAGGGCTCGGACGCCGCGACACTGGAGACGATGTCCCGCGCCGACGCCGAGGCCACCGGCCTCACCCACTGCTCGGTCTGCGAGAATTACTGACCTCCACCGCCCGGACGCCGCAGCCGTTCACGACGCCGGTCGGGAGGGTCCGCACGCACGATCGGACTGGGCCCGCCGTCCGCCGTGAACGCTCGCCCGTTGTGCACTAGGCCGTCGGTCGACTTCGGCGAGGTGAGCTACGCCCCGCACCGGCCGCCGGGCACGATGCCCGGGCACGACGCCTAGGCGTGGTCGTGCGCGCCGCCGTCGACGGGACGGGTCCTGCCTGTGGGCGGTCGCGTGATCGCGTTCGGGCCGGGGGCGTGGACCGAGCGTGCCGCCTTCGCGACCGACACCCCGGCCGAGGTCCCGCAGTGCGTCGACGGCCTCGCGACGCCGGAGCGCCACCGTGACTCCTGAACCACCTGCCGATCAGGTGGCGAGACCACACCGGCTCGTTGGTCAAGGTGTTCCGGTGGACTGGCGGAAAGTCGACACGATGAACCGTCCAAGTCCATTACCGGACGCCGATGTCCGCTGCTCGCGGCCTTGCCATCACTGAGTGTGGTGATGGAACGACGGACGCCCGCATTGACGAGCCATTCGCTTTTAATGAAGATGGCCGCGTTTGATTCGTTTATGTCGGCTTTATTTGTGTCGCTGAGCTGTGGCGCCACGGGTTGACGGGGTTGTTCCGGAGGGTATGGCGTGCGTCTTCAGCGTGCTCAAATCTGGTTGTTCGCGTTCGTCGCCGTGGTGTTGCTCGCGAGCACTGTCGGAGTGATCACCGACTTGGTGTCGCCGTCGCTGGACGCGGTGTCGCAGGAGCGGTCGGTGGAGGGCCGGGCGATCCGCAGGGTCGCCGATGTGCAGGGGGTCGAGGATGCCCCGCCTCCGGCGGTGAAGGCCCCCGCGCCGGTGTGGCCGCGCGAGGGAACGGCCGAGGTGGCCGTCGGCACCACGACCGCCAAGGTCGCGGGCCTGCCGGTGTCGGTGGCCCAGGCCGGAGCGGGTTCTGCGGCCAAGGTGCGAGTGGAGACGCTGGGCGCGGAGCTGGTGCGGCGCTTGGGCGGTACGGGGGTGGGGGTGCGGGTCGGCCGGGCCGACGGTGCCGCCTCGCCAGGCAGGGTGCGGATCGGACTTGATTACTCGGGCTTCGCCGCCGGACTGCCGCACGGGGCGGCGTCGCGGCTGGGGCTGGTCGAGATGCCGGCGTGTGTGCTGTTGACGCGTCCGGACGCGGGGTGCGTGAAGGCGGCGGAGAGGGCGCGGGTGATCCCGTCTCGCAACGACGCTTCCTCCCGCCAGGTGATCGCCGATGTGGATGCCGCCCCCATCGGGTCGCCGGCCGCCGGGAGCGTGTACGTGCTCGCTGCGACCGCGGCGGCGGGAGACCCGGGGTCGGGGACGACCAACTTCGCGGCCACCGATTTGAAGGCGGCCGGGTCGTGGCAGGTGGGCCTGTCGGGTGGCGGGTTCTCCTACTCCTATCCGATCCCGGTGCCGCCGCCGGTTGCCGGTGAGGCTCCCGAGTTGGCGTTGTCGTACTCCTCTTCGGCGATCGACAGCCTGACGAACTACACCAACAACCAGGCCTCGGTGGCGGGCATGGGCTGGGAGGTCTCCACCGGGTTCGTCGAGCGGCGGTTCCGGCCGTGCTCGGACGACATCGCCGAGACGAACAAGAACCCCGACCAGCGCAACTGGAAGCATCTGTGCTGGGAGTCGCCGGATGAGAACGACGGGGATTCGGCGACCACCGACTACACCACCTCGCATCTGACGTTGTCGGTGGACGGCAAGTCCTCGGCGATCGTGAAGGACCGCGCCACCGGCGGGTGGAAGACGGTGGAGGACTACGGGTGGAAGGTCTCCTATGTGGTGGACGCCGGCTCGGGGTTGTCGTCCTGGGTGGTGACCACGGTCGATGGCACCTCCTACCGGTTCGGGGCGACCCGGGACGCCAACTGGCAGACCGCCTATGTGGGGGATGACACCGGCGAGCCGTGCCGGTCCAGCTATTCGACCAGCGGCACGCCGGGTCTGTGCAACGCCACCTGGCGGTGGAACCTGGACCAGCAGGTCGACCCGAACGGCAACGTGGTCGACTACACCTACACCCGCGAGCAGAACTGGTACTGCAAGACGGTCGGCGCGTTGTGCCAGCCCAGCAGCGTGTGGGATCCGACGCCGTTCCGGGTGGCCTACGACCGGGGCGGCTACCTGGCCCAGGTCGCCTACGGCCGCAACACAGGCGTGGCCGGTTCCGCGCACACCGCCAAGGTCGTGTTCAACACCGTCGACCGTGGCCAGCCACCGTCGTCAGGGGTGCCGTGGGACAACGACACCCCGACCGATCTGGACTGCCCGTCGGGTTCGCCGGAGGTGATCCGGCCGTGTGACACCCCCGGTCCGGCGTTCTACATCTCCAAGCGGCTGAACACCATCGTGACCTCGGTGTACAACCCGGCCACCGGCGCGTGGGATCAGGTGTACCGGCTGGAGGCCGGTTACAAGTGGGTCTACACCCAGATCCTCCAAGGGCTGCCGCCGGCCGGGCCGGTGCTGTGGCTGGACACCCTGCGCCCGGTCGGCCTGGCGGGCGACGGCCCGGACATCGCCATGCCGCCGGTGGACTTCGAGGCCACCCTGCTGGACAACCGGGCCGACTACGACGAGGCCCAGGGCAAGGCCCGGCTGCGCATGCCCCGGATCTCCTCGGTGTACAACGGGCTGGGCGGGCGCACGGACGTCTTCTACGGCCAGGCCAACCCGTGCCCCTACCCGTCGGGCTACCCGACCACCGGCTGGGACACAGGCGCCCGCGACTGCTACCTGGCCACGCTGGGCACCTACTACGACTCCAACGGGATCTCCCGCACCAGTCGCGCGGTGTACCTGAAGTGGCTGGTCACCCAGACCGTCGAGAAAGACCTGGTCGGCGGTTCGCCCGACATGCCCGTCCGGTACGAGTACCTGGGCACCCCCGCGTGGGCGCGGCCCTTCAACTACATGCGCGCCACCACGCTGTCCGGAGTCGTCTGCAACCCACCGGTCAGCGGCTACTGCAAGGTGCTCACCGAGGACTGGGACGAGTTCCGCGGCTATCAGACCGTGCGCACCATCAAGGGCGCAGGAACCAGCCCTGATGACTACAGCGTCACCACCACCGCCTTCTACCGCGGCATGTACGACGACCCCCGCGCCGACGGCACCACCAAGAACACCCAGGTCACCGACTTCGACGGCAACACCTACAACGACCGCCGGGTCCTGGCCGGCCGCACCCTGCAAGAACAGACCTGGCGCGCCACCACCATCAACGGCACCACCTCCGCCGCGGCAGCCGCAGCCCCGGCCGCGGCACACCCGGCCGCCGCCGGCCCCGTCGCCCCGCCGCAGGCTTCCAGCGCCCGCCCGCAACCCCTCGCCGCCGCAGGAACGCCGGACGGGCAGGCGATCACCGGGCCGAGCGGCGTCCGCCTGATCACCGCCGCCCTCACACCCGCCCGCACCCTGCTGAGCGGCCTGTACGACCTGCTCGGCGCGCGAGCCGTGCCCGCGAACAAGACCCTGTTCGCCTGCACCTACTCCACCTGGCAGCGGTTCGCCTCCTACTCCAAGGGCGCCCGGGTCACCTGGGTCAACCATCACTGGGAAGCCTTGCAGGCCACCGTCAGTGCCGAGCCCGGGGTGGTCACCAACGTCTGGAAAGACCTCGGCAACTGCGCCGTCACCCCGACCCCGACGCCGACTCCCACGGTGACACCGACCGTCACGCCCACGGTCACGCCGACCCCCACCCCCACGCCCCCCGGCGGTCCCGCCCTGGGCGGTTACGTCGAGGTCGGCTCCACCCGGTACGAGTACACCACCGTGTCCACCGGTGACGGCCCCGGCATCTACGACCCGCTGCTGATCAACACCACCCGCCAGGTCACCCGCGAAGCGGTCACCAGCGGTTTCCGCTACACCGACCAGCGCACCGCCTACGACTCCTACGGCCTGCCCACCAAGGTCAACGACTACGGCCAGACCGGCGACGCCACCGACAACACCTGCACGACCACCATCTACGCCCGCAACACCGCCAAATGGCTGCTCGACTACCCGGCCACCGTCGAACGCCGAGCCGGCGACACCTGCACCACCGGCACTCTGCTCGGCAGGACGGTGACGATGTACGACGGCGCCACCAGTCCCACAAGCAACACTCCGACGGTCGGCAACGTCACCCAGACCCGCGTCTACAGCAGCGACACCGAATACGCGACCACAGGCACGGGGTTCGACGGCTATGGCCGGATGACTTCGACCGTCGACGCGGCGAACAAGACCACCAGGTTCGACTACATCCCGCCGACCGGGTGGCCTGTGAACGGTGTGGTGACGACCAATCCGCTCGACCATACGACGACCAGCTGGCTGTCAGCACTTCATGGTCAGCCGGTCAAGACGCGCGACGCCAACGGCAACGACACGTTGATCGACTACGATTCGCTCGGCCGGACCAGCGCGCTGTGGACTCCGCAGCAGCCCAAGAGCAGTGGTACTGCCGCAGCGACCATCGCCTATACCGTGCCCTATGACGGCAACCTTGGCCAGCCGACCGGACCGCTCAGGACGACGCTGAACAAGCTGCAGTCCATCGCAGGCGGCACGGCCGCTTGGGTTACTCAGTACACGTACATCGACGGGGTCGGCCGGGTCCGTGAGCAGCAGTCGACATCCCCAGCGGGTGGACGGATCGTCACCGCCACCGCCTACGATGCCCGCAGTCTCACGACCGCTGTCTCTCAGCCCGTCCATAACGCCCAAGCGGCGGGCACTGGGCTACTGAATCCTGCTTTCACCAGCCTGCCCCAGTGGTCCAAGACCACCTATGACGGTGCTGAACGAGCGACCGCACAGATGGCATACACCGGCGCGACCGAGTTGCGCCGGACCAGTACCAAGCACTTCGGCGATCGGTATGAACTGCAACCACCCGTGGGCGGCAAGAGCGTCTACTGGACCGACACCGACGACAGGATTGTCAAAATCGAGGAGTGGTCCGACGCCACGGCTCACAGGGACACCTCCTACACCTACGATGTCGACGGTCGTCTCACCAAGATGGTGGACGCTAGCGGCAACGTCCGTAGCTTCATCTACGACCTGCTTGGCCGGCGAACCAACTCTCACGATCCCGATGCGGGGGACGGTGAGGAGCACTACGACGCGGCCGGACGGTTGAGCTGGACCAAGGACGGTAACGGTCAAAAGCTCTCCTACAGCTACGACGACCTCGGCCGCAGAACCGCGTTGTGGGCTGGAGACGTCGACACCGGGACCAATCTGTCGTCCTGGACCTACGACACTCCAGCCAAGGGCAAACTGGCCTCCTCAACCCGTTACGTCAGCGGTGACGCCTACACCACCCGGGTGAACGGGTACGACGCAATGGGCCGCTCGACCGGCTCAACCCTCATCATCCCTTCCTCCGAGGACCTGTTGGCTGGGGAGTACACCTTCACCACCAGCTACGACACCGCAGGGGAACAGGTCGAGATCGGCATGCCGGCAGCCGGCGGACTACCTGCCGAGAAGGTGACATCGACCTATACCGGTTTAGGGCTCGCCAAAGGGCTTACCTCCGACTACGGCGGCGGTTTCACCTACATCAAGGACACTCGGTACACCCCCACCGCCCAACTGGCCGAGCGGTCCTACGGAGCCGGTGGCAGTATCAAACGTGCGTTGAGCTGGGACACCTCCACTGGAAGGCTGTCGCGGGTCACCACAACCGCCAAGGCCGATACCAGCACCCCTCAGATCGCACAAGACGACCAGTACTTCTACGATGTCTCCGGTCAGATCACCAGGGTTCTGGACTCAGCCTCCATCGTCCCGGGCGGTACGACAGGCCAGTCGGAATGCTTCTCCTACGACGGGCTGCGCCGACTCTCGGCCGCCTGGACCACCACCGCCTCCTCTTGTGCGGGCGGTGTCACGGGGGCTGACGGCCTGGGCATCGACCCCTACAAGCAGCAGTACGGATACGACGCGGTAGGCAATCTCACCACACTGACCGACAACGGCCGGCTCTCCACCTACCATTACCCGGCTGCCGGCGCCACGGCGGTCCGCCCCAACGCGGTCGCTTCCATCGACCGGCCCGGCGGCGGAACCGACACCTACACCTACGACAACGCCGGCCAGCTCAAAACACGTTCTGTGGCGGGTAGGACGGCCGCCTTCGAATGGAATGAACTCGGTCAGCTGGACAGAGCTACCGTCGACGGCCAGGACACCGGGATGGTTTACGGCGCCGACGGTGAGCGTCTTATCCGCCGTGATCCGGGCGGGAAAATCACCCTCTACCTCGGCCCAATGGAAGTCGAGCTTGCGGGCGGCAAGCTCACTGGCAAGCGGTACTACACCGGCCCTGACGGATCCATCGTCGCTCTTCGCAGCGGCGGCGCAGGTCTGAAGTGGCTGGCATCAGGACTCCAGGGCAGCCAGCAGCTGGCCATCGATGACACCACCGGTGAGGTGAACCGGGAACGCTACCTGCCCTACGGTAAGCGCCGCGGTATTGACGACCTGCCCTTCACCGACCACGGCTTCCTCGGCAAGGTCGAAGACGACTCCACCGGCCTGAACTATCTGTCCGCCCGCTACTACGACCCCACCATAGCCAAATTCGTCACCACGGATCCGCTTCTGGATCTCACCAAACCGCAGTGGGCGAACCCCTACAGTTATGCCGGCGACAATCCGATCGGGCTTTCCGACCCCACAGGTCTTCGGCCTGAACCCGACAACGGCAACGCCGGCGCATGCAGCAAACCCAACAGCCTGGCGTGCGCCAAGTACAAGGCCGCCGTCGCCAAGAACAAGGTCCGCGACTGGCAGAAGCAACTCCTCGATGCACTCCTCGCCTTGGGGAAGATCGCTGCGGACGAACTCGGCATCACCGCCGGCATCAGCTGTCTGACCACCGGGGACTTGGACTCCTGCGGTGAGACGGCTCTCAATATTCTCGGGTCACTCGCAGGCGGTCTGGCAGCGAAACTGGGTGCCAAGTACGCCTTGCCCTGGAAGTGGAAGAAGGGCGTCAAGCTCGCCAAGTCGATCTGGAAACATGCCGACAAAGCCATCGCCGCCTTCAAGGGGTGGCTGAGATCGAAGGATGAGCTGAAGGCAGCGGAAAGAACCGTAGAGAAGTTGGCGAAGGCCTGCAGCTGCGGCTGGGATGATTTGGCGGATGAATTCGACAAGCTCGGCCGTGGCAGGCAGAGCCATGTTCGCCTGGTGGACTCCGAAGATGACCTGAGGGCGCTCTTCGACAAGTGGACCAAGGATGGCGAGTCGCTGCCTGGCTATGGGGCGAAAATTCCAGAGCGGTACAAACTGCCGGACGGCACTGAGATACAGTGGCGTACGGCATCGAAATCCGAAGGTGCTACAATCGATATTCGCCTCCCGAACGGGAGACTGCTCAAGGTGCACATCCGGCAGACCAATTAAGGTGTATGTCCCGTTGAACGAGCATGTCCGCGCTTTGATGGCAGAGGTTCTGGACGAGGGGCTGGATGATTGGGTGACGCTCGGCCATGTGATGTATCGAGCGACGATCGTGTCCGGCGCCGGGCCTGGCGAGTCGAGGAAGGCGGCACTGAGCGCGCTGGAAGTTCTCCTTGAGAACGCCCTGGCTGTTGCCGGAAATATCGGAGATTCTGGATTCGAGGCCTGGGATTTGAGTCCCCGTCAAGCCTTCGAGCGGATTTTGAGTGAAGGCGAGAATCGAAACTGGGTGTTCGGCCTGACGGATGTCTGGCTCGCCAACACCGAAAAGGGTGACGACTTGGCCCGGTTGATGCTGGCCGAGGGGCAAGAAGCTATTGATCGCTTCATGGAAACGGGACCATGATTCTCTCGCGCCGGTTGTCAACCTCGAAGACGGGGAACCTCGGCGGTGGATGACTATTGGCAGGAGTCCGAAGGATGGCGTCATGAGCTTGTGCCGTACGCGAATCTTCTGACCGCCTTCATAGCAGGACAACTGTTCCAGGCGCTTGACGGCCTGGTTGTGGGTCCGGGCGACGGGCAGCGCGGTGCGCTGGTGGTTCGTGAAACTCTGGTGGTCGATCACGAGGAAGTACAGATGACGTGTTCGGCGCCGATCCGCCGGCCTCATCGCTGAGCGGAGGCGCGATTCGCTATGGAGGCGTGCGACAGGGTCACACCGCCGCCGCTGGGACGGCAGTGTCGCGGGGCACTCTCGTTCTCCACGGCGGTTTCCGTCATCAGGGGCACCTCCCTTACATCGTCAGATCCGCAGTTGATCAGACACTCCCGATCTCGGCTCGAAGACGACGCGGATGGCACGTACGACTACGAGGGAAAGACCTGGGTGCACTGTTAGCGATGGAGCGGACCGTGTATGGGTTCAGGGTCACCAAGTATGATCCGCGGCATCGTGATGATCAGGGACGGTTTCTCGGTGATGAGTGGACATCGGTCTCGGACGTGGGAAAGACCTTCGGCGGTGCTGTCCTGACAATGGAGGGCTACGCGGAGACGGAGGCGGCGTACCTTGGGGCCATCAGGCTCTTCGCGCGCGACTCGTCCGTGCGGACACTGCGGGTCCGGGAATTCGAACCCGGGCCGGATGGGAAAGGTCCGGACCACGTGAGGTCGGGCGCCCGGCTGTCGCTGGACGAGTCCATCGACGTGGTGCAGCACGTGTTGCGCGAGCATTTCTGGTGCAAACTGGAGGACGACGCTCGGTTTCGGGTGCACTTCGGATACGACTACTACATGTACATAGAGAGCGCGTGCGACTGCGACCGCGCCGTCCAGGAGGTCCGCGCCTCCGGACTGTTCGTGGAACCGGACTTCAGGAGCCCATACGGCCTCCACTAGCGATCCTTCCCGAACTCTGAGCCGCTCTCAGACCTTGCGCGCCACGGCGCCGTACAGCCATGACGACATGACGATCGGCCGGCCCATGGGACTGGGAGATGAGGCGATTGGATTGGGAGAACGGCGGCGATCTCATCGGGTGTGACGATCCGGGGGAGGTCGCGGCCGCTTTCGAACGAGGCGAGCGGCACGTCGGGGTAGCGCTCATAGGGGTCTCCTTGTCGGTGCCCGACGCGGGCAGGGTGGGTCCGCTGGTGCTGCGTGCCCTGCGTTCGGACAGTCGGGAGACCCGCCTGCAGGGACTGACCGCTCTGAGCCACATGGTTCGGATCACAGGTGAGGTCGATCGGTCGACACTCGGGCTCCTTCGCCTGCTGATGCGGAGTCCCGATCCGGAGGTCAGGGAGCATGCCGGCTGGGTCTCCGGATATGTCTGGATCTCCGTCCCGCACCTGCGGCTGCCGGCCTGGTTGTGGGTCCGGGCGACGGTTCGCCGGGTGCGCTGGTGGCTTGTGAATTGCTGGTGGGCGACCACGGGGAAGTACAGGTGACGTGCTCGGCGCTGATCCGCTGACCGCATGGTTGAGCGGAGGCGTGTTTCGCCGTGGAGCCGTGCGGCACGGCTACGCCGCCGCGCTCGCCGGACGCGCGATCCGGTGGAGCTTCGGCCACCCCAGCCACCCCGGCCGCCTCGCCACCCGAAACTCGACAAGATCCAGACGGTTCGCGTGAACGCCAGGTCATGGGAGGGGTGGCGGCGTCCCGCCATAGTGCGAAACCACCGCCGGCCCGCTACGTCAGCCCTTGCTCTGTCTATCGATATTCGATAGATTTTCATCGTAAATCGATGGAAGGACGGATCATGGGAAAGCTGGCAGTACGTGCGCTTCGCGCCGTGCTCGTGGTGGTGTTCGCCGGCACCGTGTTGATACAGGCAGGGATGGTGGGGATGTTGGCCACCCATCCGGAGAACGGGTCGCTCCCGCTGACCGCGCTACGCGTGATCACGATCTTGGGCATGGTGTCGGTCCAGGTCGCGCTGGTCAGCGTGTGGCGGCTGGTGACGATGGTGCGACGCGGAACCGTCTTCTCCCACGCCGCCTTCCGGTACGTGGACGCCGTGATCGGCGCGATCGTGGCGGCCGCCCTCCTGTGGTTCGCGGTCACGGCACTCAATGCGCCGGATCAGCGGGACGACCCGGGCGTCACCGTCATCATGGGCGGCATCGGCCTGGCCATCCTGGGGGTCGCGCTCATCGTGCTCGTGCTGCGGATGCTGCTCGCCCAGGCCGTCGCGCGCGACGCCGAAGCGGCGCGGATGCGGGCCGAGTTGGACGAGGTGATCTGATGCCGATCGTCGTCGACATCGACGTGATGCTGGCCAGGCGGAAGATGTCCGTGGGCGAACTCGCGGACCGCGTCGGGATAACGCCCGCGAACCTGGCGGTACTCAAGAATGGCCGCGCTAAGGCGGTGCGCTTCGCGACGCTCGCCGCGCTCTGCGAGGTACTCAAGTGCCAGCCGGGCGACCTGCTGCGCTGGGAGACCGAGGACGCCGCGGGCGGGTGACGACGGACGTCACGCGACTACAGCGAAGCCCTGGGGCCACGGGCCGCCGCTATGGTTTCGTGCCGGGCGACGGTCCGCGGTCTACTTCCTCGTGATCGCCCACCGGAGTTTCACGAACCACCCGTACGAACGACGTGCCCGGCACCGACCGGTGACCGCATGGCCGGGTCGGTGCCGGAGCGTCCGCCGATGACGCCGCTCCACTGTCGCGCACCCGCCGGAGAAGAGACGAGGGACGATCCGAAGTCGAGGCCGCGCCATCGCCGCCGGCCGGATCGTCCAGGACGCGGAAAACGCGACCACTCGGGCCTTGGAAGATGCCGCGCGGTGGGAAGCATGAGGGGAGGTGCGATCGGTGGACTCCTGTGGGCGGACTTTGCGGGCCGTGAGGAAGGGCGAAGGGATCGGACGGGGTCAGTCTTTGCGGGCGACGGCGCCGTAGAGCCATTTGGTGGCGGCGGGGGCGGGGTCGTCCGGGTCGGGGTGCCAGGCGTCGATGGTGACCAGGCCGGGGTCGACGAGGGTGAAGCGGTCGAAGAAGCGGGCGACGTCGGCGTGCTCGCGGAAGTAGATCGGGGTCGGGGTCGAGGCGTAGACGGACTCGATCTTCTCGACCGCCTCGACAGGGTGGCCGTCCCGGGTGACGTGCGTCGCGGCGATGTGGCTGCCGGGGGCCAGGGCGTCGTGCAGGGTGCCCATGATGCCCTCCTGCTCCTCCATGGTGAGGAAGTGCACCATCGCGATGAGCAGGACGCCGACCGGGGCGTCGAAGTCGATGAGCTCGACGGTGTCCGGGTGGCCGAGGACCTCCTCCGGGCGGCGCATGTCGGCGCCCGCTACGCGGGTGTTGCCGTCGGTGGCGAGCAGGGCGCGGCCGTGGGCGAGCACGATGGGATCGCGGTCGACGTACACCACCCGGGCGTCGGGGATGACCGACTGGGCGATCTCGTGGGTGTTGCCGGCGGTGGGCAGGCCGGAGCCGATGTCGATGAACTGGCGGATGCCCTGGCGGGCCATGTGACGCACGGCGCGGCGCAGGAACGCGCGGTTCTCCTGGGCGAGCAGGCGGATCTCCGGCATGGCCTGCTCCACGCGGTCCACGGCGGCCCGGTCCACCGCGTAGTTGTCCTTGCCGCCGAGGTAGTAGTCGTACATCCGGGCGACGCTGGGCCGGGTGGTGTCGATGTCCGCGGGGATGGAGGGGTCCAGGTCGGCCAAGGCGGTCTCCGTCGGTGGTCGGGCGGAGGCCGCAGGCGCGGCGAGGCCGTCACGCCGTGTCATGAGGGCATCCGCTTCCTCAATGGGCTGGTCTCCACCTTAGGACCTTTCCGATCTTGACGGTGCCGGTTTGCGCGGCCGGGACGGGCTCCGCATGGCGGGCGCGGGCCCGGGACGTAAGGAGGAGCCGTTGATTTGCCGATCATGACGTAGTTATCGGGGCGTCGGGCCGAGGGAGCGAGGCCCGGCGTCGCAGGATCATGGCATGCGCCAAGTGAGAGCCGTCCTCGCGGCACTGCTGGCCGGGACCGTGACCCTGCCGCCGCTGTGCATCACCGCCCCTTCCGACGCGTCGACGTACCCGCCGGTCCGCGCGCCCGCCCCCGCGTGGTCGCACACCCCCGCCCCTTCGAACGCGTCGTACCCCCCGGCCCGCGCCCCCGCGTCGTCGCCCGTCTTCGGCCCCGCCCTCGCGTCTTCGCCCGTCTTCGCTCCTGCCCCTGCGTTGTCGCCCACCGTCGCCCCTGCCCCCGTGAGCGTGCCGCCGTACGCGCCTGTCCCCGCGCGGGGCGGCGTGGCGGAGGGCGCCGAGGAGTGTCCGCCCGGCGCCGTCTGCGGCGCCCTGCGTGTGCCGCTCGACCGGGACGACCCGGCGGCCGGGACGACGGCCGCGGCCTACCGGCTGGTGTACCGGCGCGACACCTCCCGCGCGGCCGAAGGGACGATCGTCCCCAACCCCGGCGGACCGGGCATGGCGGTCATCGGACACCGCGACTACGCCGGACGGTACCGTGACCTGCTGCAGGACCACGACCTGCTGCTCGTCGACCCGCGCGGCGTCGGCAGGTCCGATCCGCTGACCTGCCGGTCGGCCGGATGGGACGATCTGCGCGGCACGCACACGTCGGCGGTCGCCGCCGCCACGGCGTGCGGCCGCGAGCTCGGCGCCACCCTGCGGCACTACACCACGGCGGCCGCCGCAGACGACATCGACGCCGTCCGCGCGCACCTGGGCATCGACCGGCTCGACCTGCTCGGCCAGTCCTACGGGACGTACCTGATGACGGTGTACGCGCGCCGGCACCCGAGCCATGTCCGCTCCATCGTGCTGTCCGGCGCCTACCCGTTGCGCTTCGACATGCTCGGCGGGCCCTCCGCGCGCGCCATGCGCAGAGCCCTGCGCCTGCTGTGCCACCGTTCGCGCGGCGCGTGCGACGGGGGAGAGGTGCTGGGCGATCTGTCGGTCCTGGCCGCCCGGCTGGACGAGCAACCCGTGCGGTACGGCGCGGGCGCCGTCCTGGACGAGACCGCGCTGGCGAGCACGGTCTACAAACTGACCTCGGGCCGGGTGGACCTGCTGGGCCGGCTGCCGTCCGCACTGCGCGCGGCCGTTCACCGTGACCTCGGCCCGCTGGAGGAGCTGGCCGGACAGGTGCGGCCGATCAGCGGCTCCTCCGGCGGCGGCCGCTTCAGCATGCCGATGTACGTGACCATCGCCTGCAACGACTACCCGGTGCTGTGGGACCGGCGCGCCTCGGTCCGCGTGCGGGCCCGGCAGTACGAAGCGCTGCTGCGCCGCCTGGACGCCCGGGACTACCGGCCGTTCAGGCCGGCCGCCTGGGTCGACGGCATCGCCGACCTCGGCGACCTGTGCGTCGGCTGGCCGGACCGCCGCGAGCGGACGCGGGACCGTCTCGGCCGGACGCCGGACGTCCCCGTGCTGGTGCTGACCGGCGAGCTGGACACCGGCACCCCGACCGAGGAGGCGCTGCAGGCGGCCGACCAGTACCGCCGCGCGAAGGTCATCGAGGTGCCGAGCGCCGGCCACGTCGCCGAGAACGACCCCCGCGCCGGAGCGTGCGTCGTCTCCCTGGAAACCCACTTCATCCGCCACCGGCACATCACCGCCCCCGCCTGCCTACGCCACATCCCACCCGTCCCGGTCGACCCTGTGAACCACCCGTTGACCTGACCGGCATTTCCGCTCCCGCTCCGGCATAGCGCCGTCGCGGACAATTCAGCCGGACGTTTTGGTGGATCATCCCCATCCGTGCCGTGCCGCCTTGGCTGGCAGCGTGAGAGGCGGAGGCCGCGCCGGCGCGGCCTCCCCGGCGACGGGAAGGGGCACGTAGTGCTGGTCACGGCGAAGGCGGCGCACCCTCTTCGCTCACCGGATCACTGTAAAGGGGTGTGGCGACATTTCGCGGTCCAGGAGGGCGGCAGGTGCGCCGATCAGTCCCGTTCGGTCGATAGACGAATAGGTCGTCCCTATTCCTGGCCATTAATCGGCAAACAACCAAAGGCGCCGTCTGAGGTGAACATGGCGAGCCGGATGTCGCCCCGGCGTTCGTTGTCCGTGACCGGGTGGCATGGGAAGCTACGGTCACTGCCCCGATGACTGGAGGACACGATGGCCCGGCCCTGGGAAGCGAATCCATCGGCGGAGTTCGAACGCCGCCTTGGCAAGGTCGGCGCTTGAGCTGGGAAATACCAACAGCAGCCCGTCGTGTCCCGATATATGGGAACTGGACAATGGAGACTTCGCCATCATCGGGCGCGACGTCACGGTCTCCTACACCGGACGCCTGCCCCACGATGTGTCCGTCGCCGCCGACGAGCGCATCGTTGTCATCCCGCGTAACATGCTCATCGCCGCGAAACCGGAGATTCCTCATGCTTGACCGGGTCCGCGGCATCCCAGGACATCGCCTGGGGGCTGCCGCCTATCTCGATGAATTCTGGCCTTACTTCGACAGACTCGATGGGCGAACGTTGTGGAAGCTGGAACGCGCTCAGAGCTTCCAGGAGCCCGACGTTCCCAGCTGGGTGGCCATGGCCGAGGGCGATTGGGAACGCGCACTCGCCCTCGTGGAGGAGATGCGCCGTGCTGTCACTTCGGAGCAAGGCCCTGATCTGCGCAGACTTCGTATCGTCGAGAAGCCGATCACTCCGTACCTGCAATGGGAGATGCAGATCCTGAGAATTCGTGTGGAGGCCGGAGAGAAGATCCGGGTCCTTCCCGTCGATTCCATCGCCCACCTGGAGCTTACCGCTGAGCTGCCGGAAGTGGTCATCCTGGGGTCGCTGACCATGTACGAGGTCTTGTACGACGATGCCGGAATCCTCAGCGGCGCCCGGCGTATCGATGATCAGCCGGTGCTCGACGCCTGTCGTGCGCAGCTTGCGGAGTTGTACGACAAGGGAGAGGCTTTGTTGAGCTATTTCGACCGGGAGATCGCGACTCTTCCTCCCCCGACGGTCACGACCTGATCCGGAGGGCATCCGCACGTGCCGCAAACCCGCCTGTCCGCTCGGTTACTGGCGCGTGGCCTCCCTCGAAGCGCTCTCATCACCGTCCTGCTGCTGATCGTGGTCGTCTTGGTCTCCACTCTGGTCGCACTGTCTCCGCTCGCGCTCACCAGATGGCGATGGAGGATCCGCTCTACCGGCGCGCGTGGGGCCCTTTCTTCGAGTCCGACGACCGTGACGGGCCGCGCGAGCACATGTATGTCAACCTGATCGTCTCGCAGTGGGCCATGGAGTACGAGCTGCGCGCCATCACCGACGAGCATCTGCGCTCCATCGCCCACCTGCTGCTCTCCGGACCGGCGGGCCGCCGCTACTGGGCCAACGTGCGTGATCTGCGGATCAACAGCACCTCCACCCGCCGTGAACGCCGGTTCCACGAGATCCTCGACGAGGAGTACCACCGTGCCGGTACGTTCCCTTCGCCCCCTCCCACGCCGAAGTCGGATACGCGTATCGCACCCGAGACGCGATGGGGCCTCCTGGTCCTCGCACTCATGGCCGGCGCCGCGTCGGCCGGGATCCTGCACCGTCGGCTGTCCTCCCGCCACCACAAGATCCAGCATGAGAGCGGGGTCACAGAGCCCTTCTCATCTCGGACTCGACCTGGCGCATGAGGGCGATCAGCTTCTCGTGTGTCGCCGCTTCGACGATCAGGCTCGCCGTCAGGGGTTCACACGAGAACGCGCAGAACTTCCGCCGCCAGGCCGCCCACATGATCACCCAGCCGGGATTGTCCCGCTGCAGCACGTCGGCGACCTCGGACAGGTCGGTGTCGAATCGCAAGACAGGCCTCCGGGAGCGCTTGCGCTGATCAGCGCGATGACACGTGGAGGTGGGCCCAGACCACCTTGCCGCCGGTCTCCGGGTGGTGAAACCCCCACTGGACGCTGAAGGCGTCGACCAGCGCGAGGCCGCGTCCGCCCTCGTCGTCAGGGTCGGCGTCCTCGCGCCGTGGGGGCTCGTCGCTGGAGTCCCATACCTCGATCACGGCATAGGGGCCGACGACGTGCAGGCCGACGCAGATGGCGTTGAGGCCGTTGGACAGCTCGCCGTAGCTCGGGCTGTCGGTGGCGAGGCCGGTCGCCTTGATGGCATTGGTGCTCAGCTCGGACACGACCAGCTCGGCGGTTTCGATGAGGTGGGGAAGCTCCCACCTCCGCAGGAGGTCGTGGACATGCCGGCGGGCGGCGCGTACCGAGCCGGGCAGGGCCGCCAGCGCGAGGCGGCTCACAGGGGGCTCCATCGCCCGGACGCTCGTTGTGTTCACAGTGCTGCCCCAATCAGGAGAGATCTTGGACAGGACGGCGCAGCGCCTGACGGAGTGCCCTTGAGTACTTGACTTCATCTGCGCCGGATCGCAACGCCGAGTAATCTATTGACTACTCTTCGAGTGCGTCAAGGGAAAACGCAAGGTAGGCGTACGCGTTCACGGCATAGAGAGAAGGCTCCTGCATGTCACCCCGAGTGAACACCCCGACCGTCAGGCTTCGACGCTTGGCTTCTGAGCTGCGCAAACTCCGCGCTACCGCGGATATGACCAGGGACGAGGTGACCGAACGCACCGGCATCAACGGCGCGACGCTCTACCGTCTTGAGACGGCCCGTGCTCGTCCGCAAGCGCGCACCCTCAGGACTCTTCTCGACCTGTACAACGTCGACGCGCAGCTACGCGCCGAACTCGTCGCCATCCTGAAGGAATCCAACGAGCGTGGCTGGTTGCATGCTTTCGAGCCGGAATTGCCCGATCAGTACGCGGCCTACATCAGCTTCGAGCAGGAGGCCCGACGGCTGCTCAACTTTGAGTCGTTGTTCGTCCCCGGGCTGCTCCAGACCGAGGACTACGCCCGTGCCGTCATCCGGGGAACGCTGCCCATGGCGAGTCGAGATGAGGTCGAGGGTCGTCTCGAAGCGCGCATCCAACGGCAAGCGCTACTCGCCATGGAGGAGGCGCCACATGTGTGGGCCGTGATCGACGAAGCCGCACTCCACCGCCATGTCGGTGGTAGCAAGGTCATGCACGCGCAGCTTCAACGACTCCTTGAGGCCGCGGAAGAGCCGAACATCACGCTCCAGGTCGTTCCATTCGGCGGAGGCGCTCATCCCGGTATGCACGGCGGCTTCATCATCATGCAGTTCGATCGGGGAAACGCCGACGTCATTTACATCGAGAGTATGACCAACGACCTCTTTCTGGAGAGCGAAACGGACATACAGCGGTATAATCTGGTGTTCGAACATCTTCGGGCTGTCTCCCTGAGTCCAGCGGCCACACGTGCCCTGATGGCTGATGTACTCGCACGGGAGATGAAGTGAGAGGAAGTGGGATGTCAGTGACACCCGACCTGTCCAGCGCCGTCTGGCGTAAAAGTAGCCGAAGTGGCGGCAACGGCGCATGTGTTGAGATTGCCGCGCTTGGCGGCGTCATCGCCGTCCGAGACAGCAAGAACCCCGGTGGTGCCGTGGCGGTCTTCGACGTCAGTGAATGGCGCTCGTTCGTCGGAGGCTTGAAAATCGGCGACCTCAGGTAAATGGCCTGATCGATAGTAAGAGCGGGGGCCCGTACGTCAGGGTCTCCGCTCTTGCTTTCCTCTTCTGACGTATTAGAACAACGCGCCTTCGGGCGGGGGTGATCAACCGGTAGGGGTTTCCGCTGAAGCCGGACTTCTCATCAGGGGATGGCGTGACGGCGGCCACGTCGCGCCCGTCGAGGACTAAATCTTGTCGCAGAGGTACTTTCACAGGTGCCACCCGTCGCTGACCTGAGTCGCGTCGGGCAGCGCCCGTCGTATCGCCTCGCCGGAGGTGAGGCCACCACTTGGAGGGGCGACGATGACTGGGGAAGAAGTGCCGGCTGCCGCGGGTGAGGAGCTCGTCTTCCATGGTGTCCAGCTGGAGGGCGAGAACTATTCGGGGCGTAGGATCTCCTATATATCTGTGGCGAACGGCAGTCGGCTCGTTCGATGCGACTTCCGTGGCACGCGCCTGGTCGACGGGGGACTGGGGGGCGGTCTCCGGCCGAGCGTCTATGTGGAATGTGTTTTCGACGAGTGTAGAGTGAACCGCATCATCCCCGGTCGAGCGACTTTCGTCTCATGCTCGTTCGCCGATGTGAGAATGCGGAACATCGCTTTCTTGGATGCGGAGTTCGTGGACTGCCGTTTCTCGGGTGAGCTTGAGAGCGTCACGTTCTCCGGAAAGCCGTGGGACAAAGACGAGTGGCTCGGCCGGTCCAGAAACGAATATCGCGGAAACGACTTCTCGGCTGCCCGCTTGCGGGATGTCGCCTTTCGCGGGGGTATCGACCTGGACCTGCAGCGACTCCCTGGTGGGTCCGAGCACCTCATCGTCCGTGACGCGGCGACCGTACTGGCGGAAGCCAGGGTCGATGTCGCGAGCTGGACAAGTGAAGATCATCGCGAAACGGCGGAGACGGCGCTGGATGTGTTGGAACGCGATGTGCGTGGAGGGCAGCGAGATCTGTTCGTATCGCGATCGTTTCTGGCTGAAGGGCTACCGGTGACGCTCGCCGAGAGACTCGTGGGCCACCTGCTCGGTGACCACATGTCCTGAAACCGATCCGCCGGGCGGCCAGGCGGTCGTTCGACTGCTCATGCTCCACCGCCGACTGGTCCGCGACCACGAAGCCATGCCGACTCGATACGTCATGACCCACACCGCGATGATCGTCCCCCGCCGCCTCACCCGCGAAGCCCTCCTGTGATCGGGTACGTGAAGGCCCCGAGGTGGTTCGGGGCCTTCACGACTCCTGTCGCGTCCGGGGAAGGGCCGGAAAGGGTCAGCCGGTGGTGCGGGTCAGGTGGAAGGTGAGGCCCAGGTCGGCGTCGCTGTGGGATGGGAGGTCGGCCGGGGGGGTGCCTTCGGTCATGGAGGTGGCCAGGACTTCCTCGGCTACCTTGGCGCCGCCGGTGCGCAGGGCTTCGGCGAGGTCGCCGGAGGCGGTCCACCACAGGTCGATGCGGTCGGTGATGGACAGGCCGCTGGACTTGCGGGCGTCCTGCACCAGGCGGATGACCTCGCGGACCAGGCCGGCGCGCATCAGCTCGGGGGTGACGGTGAGGTCGAGGGCGACGGTCTCGCCGGTGCCCGTGCCGACCGCGCCGGTCTCCACCGCCCAGCCCGCGCGGGGCTGCTCGGTGATGATCACCTCGTCCGCGGAGAGGTCGACCGGCTCGCCGTGCACGAGCACGGTCGCCGTCTCGCCCGCGCGCAGACGCGCGGCCAGGTCGCCGGGGTCGGCCGCGGTGATGGCGGCGGCGACGTCCTTGGTGCCGCCGCCGAACCGCTTGCCGAGCGCGCGGAAGTTCGGCTTGACGGTGAAGGACACCAGGTCGGCGGAGAACGCCGACATGTCCTCCAGCGCCTGCACGTTCAGCTCGTCGGCGATCAGATCGCGCAGCGAGCCGGGCAGCGACGACCACCGCGGGCTGCCGACGAGCGCGCGTCCGAGCGGCTGGCGGGTCTTGACCCCGCTGGACGCGCGCGCCGACCTGCCCAGCTCGACCAGGCGGCGCACCAGCGCCATCTGCTCCGACAGACCGGGGTCCAGCAGGTCCTCGCGCACCTGCGGCCAGGTGGCCAGGTGCACCGACGCGGGCGCCTCCGGCGTGCGCAGCACGTCCCAGAGGTAGTCGGTGAGGAACGGCACGAGCGGCGCCATCAGACGGGTCACGGTCTCCAGGCACTCGTACAGCGTGGCGAACGCCGAGACGTCGCCCGACCAGAAGCGGCGGCGCGACCTGCGGACGTACCAGTTGGACAGGTCGTCGAGGAAGTCGGTGAGCCGCCGGCCGGCGCGCGTGGTGTCGAACGACTCCAGCGCGTCGGTGACCTCGGCCACCGTGCGGTGCAGCTCGGCCAGCGCCCAGCGGTCGATCAGCGGCCGCTCGGCGTGCGCGAGGGCCTCGCCGAGCCGGGACGGCGACCACCCCTCGGCGCCCGCGTACAGGGTGAAGAAGGAGGTCGTGTTCCAGTAGGTCAGCAGGACCTTGCGGACGATCTCCTCCAGCGCGGCGTGACCGACCCGGCGCGGCGACCACGGGGAGCCGGAGGTCGCCATGAACCAGCGCAGGGCGTCGGCGCCGTGCTGGTTCATCAGCGGGATCGGCTGCAGCACGTTGCCGAGGTGCTTGCTCATCTTGCGGCCGTCCTCGGCGAGGATCAGGCCGAGGCACAGCACGTTCTCGTAGGACGACTTGTCGAAGACCAGGGTGCCGACGGCCATCATCGAGTAGAACCAGCCGCGCGTCTGGTCGAGCGCCTCGCAGATGAACTGGCCGGGGTAGGACGCCTTGAAGGCCTCCTTGTTGACGTGCGGAGCCCCCCACTGGGCGAACGGCATGGAGCCGGAGTCGTACCAGGCGTCGATGACGTCGGGCACGCGCCGGGCCTCGTCGCCGCAGACCGGGCACGGGAAGGCGACGTCGTCGACGAACGGCCGGTGCGGGTCGAGCGCCGACAGGTCGCGCCCGGCGAGGTCGCCGAGCTCCTTCAGCGACCCGACGCAGGTCACGTGGGACTCGTGGGTCGTGCACACCCACAGCGGCAGCGGCGTGCCCCAGTAACGCGACCGGGACAGGGCCCAGTCGACGTTGTTGCGCAGCCACTCGCCGTAGCGGCCCTCCTTGATCGTCGAGGGGTACCAGTTGGTGCGGTCGTTCTCGGCGAGCAGGCGGTCCTTGATCGCGGTCGTCCGGATGTACCAGGCGGGGAGCGCGTAGTACAGCAGCGCGGTGTGGCAGCGCCAGCAGTGCGGGTAGGAGTGCTCGAAGTGGCTGCCCTTGAACAGCAGGCCGCGCGTCCGCAGGTCCTCGGTGAGGCCCTCGTCGGCGTCCTTGAAGAACGTGCCGCCGACCTGCGGCACGTCGGGCAGGAACCGCCCGTCCGGGCCGATCGGGTTGACCACGGGAAGGCCGTACCGCTTGCACACCGTCATGTCGTCGGCGCCGAACGCCGGCGCCTGGTGGACCAGGCCGGTGCCGTCCTCGACGGTGACGTAGTCGCCCAGCACGACGAAGTGCGCGGCGGGGATGTCCACCAGGTCGAAGGGCCGCGAGTAGGGGACGTGCTCCAGCTCGGTGCCCGGGAAGCTCTCGCCGGCCGTCCAGCCCTCGCCGAGGGCGCTCTCGAGCAGCGGCTCGGCCACGATCACCGGCCGCTCGCCCTCCTTGGCGGCCACCACGTAGGTCACCTCGGGGTGGACGGCCACGGCGGTGTTGGACACCAGCGTCCAGGGCGTGGTGGTCCAGATGAGCAGGTCGGCGCCCACGAACCGCCCGGAGGTGACCGGCATGCGGACGTACACCGAGGGGCTGGTGATGTTCTCGTACCCGCCGGGCTGGCCGAGCTCGTGGTCGGACAGGCCGGTGCCGCAGCGCGGGCAGTACGGCGTGATGCGGTAGTCGCGGAACAGCAGGTCCTTCTCCCAGATGACCTTCAGCGACCACCAGACGGACTCGACGTAGGCGGGGTCCATCGTGAGGTAGGCCTGGGACATGTCGACCCAGTAGCCCATGCGCTCGGTCATCTCTTCGAAGGCGTCGACGTGGCGCCGCACCGACTCGCGGCAGCGCTCGTTGAACTCGGCGATGCCGTACGCCTCGATCTGCGGCTTGCCCGACAGGCCGAGCTCCTTCTCGACCGCGACCTCCACCGGCAGGCCGTGGCAGTCCCAGCCGGCCCTGCGCGGCACGTTGAACCCGCGCATGGACTTGTAGCGGGGGAAGACGTCCTTGAAGACGCGGGCCTCGACGTGGTGGACGCCGGGCATGCCGTTGGCGGTGGGCGGGCCTTCGTAGAACACCCACGACGGGCCGCCGGCGTTCTGTTCGAGCGACCGCTCGAAGACCTTGCCGTCGCGCCAGCGGTCGAGCACCTCCGCCTCAAGGGCGGGCAGGTCGACCTGCGCGGGAAGAGAGCGGAAGTAGGGTGCGGACATCGGAGCGGCAGACCTCCACGCGAGCGTTTCTCCATGGCGTGGAGGGACGAGGCCCCGGGCCCCGCGGTACCACCCTCCTTGACCCCGCCCGCGAGATCTCCGCGAAGGAGATCTCCCGAAAAGAGGCCCACTCTTGTCACCGCTGCCGGTTCTACTGGGCCACGCGACCGTCGATCGGGACGCGGCCGTTCCTCCGGCGGCTCCGGGGTGATCTTCCCTCTGGGCCTCGCCCCGGGCTCGCACCGTCCCCGGGTCGCTCGTGCGAGGGGGATCGGAGGTACTCGTCCCCATCAACGCCTTGCAAACTGAAACGATATCCCACGATGGGAGAGGAGCCGACACCTTTATGAGGCTGGCGATCAGGGTGCGGCCGGGGGCCGCCCGCGAGTCCGTCGGCGGCGTCTACGGCGAGGAGGCGATCGTGGTCAAGGTGAACGCCCGCGCGGTGGACGGCAAGGCCACCGAGGCGGCCCTGCGCGCGGTCGCCGGCGCCTTCGGCGTGCGCCGCGCGGACGTACGGCTCGTCAGCGGTGCGACAAGCAGGGACAAGGTCGTGGAGATAACCGGTAACGACCAGGAATTGACCGAAAGGGCTGCGGTGTTACGGATGGCGTAAACGGTCGGCGCGTCGTTTGTTCTTCGGATATGGCCGACCTATGCTTCCCGCACTGCTCAACAGGTGGAACGGCGAGGAGGCCGCTATGGCCGGTATGACGCGGGCGGACAAGACCACCGCCACGGAGACGAACGGCGCTGCCGGCTGGACCGCGGAGGAACTCTCCGAGGTTCGCGGACGCCTGCTCGGCGAGATCGAGGAGCTGAACGCCGAGGTCGCGCGCGCGGAGTCGCAGATCGCCTCGGGCGACATCAGCGACAGCGCCGGCGACGACCAGGCGGACGCCGGGGCCAAGACCTATGAGCGTGAACGTGAGATCGCCCTTACCCTGAATGCGCGAGATCTGATCGCGCAGAACGAGCGGGCGGTCGCCCGCATCGACGCAGGAACATATGGAGAGTGCGAATCGTGCCACAAGCCGATCGGCAAGGAGCGGCTGCGGGCGTTCCCGAGAGCGACGCTGTGCGTCTCGTGCAAGCAGCGGGAGGAGCGCCGCTGAACGCCTCGCCGGAGGTTCCCCCCTCGCCGGAACCGCCGCGCCCCGCCTCGGGACGCGGCGATGAGCCGCGTCCGAAGCGCATCGGCGCCCTCGCGGCCCTGGCGGTGCTCATCTACGCGCTCGACCTGGCCAGCAAGACCATCGTGGTCGACGTGCTGGAGGGCCGCGAGCCGGTCCGGGTGATCGGCGAGGTGCTGCAGCTGCGGGTGATCCGCAACTCCGGCGCGGCGTTCAGCATCGGCACCGGCATGACGATCATCTTCACGGTCATCGCGGCGGGCGTGGTCGTCGCCATCCTGCGCACGGCGCGGCAGCTGCGCAGCGTCCCGTGGGCGGTCACCCTGGGCCTGCTGCTCGGCGGCGCGCTCGGCAACCTCACCGACCGCGTCTTCCGCTACCCCGCGCCGTTCCAGGGGCACGTCGTCGACTGGATCGAGGTCTTCCCGGTCACCGGCTTCCCGGTGTTCAACGTCGCCGACTCGGCGATCGTGTGCGGCGGCATCCTGGCGGTGTTCCTGGCCTGGCGCGGCTACCAGATCGACGGCACGCGCGCCGGCGACGAGACGTCCGCCACGCCCGACGCCGACGCCGCCACGCCCGACGCCGCGTCGCGCGGTGAGGAGGGCGGGACCCATGGGTGAGCAGCGCAGTCTCCCCGTGCCCGACGGCCTGGAGGGCGAGCGCCTGGACGCCGCCCTGGCGCGGCTGTTCGGCTTCTCCCGCACGCGCGCGGCCGAGCTGATCGCCGCCGGCGAAGTCCAGGTCGACGGCGCGGCCGCGGCCAAGTCCGACCGCGTCCACGCGGGCGCGTGGCTGGACGTGGTGATCCCGCCGCCGCCCGGCCTGCCGGTGCCGGTGGCCGAGCCGGTCCCCGGCATGAGCATCGTCTACGAGGACGACGACATCGTCGTGGTGAACAAGCCGATCGGCGTGGCGGCCCACCCCACCGTGGGCTGGACGGGCCCGACGGTCGTCGGCGGCCTGCTCGGCGCCGGGCACCGGGTGGCCACCAGCGGCGCGGCGGAGCGTCAGGGCATCGTGCACCGCCTGGACGCCAACACCACCGGCGTCATGGTGGTGGCCAAGAGCGAGGTGGCCTACTCCCGGCTCAAGCGCGCCTTCAAGGAGCGCACGGTCGACAAGCACTACCACGCGCTCGTCCAGGGGCACCCCGACCCGCTGCGCGGCACCATCGACGCCCCCATCGACCGGCACCCGGCCGGCGACGGCAGGTTCGCCGTCGTCGCGGGCGGCAAGCCGTCGATCACCCACTACGACACGATCGAGGCGTTCCGGGCGGCGTCGCTGCTCGACATCAAGCTGGAGACCGGCCGCACCCACCAGATCAGGGTCCACATGTCGGCCACGCGGCACCCCTGTGTGGGCGACCTCGCCTACGGCGCCGACCCCAAGCTGGCGGCCCGTCTCGGCGTCACCCGCCAGTGGCTGCACGCCGTCTCGCTGTCGTTCGACCATCCGGCGAGCGGCGAGCGGGTGACCTTCACCAGCGACTACCCCGAAGAGCTGGCCCGCGCCCTGGACGCCGTCCGCGCCGAGTCCTGACCCGCCCGCCGCCGGGCGGGCCACTGCGGTCAGACGCCGTCAGATACGGTCAGACGCCCTCAAACGCCGTTAGATGCGGTCAGACGCCCGGCAGGGGGCCGCCGCCGATGACGCGCGCGTCTCCGCCGGCCTCGCCGTGATCGCTGGTGACGTCGCCGTTCTGGCGGGGGTCCCCTCCGCCGTTCTTGGAGCCGGCGGAGTCGTCTCCCGGTCCTCCGCCCTCGCCCGGCGGCACGGCGTTGCCGTCGCCCTCGTCGCTCTCGGTCGGCTTGGGCGGCTTGGACGGGGAGGGCTTGGAAGGCTTGGAGGGCTTGGCGGACGGCTTGCGGTCCTCGCCGCTCTCGCTCTTGTCCGGCGTCGGCCGGCCCCCGGTGGGCCGGGGCGCCGAGGTGGCGGGAGCGTGGCCGGTGGCCTGCCCGCCGCGTTGCGGCGTGTACGTCTCCTGGGAGGAACGCCGGGTGACCGGCTCGGCGGTCGGGGTGACCGACACGGTGACGCGGACCGTCGGGGAGGTCGCCGGGGTGGAGGTCCCGGCCGACCGCGCGGTCACCCAGGCGAGGCCGCCCGCCACCAGGCCGACCGAGAGGATCAGCGAGGTGAGCCCGGCCAGCGCGATGCCGCGCCCGCCGCCCGGACGGGCCTGCGGGGGGACCGCTCCAGGCTCGGTGACCGGCCTCGGGGCCGCCGCCCGCTCCGCGGACGGCGCCCGCCCCTGAGCGGGCACCATGGGGGTCGCGGGAACGGCCGGCATCGTCGGCTCGGGCGCGATGCCCGCGGCGACCATGCGCAGGTAGCGCTCGGCGTCGGCGGCGGTGAGCCGTTCGGCGGGGTCCTTCTTCAGCAGCCCGGCCAGCACCGGCGCGAGCGGCCCGGCGAGCCGCATCGGCGCGGGCGGGTCGTGCATGACCGCGCCCAGCGTCGCCAGCGGGTTGCCGCGCTGGAACGGCGAGCGGCCCTCCACCGCGACGTACAGCGTGACGCCGAGCGACCACAGGTCGGAGGCGCGGGTCGCCTGCCCGCCCGCGGCGCGCTCGGGCGCGATGAACGCCGGGGTGCCGATGAGCGTGCCGGTACGGGTGACGGGGGAGTCGTCCTCCAGGGTCGCGATGCCGAAGTCGGTGAGCACCGCCCGCCCGCCGTCCTTGGCCAGCAGGACGTTGTCCGGCTTGACGTCCCGGTGCAGCACTCCCGCCTGGTGGGCGGCGCGCAGCGCGGCGAGCACCTGCAGGCCGATCTCGGCGGCGCGCACCGGGTGGAGCGGTCCCTGGTCGCGGACGACGGCGCCCAGCGTGTCGGAGGGCACCAGCTGGAGCACGATCCACGGGTGCCCGTTCTCCTCGAACACGTCGTAGACGGTGGCGACGCCGGGGTGGCTGACCCGCCCTGCGGCGCGCGCCTCCCGCAGGGTCCGTTCCGCGAAGATCTCCCGTTCCGGACCGGTGAGCTCCGGTGGCGCGATCAGCTCCTTGACGGCGATCTCGCGGCCGAGGATCTCGTCATGGGCCCGCCAGACGGTGCCCATTCCACCTCGGCCGATTGGTTCGAGCAGACGGTATCGGCCTGCCACGGCTCGTTCTGTGACCTGGGAGGAATCCGGCATGTGAGGCTGGCTACCCTAAATTTTCGGTCACATGCCTTCGTAGTCAGGATGGCCGGAAAGTCTTCGCAAACGTCGCGAAAAAGGGATAATCCGCCTGCCAGTACTTGTCCAGGGTGTGCCAGTAGATCGCGAACTGCCGCCCGTCGGCCGTGGTGAAGGCCCGGTCGATGACGTGCGCCCGGCCGGCCTTCGTCCGCCAGGTGAACTCCCAGTCGGCGGCCGGCCGGTCGAGGTAGGTCAGGGCGCGCAGCGAGACCAGCCGGTAGTCGGGCAGCCTCCTCTTCGTCGTCGCCTGCTCCTCCACCGCTTTCATGGCGGCCAGCGGGTCGCGGGTCGGCCACGGGGTGATGTCGACCAGCAGGTAGCCGTGGCCGCCGGGCGCGCGGAAGAACACCCGGGTACCGGTGCGGCCGAACTCGGAGAAGCGCCCGGGGAGCGCGACGGTGAAGCCCAGCTTGTCGGCGTGGGTGCGCCAGCCCTCCGGCAAGGAGGACGACGCGTCCGAAGGGCTCGGGCCGGACGGCGAGGACGACGGCGCCACCGCCGAGGAGGTGCCCACCGGCGTGGCGGAGCCGGCCTCTGACGATGACGCCGAGGGTGACGCGGCCGCCGGGCCTGCGACCTGCCGGTAGCCGTACCAGCCGCCGAGGCCGACCAGGACGGCCAGCAGCGGGACGCCCGTGAGCAGGGCCGCTCTGGACCGCCCCCGGCGGGCCCGGCCGTCCTCCGCGGGCGCCCGCCGGTCGGGGGCCGGCCACGGCGCCCGGACGGTGCCGGCGACGGTGCCGCCCGGATGGAACGACCCCACGTGTGGCGAGGTGTGGCGCGCGGTCTCGGCCCGCCGCCCGGCCCTGCCCCGTCCGGCGCGCACGGGCTCTCCGGCGGCGACGCGGCGCAGCGCCTCGGCGGCCTCGGCGGCCGGCATGCGCTGAGCGGGCTCCTTGCGCAGCAGCCCGGCGATCACCGGGGCCAGCGGCCCGGCCGACCGCACGGGATCAGGCTCGTCGTTCAGCACGGCCGCCATCGTGGGCACCGGGGCGCCCCGGTCGAAGGGCGGCCGGCCCTCCACGGCGGCGTACAGCGTCGCGCCGAGGGACCACAGATCGGACTCGGGCCCGGCCGGCCTGCCCTGCAGCCGCTCGGGAGGGATGAACGCCGGGGTGCCCGACAGGTTGCCCGTGGTGGTCAGCGCGGTCTCCTCGGGCATCGTGGCGATGCCGAAGTCGGTCAGCACGACCCTGCCGCCGTCGGTGAGCAGGACGTTCTCGGGCTTGACGTCCCGGTGGAGCACCCCTGAGGCGTGCGCGGAGCGCAGCGCGTCCAGCACCTGCGCGCCGATCTCGGCGACCGTGCGCGGCTCCAGCGGCCCGCCGTCCCTGAGGACCTCGCCCAGCGACCGCGACCGCACCAGCTGCATGACGATGAAGGGCCGGCCGTCCTCCTCGATGACGTCGTGGACGACGACCACCGACGGGTGGTCCAGGCGGCCGGCGGCCCGCGCCTCGCGGATCGTGCGCCGGTTGAAGGCAACGCGATCTTGCTCGCTCATCGCGCTGTAGAGGACCTCTTTGACCGCGACCGTGCGGTCGAGAAGCTCGTCGTGGGCCCGCCAGACCACGCCCATGCCGCCGCGGCCGATGGGTTCCAGCAGACGGTATCTGCCGGCGACCCGGCGCTGCGTCTCAGCGGTCACCTCGCCCCTGCCTCCCTTCGCGCCCCCGCATCGTCCCATAACCGGACGCTCGCGGGCACGCGACCGCCGTCCGCGAGTGGACGGGGCCGCCGTCCGCCGGGGGAGCGGCGGCCCCGTACGGCTCTCGGCCGGACGGCGCCCGCGACCGCTACTTGCGGGGCTTGAAAGTCGCGGCGAAGGTCTCGAACAGCTTCTTCTTCGCCTTCCAGCCCTTGTCCTCGGTCTTGAAGAGCAGCGCGAAGCCGTTGTGCTTGTCGGTGACGAAGCCGCGGTCGATCACGCGCGACCGGAAGCGGCTGTCGCCGAAGGTGAACTCCCAGTCGGCCGCGGTCTTCCAGTAGCCCTTGACCTCTCTGATGGCGATCAGCTTGTAGCCGGAGAAGTTCCCGCTCATGCCCGGCGTGTCGCGCCGCCAGACCTTCACCGCGTCGGACTCCGGGGTGGAGGTGTGGTGGACCTCCAGGTAGGTGTGGGAGTCGCCGCGGAAGCGGACCTCGCCGTTCCCCCTGCCGTCCACGTGCCACCCCTTCGGCAGCGCGATGGAGAACAGCCCGCCCGGATGCTTGTACCTGTGCCACCCGTCGGGGACGCCCGCCGGACTGGAGGAGGTCGGCTTCGGGCTGGGGGAGGGCTTCTCCGTCTTGCTCGGAGCGGCGGACGGCGAGGAGGAGGCGCCCGCCGACGGCGCGGAGGAGGCGCCCGAGGACGGCGCGGCCGAGGCGCCGGAGGCGTCCGTCGCCGGGGCCGAGGAGTTGTCCCCGGACGCCGACGTGCCGCCGGAGGGGGTGGAGGCGTCGCGGGCCCCCAGCCACAGGGCGACGCCCGCCACCAGGATCAGCGCGGGAATGGCCACCAGGGCGACGCGCAGCAGCGGAAGTGGGCGCCGGGGCTCGCCGTCTGATGCGGCCGACGGCATCGGCGGTGCGGCCGAGGCGCCGGAGAAGCCTTCGTAGGCGGCCGGAGAGGGCCCCTCGTAGGAGGCGGCGGGGCTGTCATAGGCGTCCCCGGCGCCGCCCGCCGGCGCGTACGGGCCGCCGCCCGGCGCGTCGCCGTAGGGACGTTTGCGGGTCTCGGGCCGTGTCCGGCCCTCGGCGCCGTACGCGGCGGCCTGCCGGGGGACGCGCGTCGGCCGCTGGGGCTCGATCGGCCCGGCGGGCGTGGAGGGCATGGAGGACGGGGAGGGTTCGGCCGGTGCGGCGGACCGCTCCACGGCGTCGACGGGCTTGACCGGCTGAACCGGAGCCTTGATCGGCCGGCCCGCCGGCCTGGCGGGTGAGGCCGCGGAGACGGGCGCCCCCCGGACCGCCGCCTTCCCGTCCGCGAGGTCTTCCCCTCCGGCGGCGCCCGCCTGGGGCGTGCCGGCGGCAGGCCCGTCCGAGGGTTCGTCGTGCCCGGCCTCGCCGGCGTCCGGCTCGGCCGTGCCCGCGGGCGAGGACGCCGCGCGCGGGGCGTCCTGCGCGCCGGGGCGGACGGCCTCGGCCGCCGCGCCCGCCGCGCCCTCATGGGCCGCGGACGGCCCGGCGTTCCCGGCGGCCTCCGCGCTCCCGCGCCCCGAGCCGGCCTCGGTCCGCGCGGCGGAATCGGCGCGCGGACCGGCTTCGGCGTCGGCGGGCGGGGCCTGGCCGGGCGTCTCGCCGGCGGGCCGCCCGGAGGCGGGGGCCGGCTTGAGCGACTGGACCTTCTCCAGCGCCTCCGCCCGGCCGCGCGCCTGCGCCTCGGCGGGGACGGCGGCCTGCGCCGCCGCGGCCTCGGGCCGCTCGCCGGCCGGCCGGCGCGGCGGCTTGGGCTGCTTGCGCGGCGGGCTGGTGGGAGGCGTGGGGAGCGGCGTCGCCGGCAGCGTCCGCTGGGCGGTCGTCGGGACGCTGCCGCGGTCCTCCGCGACGCTGCGCAGCATGCGTTCGGCCTGGTCGGGGCTGAGACGCTTGCCGGGGTCCTTCTCCAGCAGCCCGGACAGGACGGCGCCGAGCCGTCCGGCGCGCAGGGCGGGCTCGGGCTCGTCGTTCAGCACGGCGTGCATCGTGGCCATCGCCATGCCCTTGTCGTGCGGCGGGCGGCCTTCGACCGCGGCGTACAGCGTCGCGCCGAGCGACCACAGGTCGGACTCGCGCTGGGCAGGGTAGCCGCGCAGGCGCTCGGGGGCGATGAACGCGGGCGTGCCGACCAGACCCGTGCGGGTCATCGTCGTGTCGGTCTCCATGCGGGCGATGCCGAAGTCGGTCAGAACCACCCGGCCGTCGTCGGTGAGCAGCACGTTCTCGGGCTTGACGTCCCGGTGCAGCACCCCGGCCGCGTGCGCGCTGCGCAGCGCCTCCAGGACCTGCAGCCCGATCTCCGCGACCATGCGCACCGGCATCGGCCCGTCGTCGCGCAGAACCTGGCCGAGCGAGCGCGAGTCGACGAGCTGCATGACGATCCAGGGGCGGCCGTTCTCCTCGATGACGTCGTGGACGACCACGACGTTCGGGTGGGTCAGCCGGCCCGCGGCCCGCGCCTCTCTCAGCGTGCGCCGGTTGAGCTCGGCGACCTCGTCGTCCTCGGGGTCGCCGGGATAGCGGACCTCCTTGACGGCGACGGCCCGGTCGAGCAGCTCGTCGTGCGCCCGCCATACGATGCCCATGCCGCCACGGCCGATCGGCTCCAAGAGCTGGTAGCGGTCGGCCACGCGGCGTCCTTGACGCCGTCCATCCGGCCGTGCTTCCGACATCACCCGCCGCTACCCCCTTTCAGGCGAATGAATCGTCCCATAGCGGTGCGCACGTGCAAACGCGCCGCCGCCCAAAACGTCCGCCATATGAGACGCGGTGTCCACCAGGTGGCGCTTTACTGCTATTCTCAGTGCCATGACTTGCTGTTTCGTGTTCACCGGCCCGGTTCCCGCAGGACCGGCCGCCGTCACGATCTAGCGACAATCGGAGCCGGCAGAGGCGGAGACGACCTGTCTTCGCCTTTCGTCATTCAACGACCCCGCCGGCTCGCGGGTGACGCGGCCGGCGCCCACCGAGGGAGCCGACATGTCATCGACCGGGCAACTTGGCGCGCGCCCCGTGCGCATCGCGAGCCTCACCGTGGGCGCCGGCCCGGCCGTGGTGCTGGGCGGCGCACCCGCGTCCTGGCAGGGCGCCGACGGGCGGTGGCTGCGCCCGCGCGCCGGCCGCGCGGCGGAGGACCTCGCGCGGGCCAGGTCCGGGTGGGACGGGCCGCTGCTCGCCGAACCGGCGTCCCCCGAGGACGTGCCCGCCATCGCCGCGTACGCCGACGGCGTGGTGCTCGCCGCCGTGGCGTGGACGGACGGCCCGGCGCCGGCCCGGGCGGCGTGCGCGCTCGGTCTTCCTGTGGTGCTGACCCGGGGCGCGGGAACCTCCCTGGACGAGTGGTTGCGGGCCGCCGACCGCTGCGCGGCCGAGGGCGCCCCCGGCGTGGTGCTGTGCGAGGACGGAGGCGCGTCCCACGAGGGCCTCGGCGCGGACCTCGGCGCCGCCCGCGCGGCCAGAGACCTTTCGGGACGGCCGGTGCTCGCCGCGCCCGGCGGGGCCGCGCTGGCGGCGGCCGCGGTGGCCGCGGGCGCGGACGGGCTGTGGCTCGGGCCCGACGCCGGCGCCGAGGCGGCCGCGGCGGCCCGCGAGGCGGTGACCGTGGTCGGCGCCCTCGTCCGCGACGAGGACCCCGCGACGGTGGCGGCGGCCCGGGAGGCCATCGACCGCGTCGACGCGGCGCTCGCCGTCCTGCTGGAGCGCCGGGCGGGGTTGGCGGGCACCGTTCAGCGGCTCAAGCCGGTCGGCGGCTTCGCCGGTCGAGACATGGAGCGCGAGCGCCGCCTGGTCGCCGCGATGGCCCGCCGCGCCCCGCGACTGGGCGAGGAACGGCTCGCGCCGGTGATGAACGCCGTCATCGAGGCCGGCCTGCACCTGGCCGAGCAGACCAGGGCCGCCGAACGCAGGACGGACGAGGGCTCCGCACACCGGCCGGGCGGCAGCGGTTCGTGTGGGACGGACCAGGCCGCCGCGCGGGCGGCGGGCGGTGGCGACACGCGGGAGAATGGGACCGAGGACGCGCAGGACCGCGCAGAAGGCGGCCCCCACCAGGGCGGCCCCCGCGGACGCGCGTCCACGGAGGCGCTCGCCGCCCCCGGCCCCGATCACGATTGAGACTGACGGGCCGGGTGTGCCCCGAGAGGCCTCCGGCACGGCGTAGGCTCTCATCCGCCGCACCGGATCGAGGGGAGAGGGACGGCCCGCATGGCTGATTCGTTTGTGCATCTGCACGTTCACACCGAGTACTCCATGCTCGATGGCGCGGCGCGGTTGAAGCAGATGTTCAAACAGGTCGGCGATCTCGAGATGCCCGCCATCGCGATCACCGACCACGGCAACATGCACGGCGCCTACGACTTCTACAAGCAGGCGACCGGGGCCGGCATCAAGCCCATCATCGGCATCGAGGCCTACGTCGCCCCGGCCTCCCGCCACCAGAAGAAGCCCGTGCTGTGGGGCGAGCCGCACCAGAAGCGCGATGACGTCTCCGCCGGTGGCTACTACACCCACATGACGATCTGGGCGCGCAACGCGACGGGCCTGGGCAACCTGATGAAGCTCTCCTCGCGCGCCTACACCGAGGGTTTCGTGCGCAAGTGGGCCCGCATGGACGCCGAGCTGCTCGCCGAGCACTCCGAAGGGCTGATGGCCACGACCGGCTGTCCCTCGGGCGAGGTGCAGACCCGCCTGCGCCTCGGCCAGTACGACGAGGCGCTCGCGGCGGCGGCCCGATACCAGGAGCTCTTCGGCAAGGAGCACTACTACCTGGAGATCATGGACCACGGGCTCGACATCGAGCGCAGGGTCCGCGACGGCCTCACCAAGATCTCCGCCGAGCTGGGCATCCCGCCGCTGGTGACCAACGACTCCCACTACACCTACGAGTCCGACGCCACCTCCCACGACGCGTTGCTGTGCATCCAGACCGGCAAGCAGCTGTCCGACCCCGACCGGTTCCGCTTCGACGGCAGCGGCTACTACATCAAGACCGCCGACGAGATGCGCGCGGTCGACTCCTCCGACCTGTGGGCCGAGGGCTGCCGCAACACCCTGCTGGTCGCCGAGAAGGTCGACCCGTCCGGCATGTTCGGCTTCAAGAACCTCATGCCGACCTTCCCGATCCCCGAGGGCGAGACCGAGGAGGGCTGGTTCCGCAAGGAGATCGAGCGCGGCATGCGCCGCCGCTTCCCCGACGGGGTGGACGAGGAGCACCAGCGCCAGATCGAGTTCGAGATGAACGTCATCCTGCAGATGGGGTTCCCCTCCTACTTCCTCGTGGTCGCCGACTTCATCATGTGGGCCAAGAACAACGGCATCCGCGTCGGCCCCGGCCGCGGCTCGGCCGCGGGCTCGCTGGCGGCCTACGCGCTCGGCATCACCGACCTCGACCCGCTGCCGCACGGCCTGATCTTCGAGCGGTTCCTCAACCCCGACCGCGTCTCCATGCCCGACGTCGACATCGACTTCGACGAACGCCGGCGGGCCGATGTCATCCGGTACGTCACCGAGAAGTACGGCGCCGACAAGGTCGCGATGATCGCCACCTTCGGCACCATCAAGGCGAAAGCGGCCATCAAGGACGCCGCCCGCGTCCTCGGCTACCCCTACGCCCTCGGTGACAAGGTCTCCAAGGCGTTCCCGCCCGCCGTGATGGGCAAGGACATCCCGCTGTCCGGCATCTTCGACAAGGACCACCCGCGCTACAACGAGGCCGGCGAGCTGCGCAAGCTGTACGAGGAGGACGTCGACGTCAAGGCGGCGATGGACCTCGGCAAGGGCCTTGAGGGGCTGATCCGGCAGACCGGCGTGCACGCCGCGGGCGTCATCATGTCCCGCGAGGTGCTCACCGACTACATCCCGATCATGCGCCGCGACTCCGACGGCGCGATCATCACGCAGTTCGACTACCCGACCTGTGAGACGCTCGGCCTGCTCAAGATGGACTTCCTGGGCCTGCGCAACCTCACGATCATCGACGACTGCCTGAAGATGATCGAGGCCAACACCGGCAACATGATCGACCTGCTGAAGCTGCCGCTGGACGATCCGAGGACCTACGAGCTGCTCGGCCGGGGAGACACCCTGGGGGTCTTCCAGCTCGACGGCGGCGGCATGCGCTCGCTGCTGCGGCTGATGAAGCCCGACAACTTCGAGGACATCTCGGCCGTCGGCGCGCTGTACCGTCCCGGCCCGATGGGCGCCAACTCCCACACCAACTACGCGCTGCGCAAGAACGGCCAGCAGGAGATCACCCCCATCCACGAGGAGTTCCGCGAGTCGCTGGCGGAGATCCTCGGCACGACCTACGGCCTGATCGTCTACCAGGAGCAGGTCATGGCCATCGCGCAGAAGGTCGCCGGGTTCTCGCTCGGCAAGGCCGACCTGCTGCGCCGCGCGATGGGCAAGAAGAAGAAGTCCGAGCTGGACAAGCAGTTCGAGTCCTTCGAGCAGGGCATGAAGGACAACGGCTACTCCGCCGCGGCCATCAAGACCCTCTGGGACATCCTGCTCCCGTTCTCCGACTACGCCTTCAACAAGGCCCACAGCGCCGCCTACGGGCTGGTGTCCTACTGGACCGCCTACCTCAAGGCCAACTACCCGGCCGAGTACATGGCCGCGCTGCTCACCTCGGTCAAGGACGACAAGGACAAGTCGGCGCTCTACCTCAACGAGTGCCGCCGCATGGGCATCAAGGTGCTGCCGCCGGACGTCAACGACTCCGACTTCGACTTCACCCCGCGCGGCACCGACATCCGCTTCGGCCTGTCGGCCATCCGCAACGTCGGCGGCAACGTCGTCGACGGCATCATCTCCTCGCGCAAGGAGAAGGGCCGCTTCGCCGACTTCAAGGACTTCCTGCGCAAGGTGCCCGCCCTGGTCTGCAACAAGCGGGTCATCGAGTCGCTGATCAAGGCGGGCGCCTTCGACTCGCTCGGCCACGTCCGCAAGGGCCTGGTCATGGTGCACGAACAGGCCGTCGACGGCATCATCGACATCAAGAAGAACGAGGCCATCGGCCAGGACTCCCTGTTCGGGGCGATCGACGGGGCCGAGGACCAGACCTTCGACGTGCAGATCCCGCCGGGAGAGTGGGACAAGTCCACGCTGCTGGTCTTCGAGCGCGAGATGCTCGGCCTGTACGTGTCCGACCATCCGCTGTTCGGCGTCGAGCACATCCTGTCCTCCGGCGCCGACTGCTCGATCGCGGCGCTGCAGTCCGACGACCGTCCCGACGGGCAGGTCATCACGGTGGGCGGCATCCTGACCGGCCTGCAGCGCAAGGTCACCAAGAAGGGCGACACCTGGGTGCTCACCACCCTGGAGGACCTCGAAGGCGCCATCGAGGTCATGATCTTCCCGTCCGCCTACCAGCTGTGCGCCACCGTGCTCGCCGAGGACGCCATCGTCTTCGTCAAGGGCAGGCTCGACAAGCGCGAGGACGTCGCCAAGATCGTGGCGATGGAGGTCACCGCCCCCGACCTGTCCCAGGAGTCGGGCGGCCCGCTGGTCGTCAGCATGCCGCTGACCCGGTGCACGCCCCCGGTGATCGGCCGCCTCAAGGAGGTGCTGAGCACCCACCGCGGCACGACGGAGGTCCACCTGCAGCTGCACAACGGGTCCAAGACCACCATCATGCGCCTGGACGACCGCCTCCGCGTCGCCCCGTCCCCGGCGCTGATGGGCGACCTCAAACAGCTCCTCGGCCCCGCCTGCCTGGGAGTCTGACCCCACCGCCCGCGACCGCCACCGCGCGTCCGCCGGTGGGTGACGGACGGCGTGCCACCTGCCGGCCGGGGGTGCACGCGCCGCCCGCGACCCCGCCGTCCTGCGGGCGGCGGGGTGCGGGCCGATCTCCGTGACGCCCGGTCAGGGCGCGGCCAGCGCCTCGGTCGGCGACAGCCGGGCCGCGCGGATCGCCGGGTAGAGCCCGGCGACGCCGCCGATGAGCACGGTGGCGGCGAGCGCGCCCGCCGTCGCCCACGCCGGCACCACCGCCGGCCAGCTCTGGTAGGCGGCGTAGCCGGTGGTGACGGCGATGCCCAGCAGCACCCCGCCGACGCCGCCGAGCGCGGACAGCAGCAGCGACTCGACGAGGAACTGCGTCCGGATCTGCCCCCGGGTGGCGCCGAGCGAACGCCGCAGGCCGATCTCGGCCCGGCGCTCCAGCACCGAGATCACCATCGTGTTGGCGACCCCGACGCCGCCCACCAGCAGCGCCACCGCGCCCAGGCCGAGCAGCAGCCCGTTCAGAGCGGCATCGGCGGCCCGGCGCGCGGCGAGCGCCTCCGAGGGCCGCGACACGCTGACGTCGCCGGGCGCCCGCGGGTCGGCGGTGGCGGCCAGGACGGCGCGCACCGCCTCGACGTGGCTGTCCCGCGACCGGGTGTACACGGTCGTCGCCCGCCCGTCGAAGCCGAACAGGCCGGTGGCGGCCTCCCAGCCGATCAGGACGGCCGTGTCCAGCTCGGGCGCGAGCGCGACCTCGCCCAGCACGCCGATCACGGTGAACCGTTCGCCGCCGACCAGGATCACCGCCTGCGGGCCGGGACGGCCGATGCCGAGCCGTCCGGCCGCGCCGGCGCCGAGCACCGCGGCGGGGTACCGGCCGGTGGCGCCGTTCAGCCAGGCGCCGCCGCGCAGGGCGGCGCCGACGGTCCGCGGCAGGCTCACCCGGGCGGCCAGCACGGTCAGCCCGTTGGTCTCCACCTTGGGGATCCGGTCCGAGCGGTACACCCTGGCGTCGCGGATCTCCCCGATGGCGGAGACGGCGGTGACCGGGCCGATCCGCGCGATCATCGCCTCGGCCTCGGCGGGCAGCTTCGCGTTCTCGCCCTCGATGGTCTGCCCGGGGGCGACGGTGAGCAGGTTGGTGCCGAGCGCGGCGAGCCGGCGGTCGAGCTGCTCCCGGGAGGACGACGAGATGCCCACCACCGCGACCATCGCCGCGATGCCGATCGCGATGCCGAGCGCGGAGAGCAGCGCCCTGGCCGGCCGGGTGCGCAGTCCGGTCGCGCCGACCCGCACCACGTCCCCCGGGGCCAGCCGGGCGGGCCTGAGCCCGGAACGGGTCCGCGGGGCCGTCATGACGCGCTCACCTCCGCCTGGCGCGGCGCGGCGGCGACGTCGCCGACGACCCGGCCGTCGCGCATGAGCACCTGCCGGTCGAGCCCGGCCGCGACGTCCCGGTCGTGCGTGATCACCACGACGGTGGTGCCCGCCGCGTGCAACTCGCGCAGCACGGCCATGACGCTCTCGCCCGAGGCGGTGTCCAGGTTGCCGGTCGGCTCGTCGGCGAGCAGCAGCGCGGGGTCGCCGATCACCGCCCGGGCGATCGCCACCCGCTGCCGCTCGCCGCCGGACAGCTCGTGCGGCTCGTGGTCCAGCCGGTGTCCGAGCCCGACCCGCTCCAGCGTCGCCTCCGCCCGCCGCCGCCGCTCGCGCCGGCCGGTCCCGGCGTAGAGCAGGCCGTCGGCCACGTCGTCCAGCGCCGGCACGCCGGCGGCCAGGTGGAACTGCTGGAACACGAAGCCGATGCGGCTCGCGCGCAGCGCCGACAGCCGCCGGTCGGACAGCCGCGACACGTCGTGGCCGTCGACCACCACCCGGCCGGAGGTGGGCCGGTCGAGCGTGCCCAGCATGTGCAGCATGGTGGACTTGCCGGAGCCGGACGGTCCGACCACCGCGACCAGCTCGCCCCCGCCGATGGCCAGGGTGACGCCGGCGAGCGCGCGGACGCCGCCCGGGTACACCTTCGTCACGTCGGTCAGCTCGATCATCGCGGCATCCCCACGGTCGTGCCCTCGCGCAGCACGTCGCCGGTGACCTCGACCCGGCCGTTCGCGAACATGCCGGTCTTCACCTTGACGTACCGCGTTGCGGATCCCTCGACGACCTCGACGCCGTAGCCGCCCTCGGCCAGCGCCACCAGCGCGGCGACCGGCACGGTCAGCACGTTCTCGCGCTCGGCCGCGGTGAAGATCACGGTGACCACGGCCGCCTGGATTCCCGCGGCCGCTTTCGGGTCGCGGAGCGAGACGACCGTCTGGATCCAGGTCTCCGCCTGGCCGGACCCGCCGGTCGGCCGCTCGACCACCGTGGAGACCTGTTCCACCCGGCCGGCCACCGTCCTGCCGCTCGGCATGCGGACCCGCACCTTGGCCCCTTTGCGGGCCAGCCGCTGCTTGGACACCTCCAGCCGGGCGACCACCTGCCGGCCGGTCGCGGTGTACCGCAGCACCTCCTGCCCGCCGCCGGTGGACAGGCCCACCCCGGCCGTGACGGCGCCGACGCGGATGCGGCCCGGGGCGAACACCACCCGGCCCAGCTCGACCCGCCCGGTCTGCGGCAGGCCCAGCTTCCGCTGCCAGCGCCGCACCGCGATCGCGGTGTCCCACGTATAGGTCTTGTCCACCGTCAGACCGCCGAAGCCGAGGGCCTTGAGGTTGCGTTCGAGCCGGCGCACGTCCGCGCCGGTGAGCCCCGGATAGAGCGTCCGGTACGCGGCGACCCTGCCGTACATCAGCACGACCGGCGCGTCGTCCACCCGGTAGATCGGCCGGCCCCGGCCGATGACGGCGCCGGCCGGCGGCACCTGGGTGACGACGCCCGCGATCCGCCCGGCCAGCGTGGTCTCGCCGCGGTACCCCAGGTCGCCGGACACCTCGTCGGTGTCGACCATCGTCTCCCGGGTGACCCGTGCGGTGGCCGGCGGCAGCTCCGCCGCGGCCGGCGTGCCGGCGCCGTCCGCGCCGAAGTCGAACTCGAACCCGGTCGCGGCCGCGACCGCCGCTCCGGCCGCGAGCGCCACCGCGCCGGCCGCCACGACGGCCCGGCCGCGCCGCCGCCCGGCGGTGACGCGGCGCCCACCCCCCGCCGCCGCGCCGCTCGCCGTTCCGCTTTCCGGACCGGTCGCCATGCCGGCCGGCGTGTCGCTCTTGGGGCTGCCCGCCGTCCCGGTCATGGGGTCGGCCGGCGTGTCGCTCATGGGGTCGGCCGCGACGACGCGAGCGCCGCGTCCTCTCGCGCGTCGCAGGTCTCCTTCGCCGGGGGGAACCGCGGGTCGCTCTCCACCGACGGCTCGATCTCGAAATGGCCGTCGGACTCCGGATCGGGGAAGTCCTTCACCCCGTGCTCGCGCATGCACCGGGCGAAAAGCTGCGACAAATCGCGCTTCTTCGCCAGCACGTCCGCCGGCGGGACGGGGCGCAATCGCTCGCACGCCTGCTGCGCCGCCTCCAGCGCGTTCCGGTCCACCGCGTCCTTGTCGAACCCCTGGAACCGGATGCCGTCGCCGTTGGCGGCCACCGGGTCCGGCTGCGGTACGCCGTGCTCCCGCATGCACCTCGCCCACCTGATCCCCTGGTCCAGGAGGCTGAGGCTCGCCGTCGCGCTCGGAGCGGCGGCGCCGCCGCCCGCCGAGGCGACGCCCTCCCCGTCGGCCGGCCTCGTGCAGGCGACCGCCGTGACCAGCAAGAGCGGCGGCAGGCAGGCGGCCAGTAGTCTCGTTCTCATCCTCGATCTCCTCTGGGTGGTTGGGCCACAGTGGAGCAGGAAGCCGGCAACGCCGCCGTCACAGCGCGTGTTACACGGGTGTAACCCCCGATCGCGGAGACTGCCGGTCAAGGAGGGCGTGCGGTGCGAGTGCTGCTGATCGAGGACGAGGCGCTGCTGGCCGAACAGGTCGCCGACGGGCTGCGGGACCAGGGCATCGCGGTCGACCTCGCGGCCGACGGGCTCGACGGCCTGCACAAGGCCGGCGCGAACCGGTACGACGTGGTCGTGCTCGACCGCGACCTGCCGCTCCTGCACGGCGACCAGGTGTGCACCGCGCTGGCCGCGGGCGGCACCGACGCCCGCGTGCTCATGCTCACCGCCGCGGGCGAGGCGGCCGACCGGGTCTCGGGCCTGATGCTCGGCGCCGACGACTACCTGGCCAAGCCCTTCGTCTTCGACGAGCTGGTGCTGCGCGTCCGCGCGCTCGCCCGCAGGGCCAACAACGCTCCGCGGGTCCTGCGGCGCGCGGGCCTGACGTTCGACACCGCCCGGCGCGTCGTCAGCCGCGACGGCCGCGTCATCCCGCTGACCACCAAGGAGCTGGCCGTGCTGGAGATCCTCATGAGCGCCGACGGCGCCGTGGTCAGCGCCGAGGACCTGCTGGAACGGGCATGGGACGAGCACGCCGACCCGTTCACCGCGACCGTGCGGGTCACCATCGCCCGGCTGCGCCGCAAGCTGGGCGACCCGCCGCTGGTCGAGACCGTCGTCGGCGCGGGGTACCGGCTGTGAGGCCGCGCTGGAAGCACCCGTCGATCCGGCTGCGGCTGACCCTCGTCTACGCGGTCGTGCTCGTGGCGACGTGCGCCGGGATCCTCGCGCTCAACTACGCGCTGCTCTACAACAGCATCTACACCGACATCCATGGCCCGACTCCGGCCGATCTGGCGGCGATCAGCGCCCCGGACGCCACGAACGCCGCGGACATGAGGAAGTACCGATCCGCCCTGCACGACCTGGCCGAGACCACCCGGCTGCGTGACGAGACGCTGCTGAGCACCGCCAGGACGTCCGCGATCGCGCTGGCGGTCGCCGCCGTCGCCGGGCTCGGCGTCTCCTGGGTCGTCGCCGGCCGCATGCTGCGCCCCCTGCGCACGCTCACCGCCGCCACCCGGCGGGTCTCCCAGGACCGGTTGCACGAGCGCGTCGCGCTCGCCGGGCCGCGCGACGAGCTCAAGGAACTGGCCGACACCTTCGACGAGATGGTGGCCAGGCTGGAGGACTCCTTCGACAGCCAGCGCAGGTTCGTCGCCGACGCCTCGCACGAGCTGCGCACCCCTCTCGCGATCGTCCGCACCGGCGCCGAGGTGCTGCTGGCCAAGCGCGAGAGCACGCCCGCCCAGTGGGAGGCGATGGCCCGTGGCGTGCTGACCGCGGCCGGCCGGGCCGAACGCCTGCTGGACGGCCTGCTGGCCCTGGCCCGCAGCGACGGCGGCGTCATCGCCCGCGAGCCGCACGACCTGGCGGTCGCGGCGGCCGTCGCGGTGAGCGAGGCCGACGACGAGGCCGAGCACGCCGGGCTGCGGGTCACCACCGACCTGCGTCCCGCCCCGGGCCACGGCGACCCGGTCCTGCTCGAACGCCTGGTGCGCAACCTGGTGGACAACGCGATCCGGCACAACCGCCCGGGCGGCTGGATCGAGGTGGTCACCGGCCGCGGCGACGGGGAGGCGGTGGTCACGGTGCGCAACAGCGGCGACGCCGTCCCCCTCGCGGAGGTCGACCGGCTGTTCGAGCCGTTCCAGCGGCTGGCGTCCGGCCGCGCCGCGGGGTCCAGGTCGACCGGCCTGGGCCTGGCCATCGTCCGGTCCATCGTCCGGGCGCACGGCGGCACGGCGGCCGCGGCGCCGAACGCCGAAGGCGGGCTGACCGTCACCGTCACGCTGCCGGCGGGCGACGCCCTTTCGCCGCCCGCCGAGCCGTCCGGCCAGGTCCAGGCCGACGCCTTCACCTGAACGCGCTCACCTGCCCGTTCGCGCCTGCCCGTTCGCCCCGTTCGTCGTCAGGTGATCGTCGTCACCTGATCGACGCGCCCACGGCGCGCATGTGGCGCAGGGCCTGGGCGTAGGAGCTGAACAGGCCGGTCTCCTCGTACGGGACGCCGAGCTCGGCGCAGTAGGCGCGCACCAGCGGCTGGGCCCGGCGCAGGTTGGGCGTCGGCATGCTGGGGAACAGATGGTGCTCGATCTGGTAGTTGAGACCCCCGAGGGCGACGTCCACCACGAGGCCGCCGCGCACGTCGCGCGAGGTGAGCACCTGGCGGCGCAGGAAGTCCAGGCTGTCCTCGGCCGTCAGCATGGGCATGCCCTTGTGGTTGGGCGCGAACGTGCACCCGAGGTACACCCCGAAGAGCGCCTGGTGGACGGCCACGAACAACAGGCCCTTGCCCAGGGGGAGCACCGCGAAGACCATGCCGAGGAAGAGCACGACGTGGGCGGCCAGCAGCGCGGCCTCCAGCCCCCGGTGCTTCAGCCGGGGACGCCGCAGCGCCCGGAAGCTCGCCACGTGGAGGTTCAGCCCCTCCAGGGTCAGCAGGGGGAAGAACAGCAGCGCCTGCCGCCGGCCGACGAACCTGGCCAGGCCCCGGCTCGCCGCGGCCTGCCTCCGCGACCAGACCAGCACTTCGGGGGAGACGTCCGGATCGTGGTCCTCGTGGTTGGGGTTGGCGTGGTGCCGGGTGTGCTTGTCCATCCACCAGCCGTAGCTCATGCCGATGATCAGATTGCCCGCCAGCCATCCGGCCGCCTGGCTGTAGCGCCTGGACCGGAAGACCTGCCGGTGTGCCAGATCGTGGGCGACCAGCGCCACCTGGGCGAAGATCACCGCGAGGTACGCCGCCACCAGGAGCTGGGCCCAGGAGTCGCCGAGCGTGAAGAACGCGGCCAGGCCGCCCGCGAGCAGAACCGCGATGATGCCGAACCGCAGGGCGTAGTAGCCGGGGCGCCTGTCCAGCAGGCCGGCCTCGGCCACCCGCCGGGAGAGCCTGGCGAAGTCGCTGCCGCGCGTTTCGCGTTCGGTGGCCTCGCTGGTCGTGATGTCGATGACGCGTCTCCTGACGTGGTGGCGGATCCGCGGCCCACCCCGCGCCATGTGCTCACACGGTGGTCACATCGTGATCACCGTGCTCACACCGTGCTCACCCTGTGCTCGCACGCGGCGCCGGACTGGCCGGAAAGGTCCGTTCAACACTGTCCGGATCGTCATCCTTACGACATCCGGGTACCTGGCCGGTGGATGGTAGGGCTAGCCCCACCCCGGACCCGTCCCCGCAGGTCCACCCGGATCGGACGAGCGTCACCATGGCAGGAGCCCGGCACGCCGGGAGCAGGGTGCCGATGGCGCCGCGCCGCTCGATGACGATGAGCCGAGACGCCAGGTACACCGGCCGGCGCGCCGAGCTCCGGAGCCGTGCGGCTCGTCCGGGGATGCGGGTCATATCCCCTCGTTCCGGGGTGTCGCAGGGATGGTCTGACCGGCTCTACCTCGGAGCGATCTCATGGGGACGCGCGGGGAGCACCATGTGCCGGAGTGATAACGTGATGATCGTCGGAGTTCACGCCAGGACTGTCGAAGTCGCCCCGTATGTCATGGGATGTCGTACATTCCGTGACGTGGTCGCAGGAGAAGACGGTTGAACCACCGAACCACCTCATCACACGGCGCTGAGACCCGGCCGTTCCCGCTGGAGCCGACGCCGATTCACGTGCCCGACGAGGTGCTCGACGACCTGCGGCGGCGTCTCGCGCTGACCCGCTGGCCGCTCGACGCGGGCAACGACGACTGGTACTACGGCGTCCACCGCGGCTACCTGCAGGAGCTCGTCGAATACTGGCGCACCGAATACGACTGGCGCGCGGCCGAAGCCGCCATCAACGCCTACGAGCACTACCACGTCGAGGTCGAGGGCGTGCCGGTGCACTTCATGCGCAGGGCCGGGGCCGGCCCCAACCCGACGCCGCTGATCCTCACGCACGGCTGGCCGTGGACGTTCTGGCACTGGTCCAAGGTCGTCGGTCCGCTGGCCGACCCGGGCGCGCACGGCGGCGACCCCGCCGAGGCGTTCGACGTGATCGTCCCCTCGCTTCCCGGCTTCGGGTTCTCCACGCCGCTGCCGAACCACCCGGACATGAACTTCTGGAAGGTCGCCGACCTCTGGCACACCCTCATGACCGAGACCCTCGGCCACGCCAAGTACGCCGCGGCCGGCTGCGACGTCGGGGCGCTGGTCACCGGCCAGCTCGGGCACAAGTACGCCGACGAACTGCACGCCATCCACATCGGGTCCGGGCAGAAGCTCACCCTGTTCAACGGAGACCGGGCCTGGGACCTCAGCGGCGGACACCCCATCCCCGACGGCCTGCCCGCCGACGTCCACGCGCGCGTCGTGGAGCTCGACAGGCGGTTCGCCGTCCACCTCGCCGCGCACGTCCTCGCGCCGAGCACGCTCGCCTACGGGCTGTCCGACTCGCCCGCGGGGATGCTCGCCTGGATACTCGAACGCTGGGTGAAGTGGAGCGACAACGGCGGCGACATCGAGACCGTCTTCACCAAGGACGACCTGCTCACCCACGCCATGATCTTCTGGGCCACCGGCTCCATCGGCACCTCGATCCGCACCTACGCCAACAACAACCGCTACCCCTGGACGCCGTCCCACGACCGGTGGCCGGTCGTCGAGGCGCCCACCGGCATCACCTTCGTCGGCTACGAGAACCCCCCCGGCGTCAGCACCGAGCAGCGCGTCCAGAGCTTCCTCGGCGGAGACCGCGCCGCCTGGTACAACCACGTCAACCTCACCGTGCACGACCGAGGCGGCCACTTCATCCCCTGGGAGATCCCCGCCGAGTGGGTCCAAGACCTGCGACGAACCTTCCGCGGCCGCCGATAGCCGAGCGCCCCCCGCTCGTCAGAGGGCGGCCGTCGGTACCTGGAGGTGACGGCCGGCGCCACGGTGCCGGTGATCCCGATGAGCCGGGGAAGCGAGCCGCCTTCGGCGACGTCCGGCGCGATCATGGCCCCGGGGTCGTGTTTCCGCACGTCAAGGAGACGTGATCGCGGCAGATTACGGGCACGGCACCGACCACCGCGGCCACCACGAACAGAACACCACGATCGCCGCCTACATCCGCTGGCACAACACCCACACCGCGCCCAAGACCGGCTTCGCCGGCTCACCCATCCGATCCTGGACCAGTTTCCCGGCCAACGTTGCGTGACGCGTCACCAGCAAGTCCAGAAGGTCCGTCGCCACAGACGAACGGACCACGGAACGTGTCGGGTCCCACCGGAGTGGACAACACACAGTCACAGACCTGCGCACAGAGCCAGCGGGTGCGGAGTATACGGAGGTGGAAGTGAAGGCAATCGTCGCGGCTGATCAGGCCGCGGGAGCGGCCGGGATCAAGCTGGCGGAGCGGCCTGAGCCGACGCCGGCGATCAACGACGTCGTCGTTGAAGTCCGTGCGTCGGGCTTTGTCCCGGCAGAGTGGGAGTGGCCCTCGACGTGGGTCGATCGCTCCGGTCGCGGCCGAGTCCAGGCGATCATCGGCCACGAGTTCGCCGGAGTGGTCACCTCCCTCGGCTACGGTACGACGGGACTCTCGCTGGGCCAGCGGGTGTTCGGGATCACGGACTGGCACCGGGATGGGACCATGGCCGAGTACGCGGCCGTGGAGGCACGCAACCTGGCGCCGCTGCCCGGGGCCGTCGACTTCACGGTGGGTGCGAGCCTGCCGATCTCCGGCCTGACCGCATGGCAAGGCCTGTTCCAGCACGGTCGTCTTCTGGCGGGGCAGAGCGTCCTGGCACACGGCGCCGCCGGCGCGGTCGGATCCGTGGTGACACAGCTCGCCCGGGAGCTCGGCGCCTACGTCATCGGTACCGGGCGGGCGGCGGACCGCCAGGCGGCGCTCGACTTCGGCGCGAACGAGTTCCTTGCCCTCGACGAGGAGGATCTCGAAGACATCGGAGGGGTCGACCTGGTCTTCGATGTCATCGGTGGTGACATCCAGAGGCGCTCGGCGAGCATCATCCGGCCTGGCGGGACGCTGGTGTCGGTGGTCGGGCCTCCTGAGACCCGCCCTGTCGACGGTCTCGCGGTCGACTTCGTCGTCGAGTCCATTCCGAGTCAGCTGGTGGAGATCGTCGACCGGGTGCGGGACGGGCGCCTTCGCACGCACATTGGAACCGTCGCGACCCTCGACGACGCCCTCCCCGCGCTCAACCCGACCGAGCGGCGCAAGGGCAAGACCGTCATTCGCGTGCGCCCCTGAGCGTCGTGGAACCGACGGAGCGGCAGGAGCTGACGAGGGGGAAGTTCAGGCAGGCTGAGGCGTTGCCGCTCGTGTAGCCGAGAACCTCCACGATGGTGTCATGGTCAGCGTGCGGCTCGCCTGAGACGGCCAGGACGTCACGTCGAACCATAGGATGCCGACATCACGTGCACGGCGCTGGTTCGCCAACCAGCCCGCAGGGCTGACGTGGGGTCGAAGGCGAACAGTGGGCGGATCTCCGCCTCGCCTGGCATCCGGGGCCGCAGTTCCTTGAGGTCGTGCCCGGGACGGATCGATCACCCCGTCGCGAGCAGGGCCATCGCCGCGGGGTTCTGGTACTCGCGCCACAGCGCGACGCGTCCGTCCCGGACCCGCACCACCACCGCGAACGGGGCCGCGGCACGCAGGCCGTCGGCCTCGCGGACTCCTTCGATCTCGTACTCGATGACGGCGACCTCCGGGTCGGCCGTCTGGTGGACGACCACATCGCGCACGGCCGTGAACCGGACGCGCCCGCGCAGCGCCTCCCGCTGCGGGACGGCCCTCGCCGCGAACGCCTCCCGTCCCTCGATGCGCCGTGGCGCACCGGGCGGCGCGAACGGGCTCTCCACCACGCCGTCATCGGCGAGGAGGCTCTCCAGCCCGGCCGCCGTCCCGTCCAGCAGATGGTCCCGGAATCGTTCGAACGCCTCGCGCGGCCCGGTCAGCGCCCCATCGTCCACTTCGGCCACCGTACACTCCTAACATGAGTCACCACTCACGATCCTGCGGGCCAAAATATGAGTCGCCACTCATATTGTCAACGCCCGGAGCCCGCCGTGTCTGAGCAGCCCCTTCGCGCCGACGCGCGCCGCAACCGGGCGCGCATCCTCGCCGCCGCCGTCGAGGTCTTCGACGAGCACGGCACCTCCGCGTCGACCGAGGAGGTCGCGCGGCGCGCGGGCGTCGCCGTCGGCACGGTGTTCCGGCACTTCCCGACGAAGGCCGACCTGCTCGCCGCGATCATGAAGGAGCTGCAGGGCCGCCTGGCCGCGCGGGCCGGGACGCTCGCCGCCGAGGGCGACCCCGCCGCGTTGCTCACGTTCTTCGCCGAGGTCGTCGAGCGCGCGGCCGGCGCCCGCACGGTGGTCCACCTTCTCGCCGCCCACGAGACGGACGTGGGCGTCGACCGTCAGATCGCCGGCTTGGGCGAGGCCCTGGACGCCCTGCTCGCGCGGGCACGGGAGGCGGGCGCCGTCCGCGCCGAGGTGCGTCTCGACGAGGTCATCGCACTGCTCACCGCCGCCTGCCACGGCGCCCTGGCCGCCGGATGGACCCCCGACCTCCGCCACCGCACCGTAACCCGAATCCTCGACGCCCTGCGCCCCTGAACCCCCATCGAGACCCGGAGCCTCTCTCTTGAGCTCTTCGTCGTCCCAGTAACAGGTGCGATTGCGTGATTCGCCCGCTGCGAAATGGTGCCTTCGGCGCGTCCTTCAGGGCGGACGCCATCGCACGCGTTGCTCGCCGTCGCGCAAGTGAGGTGGTCACCTGTGGTGACGCCCGTTCCGAAGCGCCTGTCTGTTCCGGACCATGTGGTGTCTTCTGCGTTACTGCACACCCACGGCACGTGCCCCCTGTTGGGTCTATCGAATATTTCCGTGCGAACCTCGCGCCGTTCGTCGTCCCGTTGCCGGATCGTCAGTCGGTCCGGGTGCGCAGGCTTCGCGCCAGGGTGGGGATCATCACGGTCGCGGGGATGAGGTGCAGTCCGAGGAGGGCGGCGGTGGTGGCGGTGTTCGCCTCGGAGAGGAAGGGCGGGACCAGCGAGATCGCGGTCAGCGACACCGCCGTCCACACGAATCGCTCGGCGGGGCCGGCGTACGAGGCGTGTTCACCGATCTGTGACGGTTTGATGGCTGAGGGTGACGATGTGCGCGTCGCCGCGACCACCGGGACACGCCCGCTACGCGTGCCACGGCGAACCGCGAGCGCTCCTGCGGGGACTACCGCTCCGTGCCGTCCGCCGGCAGGCGCTCCGGCAGCCCGAGCCGCGGGAACTGGTCGTCGTGGAAGATGACGATCTCGGTGATCGCCCCGCCGGCGAGGCGCAGGACGTCGATCGTCAGCGGCAGGTACGCGTTCTCCCGCTTTCGCCACTGGTAGTAGGCGACGGCGGGCTGCCGGTTCACGGAGGTGGGGACGGCGCGCAGGTGCTTCATGCCCGCGAAGCCGCTCTCGACCCAGTCGTTCACCACCATGTCGCGGCCGACGCACAGGCCCGGAGTCGGCGGCATCGAGCAGCGGACGTCGTCCCGCAGCAGCGCGGCGAGCGCGTCGATGTCCGTGGCCACGCTGGCGTCGGTGAAGCGGCGCACCAGCTCCCGCGTCCCGGCGTCATCCTCGCCGCCGGTCCAGTCCTGCCGCTCGGCTGGCAGGTGCTCCCGCATGGCGGCGCGGGCCCGCTGCAGCGCGCTGTTCACGGAGTTGACCGAGTCCCCGAGAAGCTCCGCGACGTCCTTCGCCGGCCAGCCGACGACGTCCCGCAGGATCAGCACGGCCCGCGGGCGCGGCGCGAGGTGCTGGACCGCGACCAGGTACGCCAGCTCGATCGTCTCCCGCGCGACGGCCACGGTCTCCGGCTCGTCCGCGTCGCCGGCGGGCAGCTCGTCGAGCAGCCGGTCGGGGTAGGGCTGCAGCCACAGCACCTCGCCGCCGGTCGCGGGCTCCGGGCGGCACTTGGCGAGCAGGTCCAGGCAGGCGTTGGTGGCGATCCGGTACAGCCAGGCCCGGAACGTCGACCGCCCCTCGAAGGTCTCCCGCCGCCGCCAGGCGCGCAGGAACGTCTCCTGCACGGTGTCCTCGGCGTCCTCGAACGACCCGAGCATCCGGTAGCAGTGCACGTGCAGCTCCCGCCGGTGCCGCTCCGCCAACCCGGAGAACGCCGGCTCGTCGACCTCGCCAAGACCGCTCACACCCAGGCCCTCCAGCAGCGTGTCCGCACTCATCACGTCATCCTTCCGACTCATCGTGTCCCGTCATACATATGACGGCCGCGAGCGCGACAACTCATCACCACGCGTCGGTCGGCCTCGGGGCGTGCCACGTGGGCGGGTGGCCGTCCTCGAGGTAGACGGTGCGCTTGTCATGGCGCGCTGAGACCGATGCGCGGAGGCGGCGGGCCAGCGACGGTGTCACCCGGCGGTCGAGATCGTCAGGCGTGACGAACTCCGCCCGGTCCAGCACATCGGGGCACAGACGGACGTCCGCCGCCCGCGCCGTGGGCAGGGCGCCTCCGTCGAAGATGAACATGACGCCGCTGTCCCAAGGCGGTCGTGGGGAGACCCAGTCGACGCAGAGGAGAGGCCCGATCGGCAGAGTGAGGCCGAGTTCCTCTTCCACCTCACGCGCACAGGCGGCCCGCGGCGACTCGTCCACCTCCACCATGCCGCCCGGAATGTCCCAGTCGGGCTTGTAGGTGGGGTGGACCACCAGGATCCGCCCGATCTCATCCCGGACCAGCGCCCCCGACGCCGCGCGTACGCGCGGCAGACCGGCGACGAAGGAAGAATCCACATCGTTCACGGCGCCACCGTACGACCCGATGTGTTCTGGAGGTGACTGAACAGAATCCCAGAGGACCCGCCGCCATCGTCGTCAGCCCCGGGGAATGGCGGCTGTTCCTCCGTGGCACGAAGGCCCGGGAAGCATGACCACGCGGCCCGCCGTACGATGAGCGCCGGATTCGCCGTACCTCGTCCCGCCGTCACGGCGCCCTTCCAAGAGCCTGCTGACGAAGGGTTGCACGCTCGTCGGCATGGGGCGGCGGACAGCCGGTCCGACCGCCTGGCCCACGCATCGGGACCGTCGGTCCTCGCGGACGTCAGCCCGCCAGGGCCCGCCCCAGCAGATTGTCCGTCTCCGGTGTGACCGGCTGCCTCAGCAGTACCGGCCCCTGCGCCATGAAGCGCGGTCGCGTCCCGCGGTGCTCGTCGGCGGCGTGCACGGTGAACGGGTGCACCAGGAACACATCGCCCGGCTCGCCCGTGGCGTACGCCACCGGGAAGTCTCGCGTGGCCTCGTCGACCACCGGCCCGGCCTTCATCGGGTCCAGCACCTGTCCCGCGAGCGCCGCCCCCGCCGCCCGGTGGGAACCCACCCGGATCCGCGTCGGCGCGTCATCCGGGCCCACCTGCGACAGCAGCGTCAGCACCAGCATCATCTCCGGGCGCCCGCTGACCGCGTACGTCCCGTCGGGCAGGGCCACGTTCGCATCGATGTGCCACCCGCGATCGTCGATCGCGGCCTTGCCGGGAAACCGCACCGGGATCATGCCGAGCGCGCCACGCGGTGCCCGGCCGCCCGCCCCGCACACCTCGTCCAAAGCCCGCGCCAGCCGAGCGCTGCGCGCCATCTCGCCCAGCGGCCCCTGACCGGTCAGGTCCGACGCCCACATCACCGGCTCGTCCCAGCCGGACGGATCTGCGGGGGAGCGGCCGCCCAGTTGCGCCCACGCCTGCGCCAGCGCCGCCTCGGCCAGCTCCGGCGCCACCGTCGCGGCCACCTTCACGAACCCGTCACGGACGAACATCTCAGCGTCGATCTCAGCCACGACAACCAGGCTAGCCACGTGCGCAACCTATTTATGTACGGCGGCCCCGGCGCCGGGCTGTTGGCATGTGCTTGGGGACGCTCCGCGTCGCGTCGCTGGCCGTTCGGTCGGGTGTCCGGCGATCATTGTCAGGGGACGATCTGGAACCACACCGTTCGGGCCATTTCGTCCTGTGTTGATCCCCAGGTGGAGGAGAGCTCGCGTACCAGCCATAGGCCGCGGCCGTTTTCGCTGAGGGGGTCGACCTGGGCGGAGATGTGGGGGAGAGGGCCGGGCGAGCCTTCGTCGGTCACCTCGACGCGGATCGTGCCGCCGTCGTCGTACACGCGTAGGTGCACCATGCCGTCCGGCCGGCGTCCTGACTCTGAGTGCTTGACAGCGTTGGCGACGAGTTCGCCGGCCAGTAGTTCGATGTCGTCGATCTCGCGCCGCCCGGCGGCCAGGAGCAACCCTCGAACGTAGGCGCGCGCGAGGGTGACCGAGCTGATCCTGCCGAGAAGGCCGACGGAGCCGAGCAGGTTCGCGGTCCTGGCGCTCACTGGGCGGCCTTCCGGACGCGGTCGGCCGCGTCGTGCGAAAGCGCCCGCACCTGCTGGGCGCGTCCCCGTCCCCAGGTGAAGAACCATTGGCCGTCCCGCGCCAGCGCCGTCACTTTCAGCAGGCCGGAGCCCTTGGCGACCAGTAGGACAGGACCGCGTCCGCTGGGCAGGTCCACCGCCGAGCTCAGCCCGCGCGTGTTCAGGTCCCACGCCAGCCGGACCAGGTGAATGTACTCCTCTTCCCGCCGTTCGGGCTTTTTCACGGGACAACCCTCCGGGGCCTCGTTGATGAGAGCTCGCGAATGCCGGTCCAGGTTCGAATCGGCGTCACCATGGCCGTCATCTATGCGCTATTCGGTTGTCCAAGCGTGCGGGTCGCCGGCGGCTTCGACCAGGGAAATGGTCTCCCGATGCCACCACATTCCCCGAGGGACCGTGACAGCATTAGTGAGGCCCCGTGAGATTGATAGGAGAAAAGGGACATGCCTAACCCAATCCAAATCAACCCGGATGAGTCTCCGTTAGCGCGTTTCGCCTACGAGCTACGCCAATATCGGCTCGAAAAGGGATGGACCCAGCTACAGCTATCCCGCAAGCTCACGGTGGCGGTCAGTACGCTGGGCATGGTGGAGACGGTCAGACGCAGGCCGGACCGCAGGTTCGCCGACGCCTGCGACAGCGTGTTCCAGCTCGACGGCGTATTCCACGAGCTGTGGAAGGGAACGAGATGGGAGTCCGCTCCCGAGCATTTCCGGGACTTCCAGGCGTTGGAGGCGCAGGCATCCGCGTTGCAGATCTGGGATCCTCTCCTGATTCCCGGGCTCTTCCAGATCGAGTCCTATGCCAGGCGGATCTTCGAGGACGAACCAGGAATCACGCCTGAGCTCGTGGAGCAGAGGGTCGCTCAGCGCATCGAGCGGCAGGCCATTCTGATCGCGGACAAGGGGCCGATGATTTTGAGCCTCATAGATGAGGGAGTGCTTCGTCGGCCGATGGGTGATGCGGCGCTCATGCGTGAACAGATGGCACGACTTCTGAAGGCGGCAGAGCATCCCCGAGTGACGATTCAAGTCGTTCCTTACGCGGCATGGTCCGCGGTCGGGCTTCAGGCGTCCTTCACGATCGCCGAACTGCGTGGCGTACCGTATAGCGTGTACGTCGAGAGTGCACCGCGAGGACTCACGATCGGAGAGCGTGAGACCATCACCGCGTTGGTAGGGCGCTATGACGCCTTGCGAGCCGCGGCCCTTCCGAAGAACCTGTCGCTCGGCATCATCGAGGAAGTGACGGCGCAATGGACCTGAGCAGTGCGAAGTGGCGTAAGTCTTCATGGTCTAGTGGTGACGGCGGTACATGTGTAGAGGTCGCCTCCAACCTGGCCGGCGCCATCGGCGTGCGCGACAGCAAGAATCCCGGTGGGCCCGTCCTGGTCGTCAGCCCCCTGGAATGGCAACTGTTCCTCCGTGGCACGAAGGCCGGGGAAGTCTGAGCGCGTAACCCGAATGCTGGACAGGAACACCGGCTACGACATCCGGGAACGTCTCGCACCCGGCGTAATTGCCGAACCAGTGGGATCCACGGTGGTTCGCCGGGTGGCCCGCCGCACGTGGGCGCCGAATTCGCGTGCCTCGTCCCGCCGTCGCGGCGCCCTTCAAGCCAGCCGACGTCACGGCGGTGGGAGGAGTCACGGTGCTGGGAGGTAAGGGCGTCGGTGGTTGGTTGCGGTGCGGTGAGGGGCGCCTGAGGTAAGGCGTGCCGAAGGCGCAAATTTCGTGGTCGATCGTCGCGTTGGTGCACCGCTCGGTCGTCGCGTCGGGTTCGCTGGTCGGTTGTCGCGTTCGTGGGTCAGCCGTGGCGGTACCAGTGGGGGCGGGGGTGGTGCCAGGGGCGTTCCCAGGCGGGGCGGTAGCGGTGGCGGCGGGTGTGGCGCCAGTCGGGCCAGGGGATCCAGGCGTCCTCCTCCGGGCGGGTCCAGAACCGGTGCCAGTGGCGCCGGTTCGCGGGACGGTGCCAGTGGCGGCGCAGGCCGCGTCCCCCGTCCCGGGTCCGTTCTCCGTCCTGGCCCTCAGCGCGCTCGTCGTCCCGGTCGCGGCGGTCGCGCTCGCCGCGGCCCAGGCGGGGGTCGGCGAGCAGGTCCTCGGGCTTGAGGCCCGGCGTGGTGCCGCCGCCGAAGCGGTGCATGTCGGGGTGGTGGAACGGGGTGGCGGGCTGATGGCGCAGGGCCAGCTCCATCGAGCGCACCCAGATGGGGCCGGGCAGCGTGGCGCCCTGGACGCCGCCGTAGCTCTGCCCGCCGATCTCCACGCCGGTCAGCGGGTACTTGTAGGCGCCTCTGATGTCGCCCAGGCTCACCGCCGCCGCCAGGTCGGGGGTGTACCCGGCGAACCACGCCGAGGTGTACCCGTTGTTCGTTCCGGTCTTGCCGGCCGCGTCCCTGCCGATGCCCTGGCCCTTCATGGTGCCCTTGGTGAACACGCCGGTCAGGATGTGATTGACGGCGTCGGCGACGTCCTCCTCCACGGCCTGGTAGCAACTCGGCGCGATGCCGGTGCGACGGCCGTGCCGTTCGGCGATCTCCAGGATGGCCATCGGCCGGCAGTAGCGTCCGCGCGCCCCGAACGCGGCGAAACCGGCGGCGACGGTCAGCGGGTCCATCTCGTTGACGCCCAGGGTGAAGGTCGGCACCTCCTTGAGCGGCTGCCCGTCTGCCCGCGCGATGCCCACCGACCGGGCGGTGCGCACGACGTCACACAGTCCCACCTCGCGTTCGAGCATCATGTAGAAGATGTTGACCGACTGCCAGGTGCCGGTGGCCAGGCTGTACGGGCCGCCCTTGCCCTCGCCGCCGGCGTTGTGCACGACGGTGCCCGGGGCGTTGACCTTCTTGCCCGAGCAGTCCTTGTACCCCGAGGACGGCACGAAGCTGCCGGGTGTGTCGAAGCCCTGGTCGAACCGCCACCCCTTGGCCAGGGCCGTGGCCAGCGTGAACACCTTGAACGTCGACCCGGCCTGGAAGCCCTGCCCGCCGCCGTGCGCCATGTCCGCGGGCAGGTTGTAGGTGGTCCGCGGCCCGTCCTTGCGCTCGCCCGGGTTGGCCCCGTACCGCTTGCTGGCGGCCATGGCGCGGATGCGGCCGGTGCCCGGCTCGACCATCGCCTCGGCGGCCACCTGGTGGTCCTTGGGGTGGACGTGCGCGGCGATGGCCTTGTCGGCGGCCGCCTGCGCGGTGCGGTCCAGGGTCGTCCTGATGGTCAGCCCGTCGCGGAACAGGCGGCGCTCCCGTTCGGCCCGGGTCCGGCCGAACGCCGGATTGCCGATGATCTCCTTCTGGACGTAGAGGCAGAAGAAGGGATGGTCGCTCTCGCTGCACCCGCCGGGTTCGGGACGCAGGTTGAGTGGCAGCGGGGTGGCCTTGGCGGCGTCGGCGCGCACCTGCGGGATCATCTTGAGCTGGGCCATGCGGTCCAGTACGAGGTCACGGCGTTCCAGCAGCCGCTGCCGGTGCTCGGCGCCCAGGGTGGGGTCGGTGAAGTACGGGGTGCGCACCGCCCCGGCCAGGGTGGCGGCCTGTTCCAGGGTCAGCTTGGCGGCCGAGGTGCCGAAGAAGCGCTGCGCGGCGGCCTGGACGCCGAACGCGCCCCCGCCGAAGTAGGCGATGTTGAGGTAGCGGACCAGGATCTGGTCCTTGGTGTACTTGCGTTCCAGGCTCACGGCGAACCGGAGCTCCTGGAGCTTCCTGCGGACGTTCGGCGCCCGCGCCTGGTCGCGTTCGGCCTCCGAGCGGGCGTTCTGCACCAGCACGTTCTTCACCAGTTGCTGGGTCAGCGACGATCCGCCCTGCCGGATGCCGCCCGCCCGGGTGTTGGTGATGATCGCCCGGAGCGTGCCCTTGATGTCCAGGCCGCCGTGCTCGTAGAACCGCGCGTCCTCGATGGCGACGATCGCCTTGAGCATGACGGGGGCGATCTTGGTGATGTCCACCGACTGCCGGTTCTGCACGTAGAACTGGGCGAACTGCCGGCCGTCCTTGTCCAGCAGCCGGCTGCGCTCGGGCAGCGGCTGCTCCTGCAGCATCGCCGGCACCTCGAACAGGTCGTGCGCGGTGGTCCGGGTCAGGACGCCTCCCCAGCTGACCGCCGGAAGGGCGAGCGCGGCGACCAGCAGCCCGCCCGCCACGCCCGCCGCGCCCAGCACGGCGACGCCCACCAGCACCGGACGCTCCCGGCGCGGTGGGCGCTCGCCGCCGGGCACGCGGCGGCCGCCTGATCGCGAGGTCACGGGATAGACGTACGACCGAGAGAACCCCGGCAAACGCCACCCCGCGGAAGCTTTACGCTTCCCGGTTGATCTTCAGCCCAAGTGAGGTGAACTGGTCGAAAACGCGGTGGTATCCACGCTCGATGTGGTTGACGCCCCGCAGCGTGGAGTTGCCCTCGGCGACCGCCGCCGCGAGCACCGCGGAGAACCCGGCGCGGATGTCGGGCAGCGTGACGTCGGCGCCGCGCAGCTTGGACACGCCCCTGACCACCGCCGAGTGCTTGGCGTTGGTGTCGTGGTAGCGGCACGCGGGCCCGCCCAGGCACACGTCGAAGATCTCGATCTCGCAGCCCATCTTCTGCAGCGCCGGCACGTACACCAGGCGGTTCTCGAAGACGGTCTCGTGCAGCACCGACATGCCCTCCGCCTGGGTGAACAGGACCATCAGCGGCGTCTGCCAGTCGGTCATGAACCCCGGGTGGGTGTCGGTCTGCACGGCGGCGGCGCGCAGGCCGTTCGGCGCCGAGGCGGTCAGCCAGTCGTCGGTGATGTCGAACTGCGCGCCCATGCGCGCCAGGGTGGTGATGGCCGTGACCAGGCGGTCCTGCGGGCAGCCGTGCACCCGCACCTCGCCGCCGGTGATGAGCCCGGCCACCAGGTAGGAGAACGCCTCGATGCGGTCGCCGGCGAGCCAGGTGGAGGCGCCGCGCAGCCGATCGACGCCCTCGATGACGATGCGGCGGTCGGGGCTCAGCTCGATGCGCGCGCCCATGCGCTGCAGGAACAGCGCCAGCTCGACCACCTCGGGCTCGGTGGCCGCGCCCTTGATCACCGTCTTGCCCTCGGCCAGGACGGCCGACAGCAGGATCGTCTCGGTGGCGCCGACGCTCGGGTACGGCAGCTCGATGCGGGCGCCGCGCAGCCGGGTGGCCTTGGCGGTGATGCCCTCGTCGCCGACCTCGACCTCGGCGCCCATCTGCCGCAGCGCCTCGACGTGGAAGTTGACCGGCCGCCGGCCGATCGGGTCGCCGCCGACCAGCGGCACGAACGCCTCGCCGGCCAGGTGGAGCAGCGGGCCCAGCATGAGGATCGGGATGCGGTTGAGCCCGGTGAAGGCCGCCGGCACCCGGGGACGGATCTCGGGGCCGCGTTCGAGCGTGATCTCACGCTGGTTGATCTGCACCTCGATGCCCAGGGCTTCGAGCATGGCGGCGGTGATGCCGACCTCGCCCACCTCGGGGGCGTTGTGCAGGGTGCTCGGGCCGCTGCCGAGCATCGCCGCGACCATGTGCTTGGACACCGCGTTCTTGGAACCGCGTACTTCGACGTCCCCCCGCAGAGGCCCGGACGGTTCGATCAGCCATACCTCATCGCTCACGGGGGACAGCCTAACGGGGCTCCCGCCCGTGACCTAAGGCGCCGCCGGGCGGCCGTCCTCGGTACCATATGGGGTCCGCACGCTGGTGCAGGGAGATGACAGGCGGGGTGATCGGGTGCGGCAGCTGCGAGATTTCGGGCTCACCGTCGTCGTGCTGGCGCTCCTCGGGGTCGCCGCCGGGTTCCTGTGGTCGGCTCTGGCCCCTCGCACCCCGTACATCGTCACCAAGACGGGTCCGCAGCTCGCCGATCCGACGACCCAGTCGCTGATCGCCGCCGACGGCTGGTTCGCCGTGATCACCGGCGTGGCGGGGCTGGTGTGCGGCATCGTCGCCTACCTGGTCGCCCGTACGGGACGCCCGCTCGCCCTGCTGGCCGGCCTCGCCGTCGGCGGCATGCTGGCCGGGTGGCTCACGCTCAGCGTCGGCACCTCCATCGGCGGCTCGATCATCCAGGCGGCGGCCCCGCACGCCGGGTCGGCCGGGCTCGGTGCCACGGTCGGCGTGCTGTCGGTCACGGCGCGCGGGGTGCTGCTGGCCTGGCCGCTGGTGGCGGTGGCGATCTTCGGCATCGTCGAGTCGGTCGACGGCTACCGCGAGTCGCCGCTGCGTCAGCCGTACGCGGGGGAGCCGCCGTACGCCGGTGACTCCTACCACGGCGGGTCACACCAGACCCGGGCACATCCGAACGATCCGGATACCCGCGAGCACGGTCCCGGCGCTCCGGGATCCACCCAGCATGGCCCCGGTGAGCCGCCGGGCTCGCCAGGGGGCGGCGACTCCGGCGGATGAGGTCGTCGTCAGCGGTTGAGCGGTCTTCGGCGGCCGGGCGGCCGCCCGCGGATCTCGGGCGTCAGCGGCCGAGCGGCGGCCTGCGGGTGCCGTGCCCGGTCGCCTGCTCGAACGCGTGGGCCGTGCGCAGCACCGTGAGGTCCTCCCACGGCCGTCCGACGATCTGCACGCCCACCGGCAGCCCGCCGGGGGTGAACCCGCACGGCACCGAGGCGGCCGGCGCGTGCAGCACGCTGATCCAGTACGCCGAGCGCATCCACGCCAGGTAGTCCGGCATCGGCGTGCCGTCGATCTCGGTGACGTAGGGCTGCTCGACGGGGAAGGGCGGCACCTGGCTGACCGGGCAGATCAGCACGTCGTAGGTCTCGAAGAAGGCGGTCATGCGCTGGAACAGGCGGCTGCGCAGCCGCTCGGCGCGGGCCAGGGCGGCGCCGGTGACCTTCAGCCCCTGCTCGACATTCCAGGCGACGTTCGGGCCGAGCCGGTCGCGCGGCAGGTCGCCGAAGGTGCTCGCGTAGTGCCAGGCGCGGTAGGTGCGGAAGGCGTCCTCGGCGTCCGACAGGTCGAGGTCGACCTGTTCGACCTTGGCCCCGAGGCCGGCCAGCACGGCGGGCGCCCGCGCGGTCACGGCGGCGGTGGCCGCGTCCACCGGCAGGCCGCCGAGGTCGGGGCTCCAGGCGACGCGCAGTCCTTCGACGCCGGTGTCCAGCCGCTGGGCGAACACCGAGCCGTCCTCGCGGACCGCGAACGGCGAGGTCGGCGCGAAGCCCGCGATGACGCTCATCAGCAGCGCGGCGTCGCCGACCGTCCTGGCCATCGGGCCCGCCACGCTCAGGGTGAACCAGGCGGCGGTGGGGGAGGCGTCCGGGATCCGTCCCGGGGTCGGCCGCAGCCCGACGACGTTGCAGAACGAGGCCGGGTTGCGCAGGGAGCCGCCCATGTCGGAGCCGTCGGCCAGCGCCACCATGCCGCAGGCGAGCGCGGCGGCGGCCCCGCCGCTGCTGCCACCGGCGCTCTTTTCGGTGTCGTAGGGGTTGCGGGTGGCGCCGAAGATCTCGTTGACGGTGTGGGAGCCGGTGCCGAACTCGGGAGTGTTGGTCTTGCCGATCGTCACGGCGCCGGCCGCGCGGGCGCGGCGCACGACCAGGGCGTCGGCCGCAGGCACGTGGTCGGCGAACAGCGGCGAGCCGTAGGTGGTGCGGATGCCGGCGGTGTCGGTCAGGTCCTTGAACGCGATGGGCAGGCCGTGCAGGGGGCCCTGCCAGTGGCCGCGCGCCAGCCCGTCGTCCAGCCGGCGGGCCTCCGCGAGCGCCCGGTCGCCGACGAGCGTGACGATCGCGTTGACCTCGCCCCCCACCTCCTCGACCCGCCGCAGGTGCGCCTCGGTCAACTCGACCGCACTGACCCGCCGCTCACGCAGCAGGCCGAGCATCTCGACGGCGGACAAGTAGCACAGCTCGCTCAACCTTGGCTCCTCCGGCCTCCACGCCCCCGCCGCCTCGCAGCGCCGGTTCCACCAGCCCAGTCTGGACGGTCGTCAATGCCACCGCGACGGCAAGGCTTGCCAACACACCCGCCCCGCGGCACACCGGGTTCGGAACCCCGCCGTACGACGGCGCCGTATTCGCCGTCCACCGTCCCGCCGCCCCGGCGCCGGTGAAAGGCCCAGGCGAGTGCGGGGCCGGGGCCGGCGGTGTCCGCTGATCGGGGAAGACGTCCTCGTTTTGGCGGTTGGGTGGGCGGGGGGAGTGGTACGGAGCGGGCGGTGTCCGTCGATTGGGGGGGTGACGTTTCTGATCGGGCGGAGGAGTGGCGCCTGTTTCATCATCGATGGCGTGACGGCGGGGTCAGGGGGATTTGGCTATGGGGGCGGTGGTGGCTTTGGTGAGGCGGACGAGGTCGGTGGGGGAGGTTTCGATCTGGAGGCCGCGGCGGCCGGCGGAGAAGTAGATCGTGTCGAAGGCCAGGGCCGAGTCGTCGATCACCGTGGGCAGGGCCTTGCGCTGGCCGAGCGGGCTGATGCCGCCGACGACGTAGCCGGTGACCCGTTCGACCTTGGCGGCGTCGGCCATCGCCGCCCGCTTGCCGCCCAGGGCGGCGGCGAACGCCTTCAGGTCGAGTTTGCCGGCGACCGGCACGACCGCGACGGCGAGCCCGGTCTCGACCTCGGCCACGAGCGTCTTGAAGATGCGCTCGTACGGCACGCCGAGCGCGTCGGCGGCCTCCTCGCCGTACGCCTGGGCGTTCGGGTCGTGCTCGTAGGGGTGCAGGGTGAAGACGGCCCCGGCCTTGGCCAGGGCCACGGTGGCGGGAGTGCCCTGGCCTCCCTTGCTCTTGGTCTTGCTCACGGTCACCAGCCTAACGGCAAGCTAAAATCTACAATGTAAAGGCTTCGTCCCGAATGGCGGACGAAACGCCGGAGCGGGCCGCCGCCCTCCGTAGACTGGTCCGGTGATATCCCGTATCGACATGCGCGGGTCCCTTCCGGAGAACCTGCGCGACGTGCTGCCCCGCGCCGAGCTCGACGTCGAGGCCGCCCTGTCGAAGGTGCGGCCCCTGTGCGACGACGTGCGCCATAGGGGCGTGGCGGCCGTACGGGAGTGGACCGCCCGCCTCGACGGCGTAGAGCTCGGCTCCACGCGCGTGCCGCCGGCGGCCCTCACCGAGGCGCTCGCCGGCCTCGATCCGGCCGTCCGCGCCGCCCTTGAGGAGTCCATCCGCCGCGCGCGCCTGGTCCACCGCGACCAGCGCCGCACCGACACCACCACCCAGGTCGTGCCCGGCGGCACGGTCACCGAGCGCTGGGTGCCGGTCGACAGGGTGGGCCTGTACGTCCCCGGCGGCCGCGCCGTGTACCCCTCCAGCGTCGTCATGAACGTCGTGCCCGCCCAGGAGGCCGGCGTGGCCTCCCTCGCGGTCAGCTCACCGCCGCAGGCCGACTTCGGCGGGCTGCCGCATCCGACGATCCTCGCGGCGTGCGCCCTGCTCGGCGTCGACGAGGTGTACGCCGTCGGCGGGGCGCAGGCCGTGGCGATGTTCGCCTACGGCACCGAAGAGTGCGAGCCGGTCGCCATGGTCACCGGGCCGGGCAACATCTGGGTGGCCGCCGCCAAGCGGCTGCTCAAGGGCCGCATCGGCATCGACTCCGAGGCCGGCCCCACCGAGATCGCCGTGCTCGCCGACGACACCGCCGACCCCGCCCACGTGGCCGCCGACCTGATCAGCCAGGCCGAGCACGACGTGATCGCCGCCGCGGTGCTGGTGACCACCAGTGAGAGCCTGGCCGAGGCGGTCGAGCGGGAGCTCGCGCCGCAGGTGGCCGCCACCAAGCACTCCGAGCGCATCACCGAGGCGCTGTCCGGGCCGCAGTCGGGCATCGTGCTGGTGTCCTCCCTGGAGGACGGCCTGCGGGTGGTGGACGCCTACGCCGCCGAGCACCTGGAGATCCAGACGGCCGACGCCCACGCGGTCGCCGCCCGGGTGCGCAACGCCGGCGCGATCTTCATCGGGCCGTACGCGCCGGTGTCCCTGGGCGACTACCTGGCCGGGTCCAACCACGTGCTGCCGACCGGCGGCTGCGCCTGCCACTCCTCGGGCCTGTCGGTGCAGACGTTCCTGCGCGGCATCCACGTGGTCGACTACACCCGCGAGGCGCTGGCCGGCGCCGCCTCCCACGTGTACGCGCTGTCGGAGGCGGAGGATCTCCCCGCCCACGGCGCCGCCGTCCGCGTGCGGTTCGACGGCGGTGCCCGGTGACGGCCGCGGGGCGCACGCGCCTTGCCGACCTGCCGATCCGCGACGACCTGCGCGGACGCTCGCCGTACGGGGCGCCGCAGATCGACGTGCCGGTGCGGCTGAACACCAACGAGAACCCCTACCCGCCCTCCGCCGAGCTGGTCGCCGACCTGGCCGAGGCGGTGCGCCGCGACGCCTCGGCGCTCAACCGCTACCCCGACCGCGACGCCGTCGCCCTGCGCGAGGACCTCGCGGCCTACCTGGGCCACGGCCTGCGGGTGGAGCAGGTGTGGGCGGCGAACGGCTCCAACGAGGTGCTCCAGCAGATCCTGCAGGCCTTCGGCGGGCCGGGCCGGTCGGCCATGGGGTTCGAGCCGTCGTACTCCATGCACCCGATCATCACGACCGGCGCCTCCACCCGCTGGATCGCCGGGGCGCGCGAGGACGACTTCGGCGTGGACCCCGAGAAGGCCGTGGCCGCGATCGAGGAGCACCGGCCCGACATCGTCTTCCTGACCAGCCCCAACAACCCGACGGGCACGGCGCTGCCGCTGGAGGTCATCCAGCGGGTGGTCCAGGCCGCGCCGGGCATGGTGGTGGTCGACGAGGCGTACTTCGAGTTCGCCCGCACCGGCACGCCCAGCGCGCTCACCCTGCTGCCGGACAACCCGCGGCTGATCGTCACCCGCACCATGTCCAAGGCGTTCGCCATGGCCGGCACGCGCCTCGGCTATCTCGCCGCCGACCCGGCGGTGATCGAGGCGCTGCTGCTGGTGCGCCTGCCCTACCACCTGTCGACGCTGACCCAGGCGGCGGCGCGGGTCGCGCTCGCCCATCGGGACGAGCTGCTCGGCAGCGTCGACGTGCTGCGCGCCGAGCGCGACGCGTGCGTGGCGCGGCTGCGCGGGCAGGGGCTGTCGGTGGCCGACTCCGACGCCAACTTCGTGCTGTTCGGCCGGTTCCCCGACCGCCGCGCGGTCTGGGAAGGGCTGCTCTCGCGCGGCGTGCTGATCCGCGAGGTGGGCCCGCCGCAATGGCTGCGCGTCTCCATCGGCACCGCCGCCGAGACGGCCGCCTTCCATGAGGCGCTGACGGCCGTGCTGGCCGTCTCAGACGTCATCCCCGCGTCCGGGAGGCCCGGACACGACGACCCGGAGGAAATCTCGTGACCAGTCCCGCCGTAGGCGCGCCGAGGCCGCGGGTCGGCCGCGTCGAGCGTACGACCAAGGAGACCTCGGTGCTGGTGGAGGTCGACCTGGACGGCACCGGCAAGGTCGAGGTGTCCACCGGCGTCGGCTTCTTCGACCACATGCTCGCCCAGCTCGGCAAGCACGGCCTGTTCGACCTCACCGTGAAGACCGACGGCGACCTGCACATCGACTCCCACCACACCATCGAGGACACCGCCATCGCCCTCGGCGCCGCGTTCCGCGAAGCGCTGGGCGACAAGTCGGGCATCCGGCGGTTCGGCAACGCCTCGTGCCCGCTGGACGAGTCGCTCGCCGAGGTCACCGTCGACCTGTCCGGCCGGCCCTATCTGGTGCACGCCGAGCCCGAGGGCATGGCGCCGATGATCGGCCCCGACTACGACACCACGCTCACCCGGCACATCCTGGAGTCCTTCGTGGCCCAGGCGGCGATCTGCCTGCACGTGCGCGTGCCGTACGGGCGCAACGCCCACCACATCGTCGAGGCGCAGTTCAAGGCGCTGGCCCGTGCGCTGCGCGCGGCCAGCGAGCGCGACCCTCGCGCCACCGGCGTGCCGAGCACCAAGGGGGTGCTGTGAGCTCCAACTGGACCGCCGTCGCCATGATCTTCCTCGGGCTGTTCCTGATCGGCGGCGTCGTGTCGTTCATCAAGCAGGGCATGCGGGCCGGCGCCGTCGTCTGCGGCGTCGGGGCGGCGCTGTCCCTCACCGCGGGGGTGTTGTGGTGGTGAACGTCGTCGTCCTGGACTACGGCTCGGGCAACCTGCGCTCGGCCGAGCGGGCGCTGGCCCGCACCGGGGCCGAGGTGACCGTGACCGCCGACTTCGACGCGGCGCTGGCCGCCGACGGCCTGGTCGTCCCCGGCGTCGGCGCCTTCTCGGCCTGCATGAGCGGGCTGCGGGCCGTGCGCGGCGAGCAGGTCATCGGCCGCCGCCTGGCCGGCGGCCGCCCGGTGCTGGGCATCTGCGTCGGCATGCAGATCCTGTTCGCCGAGGGCGTCGAGCACGGCGAGCACACCGAGGGGTGCGGCGAGTGGCCAGGCGTGGTCGAGCGGCTGGAGGCGCCGGTCCTGCCCCACATGGGGTGGAACACCGTCCAGGCGCCCGAGGGGTCGGTGCTGTTCGCCGGGCTGGACGCCGCGACGCGCTTCTACTTCGTGCACTCCTACGGGGTGCGCAAGTTCGACCTGGAGGCCGGGCCGGGCTTCAAACAGCCGCTGGTCACCTGGGCCGAGCACGGCGTGCCGTTCGTCGCGGCGGTGGAGAACGGCCCGCTCATGGCCACCCAGTTCCACCCCGAGAAGTCCGGCGACGCGGGGGCGGTCCTGCTCAAGAACTGGGTGGGCACACTGTGACGTCCCGGCGGCGGGCGCCCGCCGCGTTCCGTCCACCGGCGTCCTGTTCATCGGCGTCGCTCCGGGTGGCGTCACGTCCGCCGGCCACCCGCTCACCGGGCTAGCGGTGGCCGGGTGAGCAAGGAACGCGCGCGCCGCCGCGCCGAGCGGGAGGCCGAGAAGACCCGCCAGGCCGCGCTGCGCGCCGAGCGGGAGGCCAGGCGGGCGAGGTGGCGCAGGCTGCGGGCCCGGCTGGCCGCGGCGGTGCCCCGCCCGGTGCGCGTCGCCCGCCAGGGCGGCCTGATCGCCCGGCGCCACCGGACGCAGAACGCCGTCGTCGCGGTGCTGTTCGTGCTCGTCCAGGCCGGCGCCTGGCTGCTGCTCGGCGGGTGGGCGGCCAGGCTGGGCGTCCTGGTGTTGTCCCTTTTGATGCTGCCGGTGCTCGTCACCGTCGTATTCGACCGGAGGTCCTAGAACAATGTCGCTGGTGCTTTTGCCCGCAGTCGACGTCGCGGACGGCAAGGCCGTGCGCCTCGTACAGGGCGAGGCGGGTACGGAGACCTCCTACGGAGACCCGCTCGCCGCCGCCCTGGCCTGGCAGAGCGCGGGCGCCGAGTGGATCCATCTGGTCGACCTGGACGCCGCGTTCGGCCGGGGCTCCAACCGCGAGCTGCTGGCCTCGGTGGTGGCGGCGCTGGACGTCCAGGTGGAGCTGTCCGGCGGCATCCGCGACGACGCGTCGCTGGCCGCCGCGCTCGCCACCGGCTGCCGGCGGGTGAACATCGGCACCGCCGCCCTGGAAGACCCCTCCTGGTGCTCCAAGATCATCGCCGAGTACGGCGACCGCATCGCCGTCGGCCTGGACGTGCGCGGCACGACGCTCGCCGCCCGCGGCTGGACCAAGGAGGGCGGCGACCTGTGGGAGGTGCTCGACCGGCTGGAGGCCGACGGCTGCCCCCGCTACGTCGTCACCGACGTCACCAAGGACGGGACGCTGCGCGGCCCCAACCTCGACCTGCTGCGCCAGGTGTGCTCGCGCACCGACAAGCCGGTGATCGCCAGCGGCGGGGTCTCCTCGCTGGACGACCTGCGCGCGCTGTCGACGCTGGTCCCCGACGGCGTGGAGGGCGCGATCGTCGGCAAGGCGCTGTACGCGCAGGCCTTCACGCTGGAGGAGGCCCTTTCGGCGGTGCGGGCATGAGCGTCGCCGTACGGGTGATCCCCTGCCTGGACGTCGACGCCGGGCGGGTCGTCAAGGGGGTCAACTTCGAGAACCTCCGGGACGCCGGCGACCCCGTCGAGCTGGCCCGGCGCTACGACGCCGAGGGCGCCGACGAGCTCACCTTCCTCGACATCACCGCCTCCTCCGGCGACCGCGAGACCATGATCGACGTGGTTCGCCGGACGGCCGAGCAGGTGTTCATCCCACTGACCGTCGGCGGGGGAGTGCGCGCCGTCGAGGACGTCGACCGCCTGCTGCGCGCCGGCGCCGACAAGGTCGCGCTCAACACCGCCGCCATCGCCCGTCCCGAACTGCTGACCGAGGCCTCGCGCCGGTTCGGCGCCCAGTGCGTCGTGCTGTCGGTGGACGCCCGGCGGGTCGTGGACGGCGAGCCCACGCCGTCCGGTTTCGAGGTCACCACGCACGGCGGCCGGCGCGGCACGGGCATCGACGCGGTCGAGTGGGCGCGGCGCGGGCAGGAGCTCGGCGTCGGCGAGATCCTGCTGAACTCCATGGACGGGGACGGCACCAAGGACGGCTACGACCTGGAGATGATCAAGGCGGTGCGGGCGGCGGTCACGGTGCCGGTCATCGCCAGCGGCGGCGCGGGGACGCTGGAGGACTTCCCTCCGGCGGTGGCCGCGGGGGCGGACGCCGTCCTCGCGGCGAGCGTCTTCCACTTCGGGCAGCTCAAGATCTCTGACGTGAAGGACACCCTGCGCGCGGCGGGTCATCCGGTGCGCTAGGCCCTTCGCGGCGGTGCGGGCGGCGGGCAACCACCGTCTGTACCCAACTCGGAGCGGTCCAAACTGGCTCGAATGGTGGAATGTCTTCGCGTGCCGGTAGATGATCCGCTACGGTCGTGCGGGTTCTTCTACGGTGCCGCAGACACAAGGGATCTCCCGTGACCTCTCCCCCCAGCCCTCAGCAGCCGGATTCGCCATATCAGCAAGGCTCGCCCTACCAGGGAACACACCAGCAGGGGTCCTACTCGCAGCAGTCCTCGCCCGAGTACGGCGCCGCCACGCCGCAGGACCCGTTCCAGCAGGCCGCGCCCGCCGGGCAGACCTACCCCGGACAGGACCCCCTGGGCCTGGGCTACGGCGCCCAGCAGCAGAGCGCCTACCAGCAGCAGTCCCCGTACGGCGGGGGAGCGCAGGACGGCCACCAGCAGCAGGCGGCGTACGGCGGCGGCCGGCAGGGCGCCTACCCGGGCGCGCAGGGCGGGTACGCGGCCCAGCAGGACGGGTACCCGGCGCAGCAGCAGGGCGGGTACGCCGGCGGGCAGGACCCTTATGCCGCCCAGCAGCAGGGCGGCTACCCCGGTCAGCAGGATCAGCAGGGCTATGCCGCGCAGCAGGGCTACGGCACCCAGCAGGGCTATGGCACCCAGCCCGGCTACGGCGCCCAGCCGGCTCAGAGCGGCTACGACACCGCCGGTTACGGCGCTCAGCAGGGGCAGAGCGGCTACGACACCGCCGGTTACGGCGCTCAGCAGGGGCAGAGCGGCCACGACACCGCCGGGTACGGCGCCCAACAGGGTCAGAGCGGTTACGGCGACTCCGGTTACGGCGGCCGGCAGAGCCAGGGCGGTTACGGCGAGTCCGCCTACGGCGTGCAGCAGAGCCAGCCAGGTTACGGGGAGGCCGGCTACGGCGTACAGCAGAGCCAGGGCGGTCACCAGCAGTCGCAGTCCCAGTCACCGGCGTACGCCCAGGCCTCCTACCAGCAGACCCAGGTTCAGGAGCGTCAGCCGCAGGGCGCCCCGGCGCAGGACCCGTACCAGCAGGGCGCGCAGACCGGCCAGGAGTCCCAGCAGCCGTACGGCGCGTACGGTCAGGGCGTGCCCCCCGGCCAGGACCCCTACGCCCAGCAGGGCGGCGGCGGCCGGTGGCAGCCTCCGGAGGACCCCGCCCCGGCCAAGAAGAAGCTGACCGGCAGGCTGCTCGGCGCGCTCGGCACGGTCGGCGTCTTCATCATCATCGCGATCGTGAAGTTCGGCGGGTTCTTCGCCGTGCGCGAGGGCGTCGGCGCGGTCGGCGACCAGGTGACCGGCGCTCCGCGCATCGCCCACGTCGGCGACTGCATGTCCGGCCAGAGCGAGAACACCCTCAAGGTCGTCGACTGCAAGGACGCCACCGTCAAGTGGAAGGTCTCCCAGCGGATCGAGGGCAAGACCGAGGCTCAGTTCAACGCCGACAAGAACCTCACCATGTGCCGCGACAAGAAGGTCACCTCGGCCTACTGGGAGGGCAGCAAGTCCGGCGGCGCCGGCTGGATCCTCTGCCTGGTTCCGGTGAACAAGAAGAGCTGACGCGGTGACCGCTCACCGTGGCGGAATGATCGCACCGGTCGGATCTCCGGAGCGCCGCTTGTCCGCCGTGCAACGGCGCCGGTTTCGCCGCCCCGCTTCCCGCCGACTCGGTGCCGGACGAGATCACCCCCAGGGACCGGGGGCGGCCAGAGTGCCGGGCGCAGTCGGCTCTCGTGTCCTGCCGCGGAGGCGCTGGTCGGCATTCCTGTTCGCCATGCGAAGGGCCGGCCGCCGTACGTGCTCATGACCTGCTGACCGATTTTCCGACCGTCTCCCGGGATTCTCCGGCGGCACTGTCGGCGCTCGTGGACAACATTCCCTACGTGGCGACGATGAGCCCCATCGTCGGCGACCTCGTCCAGGCCAACGGCGGCGACGGACCAGGACAGATGCTGTGGTGGGCGCCGGCCTTCGGCGCCGACCTCGGCGGTACGCCACCGCGTTCGGCGCGGCGGCCAACGTGGTCATCCCTGGGATCGCCGCCCGTAACCGTGCCCCGATCAGCTTCTGGGAGTTCACCAAGTACGGCCTCTTCGTCACGGTGGTGACAGTGGCGCTGGTCATGCCCTACCTGTGGCTGCGCTAGCTGATGTAGTAGCCGCCCGCGACTCGGCGATCATGCGCGGTCGCCCGCGATCCGGGGCCGCTTCGAAGGGCAAGCCACCGCGCTGTGCGGCGCGATCGTCCTGCCGTTCCCCCCCCGCGCGCCTTCCGCCTCATCGGGCAGGAGGCGCGTCAGGTCTTTCCCCGGACCTTGATCGCGCCTCGGTCTGTCAGTAGATTGTTGCTCATCGGCATCTATTGCGGAGAAGCAATGAATCGACGAGATCGGCTGGAAGACCAGTTCCGCCGCATTCAGAGCGACATGCTGCCGAGTATCGTGCGGGCCTTCCACCGGGACGACCTGCAGATGATCCACACCGCCGTGCTGTTCGTCCTGGTGGGCGATGATCAGCCTACGGTCAAGGACTTGGCCGCCCGCGTCGGGCGTTCGGTCTCGCGCACCAGCAGGCTGGTCGACGCCCTGGTCACCCGCGGGCTGGTGGAACGCCTGGAGGACCCCGGTGACCGAAGGGTGCGACGGGTCCGGCTCAGCGAGCAGGGCGCCTCTTTCATGCAGGACGTCCAGCGCCTGCGCACCGAAAAGACCCTGCGCATGCTCGACCACCTCACCGAAGAGGAGCAGGCAGTGGTGGACCAGGCCATGGAGCTGCTGGCCAAGGCGGCGAGGAGACTACGCGATGACGATCATTGAGTTGACCCGGATCCAGCCCGGCGCGGTGGACCTCGTCGGCGGCAAGGCGGCGGGGCTGGCCGAGACCATGCGGGCCGGGCTCGCCGTCCCCGAGGGTTTCGTCCTGGCCACCGACGCCTACCGCGCGGCGATCGGCGCACGGCCCGCCACCCGCGACCACGTCCTCACCGCGACGATCCCGGAGCGGATCCGCGCCGACATCGTGCAGGCGTACGACAGAGTCTGCGGCGGGCGGCCGGTGGCCGTGCGATCCAGCGCCACCGCCGAGGACCTGCCGCACGCCAGCTTCGCCGGTCAGCAGGACACCTTCCTCGACGTCCGCGGCGCCGAGGCCGTGGTGGACGCCGTACAGCGGTGCTGGGCCTCCCTGTGGAGCGACCGGGCGATCGCGTACCGCGCCGCCAACGGTTTCGGCCGCGACACGGTCGGCATGGCGGTCATCGTCCAGGTCATGGTGGACGCCGCGGTGGCGGGGGTGCTGTTCACCGCCAATCCGGTCACCGGCAAACGCACGGAGACGGTCATCGACGCCGCTCCCGGCCTCGGGGAAGCGGTGGTCTCCGGAACGGTCGTCCCCGACCATTACGTGCTCGGAGAGCCGGCCGAGCGCGGTTGCCTGTCCCCGGATCGGCAGAAGGAAATCCTCGCGGCCGGGCGCCGGCTGCAGGAGCACTTCGACGCACCGCAGGACGCCGAGTGGGCCTTCGACGCCGAGGGCAGGCTGTGGATGCTGCAGTCACGGCCGATCACCACGCTGTTCCCCATCCCGGAGAGCCGGCGACCCGGCACCCGGGTCTACCTGTCGGTCAGCCACGCCCAAGGCGTGCTGCGTCCGATGACGCCGATGGGCATGTCGGTGATGCGGATGTCGGCGGCCGCCATGCTGCCGAGTGCCGACCCGATCGACGGCCCTGCGGGCTTCGTCGAGGCGGGCGGGCGCATGTACGCCGACATGACCGCCATGCTCCGCAACAAGCGCATGCGCCGCAACCTGCCGGACACCATGCGCGTCAGCGAACCGAGGGCGGCCGCCGCGGTCGAACGGCTCATGTCCGACCCGCGTTTCTCCCCCGAGCGTGGCATGCCGTTCCGGCTCGGCTCCGTGGCCAAGAGCGCGGCCGCCTACACCGTGCCGGCCCTGGCAGGACTCGGCAGCGCGCTGCTTCGCCCCGGCAGGGCAGCCGCCAGGGCCGAGCACCTCGCCCGGATACTGGAGCGCCGGACCACCGCCCCGCCGGGCATGACCCTCCACGACCGGCTCGACTTCGTCGAGACGCTGCCCCGCAAGATGATGGGCGAGCCAATGCTGAGCATGGTCTGCATCCTGCTGGTCGGCATGGGCTGCGCCGGCGCCGCCCCGGCCGTCGTAGGCAGGAGCGCCGAGCCGGGCGAGGTGGAGATGGTGCTGCGCGGCATGCCCAACAACGTCACCACCCAGATGGACCTGGATCTGTGGCGGTTGGCGGTGAACCTGTCCGCTGAACGCGAGTCGCTGCTGGCCACACCGCCCGCGGAGCTTGCGCGGCGGTTCGCGCACGGCACGCTGCCATCGCGGGTCGCCACCGGCCTGTCCGGCTTCCTGAGCAGGTACGGCAGGCGAGCCGTGGCCGAGATCGACGTGGGCGTGCCCCGCTGGGCGGAAGATCCCACCCCGGTCTTTGCCGCGCTGGCCAACTACCTGCGGGTCACCGACCCCGACCAGGCGCCCGACCGGCGCTTCGCCCAAGCCGCGGCTCAGGCCGAGGCCAAACTGGAGGAGCTGGCGGGCCGCCTTGGTCCGGTGCGCGGCCGACTGGCCAGGTTCATGCTGCGCCGCGCCCGCGCGGTGTCCGGCATCCGCGAACTGCCCAAGTTCGCCGCCCTGCATGGGTACGGCCAGATCCGCGAGCAACTCTTGCTCATCGGCGCCGAGCTCGCCGGAGCCGGGCGGCTCGACCAGGCAGACGACGTCATGTTCCTCGGCATGCGCGAGCTGCGCTCAGCCGCCGGAGGCGCCGATCTCAGATCCGTGATCGGCGGGCGGCGTGCCGCTCATGTCCGGGAACTGCGCCGCAGGCACGTGCCGGTGGTGCTGCTGTCGGACGGGACCGACGTCGAGGCCGAGACGCCGCCCGCGGCTCCCGCGGACGGTGTGATGATCGGCATGGCCGCCGCTCCCGGCACCGTCACCGGCGCCGCCCGCGTCGTCCTGGACCCCACCGGCGCGCACCTGGAACCCGGCGAGATCCTCGTCGCGCCCAGCACAGACCCCGGCTGGACGCCGCTCTTCCTCACCGCGGGCGGCCTGGTGACCGAGACCGGTGGCCCCAACGGGCACGGGCCCACCGTCGCCCGCGAGTACGGCATCCCCGCGGTCGTCGGGGTCCGCTCCGCCACCACCGAGATCACGACCGGCCAGACGATCACCGTTGACGGAGCCGCCGGCACGGTGCGGCAACGACCTCGACCGTGATCGTGGCCGGACACCCGGCCGCCCGGCCGCCTTGCCGCCTTCGGTGATGGCCGAGACCGGCACGATCCCCGTAGGCGGCAGGGGGGCGTCAAGGCGTGTGGCCTTCGCGTCAAGGAACCGTATATTCTCGTCCCTCCCCCGCTGTTGTGGTGGGGTACGGTGTGCCGGGAAGCCTGGTCGGCGACGTCTTGTCGTGTTGTCTCAGGCGGGGGTGTCCGGTGGTTCGGTGCTCAGTGGGTCACGCGGGTGAGCAGGGTGCGCGATGACCGCGGTGCTGCCGGCGTTCGCGTGCGTTCTGCTGCTGGCGGTGCTGGTGTCCAGCCTGGCCAACCGCACGATCCTTTCGACGGCCGCGCTTTTCCTGGTCGCCGGGTTCGTCCTCGGTGACGGCGTGCTGGGCGTGGTGTCGGTCGCCCCGGGTGACGAGATGGTCGGCACGCTGGCCGAGCTGGCGCTGTTCGCGGTGCTGTTCACCGACGGCATGCGGGTGGGCTGGCCCGAGCTGCGCGGCACGTGGCGGCTGCCGGGACGTGCCCTCGGCTGGGGGCTCCCGCTCACGCTCGTCGTCTGGTACGGCGCGGCCCGCCGGATCCGTGACCGCAGGCACGGGCAGCGGGCGTGACGAGCTGGGCGGGCCCGGCGGCGGTATTCGACCGGTTCCGGCATCCGGCGCAATTCGTCGTGACGGGTTTCGGCGCGGCGGTGCTGATCGGCACCGCGCTGCTGGCGTTGCCCGTCGCCACCGCGTCAGGTGGCTCGGCGGGCTGGCTGACCGCGCTGTTCACCGCCACCTCGGCCGTGTGCGTGACCGGGCTGGTGGTCGTCGACACCTCCGCACACTGGTCGGCCTTCGGCGAGGTGGTCATCGCCGGACTTATCCAGATCGGCGGGCTCGGCATCATGACCCTGGCGACCCTGTTCACCGCGGTGGTGTCGGGCAGGCTGGGACTTCGCGCGCGGTTGCTGGCACAGGCGGAGACCAAGTCCCTGAGCATGGCGGACGTACGCAGGGTCGTGCGCAACGTGGTGGTCTTCAGCCTCCTGACCGAGGCGACGGCGGCGGTCGTCCTCACCGTCCGCTTCATGACCGGGTACGGCGAGCCGCTCGCGCGTTCGGTGTACCTGGGCGTGTTCCACGCCGTGTCGGCGTTCAACAACGCCGGCTTCGCGCTGTGGCCGGACAGCCTGATGCGGTTCGCCGCCGACCCGTGGATCTGCCTCACCATCGCCCTCGCGGTCATCATCGGCGGACTGGGCTTCCCTGTGGTGTTCGAACTGCTGCGCTCCTGGCGGCGGCCGAGCCGCTGGACGGTCCTCACCCGGATCACCGTGGTCATGACCGTCATCCTGCTCGCCGTCGGCACCCTGGTCTTCCTGATCACCGAATGGCGCAATCCTCGGACGCTGGGCTCGCTGGACGATGCGGGCAAGCTGCTGGCGGGCTTCTTCACCGCCGTCATGCCTCGCACCGCGGGCTTCAACAGCCTCGACATCGCACAGATGTACCCCTCCAGCTGGTTGTTCACCGAACTGCTGATGTTCATCGGCGGCGGCAGCGCCGGCACCGCCGGGGGCATAAAGGTCACCACCTTCGGGCTTCTCGCGTTCGTGATCTGGGCGGAGCTGCGCGGCGAGTTCAGAGTGAACGTCGGGCACCGCCGGCTGCCCGAGTCGGCGCAACGGCAGACGTTCGCGATCATCACCATCAGCGGTGCGGTGGTCGCGGTCTGCACCTACGTGCTGATCGTGCTCACCCCGCACGGCCTGGACCGTGTGCTGTTCGAGGTGGTCTCCGCGTTCGGCACGGCGGGCCTGTCCACCGGCATCACGGCGGCCATGCCTCCGGCCGGGCAACTGCTGCTCGTGCTGCTGATGTTCGCCGGCCGGATCGGCCCGCTGACCCTCGGCTCGGCGCTGGCGCTGAAGGAACGGACCCGGCGTTACGAACTACCCGAGGAGCGAGTGATCGTTGGCTGACAAGAGAAACGACCCGGTGGTCGTGATCGGGCTGGGCAGGTTCGGCAGTTCCCTCGCGCTCGAACTCACCCGCCGGGGCACCGAGGTCCTCGCCATCGACAACCGGCCCAAGACGGTGCAGAGCCTGGCCGGGCACATCACCCACATCGCGGCCGCCGACTCCACCGACATCGAGGCGCTGCGCCAGCTCGGCGTCCCCGACTTCTACCGTGCCGTCGTGGCGATCGGCAGCGACCTGGAGGCCAGCATCCTGACCGCCTCGCTGCTGGTCGAGCTGGAGATCGAGCACATCTGGGCCAAGGCCGTCAGCCAGCAGCACGGCCAGATCCTGCGCCGTCTCGGCGTCCACCACGTGGTCCTGCCGGAACACGACATGGGCGAGCGGGTCGCCCACCTGATCAGTGGACGACTGCTCGACTACATGGAAGTCGACCAGAACTTCGCGCTGATCAAGACCTACCCGCCCAAAGAGTACGTCGGCGTCCCGCTGGGGCGGTCAAGCCTTCGCCGCAAGTACGGCGTCACCGTGGTGGCGGTCAAGAGCGAGGGCGAGGAGTTCACCTACGCCACCGCCGAGACCGAGTTGATGTACGGCGACATCATCCTCGTCTCCGGCCGCACCGACCAGATCGAACGCTTCGCCGAGCTTCCGTGACCCTGACCATCCCGCGGCTCGCCGATCCGCAAGACGCCCTCGACAGCCTGCGTGCCGACCTGCTCCGCCACGTCGGCGGCCCGATCCTGGACGACGCGGCCATGCTGCTCGTGCGACGCCACTAATGGGAGCTGACCCCCGGCTGCTCGACGCACCACACCGCCGGCGACCGATTCCTGAGAGCGGCTCAGGCGGAGCCCGCTTCGCTGGTGTGGTCAGGTGGCGAGAGGACGCGGACGCTCGTCGGTGAGGGTTCGGTGCAGGCGTGCGGCGAATGCGCGAGGGTGCTGGACGCCGCCGTTGTGGCCGCCGGGGAACTCCGCGCACGGCGTGCCCAGGATTTCGGCGAGCAGGCGCGCGCAGCGGTGCGGCCAGATGTGCGCCGAGTTCGTGCCGACGCCGGCGACGACGCGGGTGGCCGCGCTCTTGAGGGCGGCCAGGTCCAGTTCGTGGCGGCGGACGGCCGGGGCGTCGTGGGTGAGGAAGAACTCGAGGTTCGCGAGGCGGTCCATCCCGGGGGCCTTGATCGGCGCGTCGGGCTCGCGGTCGGTGAGGTCCAGGCCCGCGAGGACCACGAACTTGCGCAGGGCCGCTATCACCCCCTCCGCCCGGTGGGTGTCCTCGATGTCCTGTTGTGCCTGCCTGGCCCGGGAGCGCTCAGGCTCGGGGAGCAGTTGGAAGGCGGGCGGTTCGTGGGCGACCAGGACGGCGACCTGCCCGGGATGCCGGGAGACCAGTTCCAGGCCGACCATGGCGCCGAGGCTGCTGCCGTAGACCTGGACGGGCTCGGTGGTGAGCGCGGCGAGCAGGCGGTGTACGTCGTCGGCGTGCGTGGCGAGGGTCAGGGGCCGCGCCGGGCCGGTGATCGCGCTGCCGGACAGGCCGCGGCGGTCGTGCGTGAGCACCGTGTACCTGTCGGCGAGGTGGGAGGCGAGCCCGTCGTAGGTGGTGGCGTCGCCGTCGCCGCCCGCGATGAGCAGCAGCGGCGGACCGGCGCCCCGGAGGGCGTACCGCAACCGCGCCCCGGGGACCTCGAGTGTCTTCCAGCCGGTCATGAGCGGTGATCCGCCGGAGACGGGCTCAGCCGGTGAGGCGGGAGAAGAACAGGGCCAGCTGGCTCGCGCCGGTCGTGACGCCGTCGAAGACGCCCTTGACCGCCGTCGCCGCCTCGGCGGGCCTGGAGTACAGATAGAAGACCACGAAGGCGATGGCGAGGTACGTGAGCACCTTCTTGGTCTTCATCGGACTCCCTCCCGCGGATGCTGTGGCGTGGTCCTACCCGAACGGCTGGACGCCCGATCTCGAAGACCGGTCATGCGCCGGCCCCTTGTTGATCATAGCCAGGCATGGCCGGCTCGCGCGGCGACCGCCGCCGGTCGGCCACGACCATCCAACGAACGCCCGCCTCGCCCGGTTCCGCCCCGTTTTGTTCGGGCTGATGACCGTCGCAAAGGTCAGGTGGGACGACGCCTTGGGCGGCCGGGGGTGCCGTGGCGGGTCACAGAGCCGGGCAGGCGGTCACAGGCCCAGGCCGGCGGTGCGCAGGAGGTCGATGGAGTGCTGGTCGCCCTCGTAGGTCACGCGGGCGTGCTCCTGGCGGCCGAAGGCGAACATCAGCAGCTCGACGGGCTCGCCGGTCACGATGACGTGCGGCTCGGCCTTCTTGCCCCCGGTCTTGCGGCCGTCGGGCAGCCGCAGCACCACGCCGACCGGTGACCTGCGGAGCATGAGGCGGGCCCCGGACGAAAGCCGCTTCCACACCATCTCGGTGAGGTCGGCCGGGAGCTCGCGCGGCTCCCAGCCGGGCTGCGCCCGGCGGACGTCCTCGTGGTGCACCAGGAACTCCAGCGCGTTGACGATCCCGTCCAGGCCGGGCACGAAGCGGTACGGCGACCACGCGGGCGGCCCCTGGCGGACGGCGTCGACCAGCTCGGGGTAGCTCCTGCCGGTCTTGATCTTTTCTTGCACGCGGGCCGTGTAGCCGGCGAGCGGCTTGACGGCGATGCCGCCGGCGGCGTCGAAACGGTTCTCGCGGAGGACGAGGTGGGCGGTCAGGTCGGCGGTCGTCCACCCGGTGCACAAGGTGGGGGCGTCGGGTCCGAGATGGTCGAGCAGGTCGCTGAGAGCTGCGCGCTCGGCGCGTGCGTGCGTCACCCTGATCACCCTAACAAGCGCCCGGCCAGCCCTGCCCGCCGCCGCCCGCGCGCCGCCGTCCGCCGCCGCTCCCGGGCGTCCGCGGCCGCCCGCCGACAGCCACCCGCGGCCCCGTTGCCCTTGCCGTCTTTGCTGCTGAATGGGGGGAGTGTCGTCAGTGGGGGCTTAGGGGGAGGGAATAAATCAGTTGTCGCGGATGATAGGGATTGTGGCGGACCGGTTCCCCCGGCGAGCTCCGGCGGCCCGCCACCTCACGTCCCCCATCGAGAGGATCCCCCGCGTGCCGAGCGAGCGCGATCACAGTCCGACCGTCATGCGCCAGGGGTTCGGTGTCATCGGCCACGCCATCCGAGGCGAGCCTCGTGTCTTCACCGCCGCGGTGCTGTCCAGCGCGGTCTACGGCCTGATGACCGTCGGTTCGTCCTGGGCGCTGGGCTGGGCCACCGAGCACGCCGTCCTGCCCGCGTTCGGCGCCGGGCACGCGGCCACGGGCACGCTGGTCACCGCGGCACTACTGATCGTCGGCGTGGCCGTGTTCAAGGCGGCGGGCGTGATCGGCCGCCGGGTCCTCGCCGGCATCATGCAGTACCGCATGCAGGCGCGGTCGCGGCGCGAGGTGACCCGCCAGTACCTGCGGCTGCCGCTCGCCTGGCACCACCGTCACCCGACCGGCCAGCTGCTGTCCAACGCCGGCGCCGACATCGAGGCCGCCTGGGCTCCGCTCGCCCCGCTGCCGATGGCCGTCGGCGTCGTCGTGATGCTGGTCACCGCGGCGGCCGCCATCCTGGTCGTCGACCCCGTGCTGGCCCTGGTCGGCTTCCTGATCTTCCCGGCCATCGCCGTGCTGAACCTCGTCTACCAGCGCAGGCTCTCCCCGCTGGCGATGCGGGCGCAGCAACTGCGCGCGGAGGTCAGCGAGATCGCGCACGAGAGCTTCGACGGGGCGCTCGTCGTCAAGACCCTCGGCCGGGAGGACACCGAGGCGGCGCGCTTCCAGGCCAAGGCCGACCGGTTGCGCGACGCCAACATCGCCGTGGGACGCATCCGCGGCCTGTTCGACCCGCTGCTCGAAGCCCTGCCCACGCTCGGCGTGCTGGCGGTGCTGCTCTTCGGCTCGATGCGCCTGGCCGCGGGGGACGTCTCCTCCGGCGAGCTCATCCAAATCTCCTACCTGTTCACACTGCTCGCCTTCCCCATCCGCGCGCTCGGCTGGGTGCTGGCCGAGCTGCCGCGCAGCGTCGTCGGATGGCGGCGCGTGCAGGACGTGCTGAACGCGTCCGGCTCGATGGAGTTCGGCGCGGCTCGCCTGGCCGCGGACGGCCCCGCGCGCGTCGAGGTGCGCGACCTGGCCTTCGGGTACCTGCCGGGCGCCCACGTGCTGTCCGGTGTGAGTTTCGACGTCAGGCCCGGACGCACGGTCGCGATCGTCGGTCCCACAGGCTCGGGCAAGTCGACGCTGACCCAGCTCCTGGTCCGGCTCGTCGACCCCGACGAGGGCCGGGTGCTCATCGACGGGGTGGACGTGCGGCAGGTGGCCAAGGGTGAGGTCAGCTCCGCCGCGGCCCTGGTGCCGCAGCAGACGTTCCTGTTCGACGACACGGTGCGCGGCAACCTGACGCTGGGAGCCGGCGGCGAGGAGGTGCCCGACGAGAAGGTGTGGGCGGCGCTGCGCCTGGCGCAGGCGGAGGGCTTCGTGAGCGCGCTGCCCAAGAGCCTGGACACCCGCATCGGCGAGCGCGGCGCGACGCTGTCCGGCGGCCAGCGGCAGCGCCTGGCGCTCGCCCGCGCGCTGGTGCGCGCACCCCGGCTGCTCATCCTGGACGACGCCACCTCCAGCGTGGACGCGCAGGTGGAAAGCCGCATCCTGTCCGGCCTGCGGGACGGGTCGCCCGACTCCACGGTGGTCGTCGTCGCCTACCGCATGGCGACGATCGCGCTGGCCGACGAGGTGGTCTACCTGGAGCAGGGACGGGTCGTCGACCGCGGCGCCCCCGGCGAGTTGCTGGTCCGTTGCGAGGGCTACCGCAACCTCGTCACCGCATACGAACGTGAAGAGGCCGAGCGCGCGGCGCTCGACGCCGGCGAGGAGATCGTGGCATGACGACGCGGGTGGAAGAACGCGGCGCCGCCGTGCAGGCCGGCGGCTCGCTGCGCGTGGAGGAGCGGTCGGCCCTGGCGACGCTCCGGCACGGGCTCGCGCTGTCGCCGGAGTTCCGCACCGGGCTGCCGGTCACCCTGCTGCTGGCGGTGCTCGCCACGGTCGGCAAGGTGATCGTCCCCTTCGCGGTACAGCAGGTCATCGACCGCGGCCTGAAGAACACCACGACGCCGGACATGGCCTTCATCAGCAAGGCCGTCCTCCTCTGCGCCGCCGCGGTGCTCCTCACCGCGGTGTGCGGCTACCTGATGAACGTGCGCCTCTACCGCACCACCGAGTCGGGGCTCGCCTCGCTGCGCGGCAAGGCGTTCCGGCACGTCCACGACCTGTCGGTGCTGACGCAGAACACCGAGCGGCGCGGCGCGCTGGTCTCCCGCGTCACCAGCGACGTGGACCAGATCAGCACGTTCATGCAGTGGGGTGGCCTGATGGTCATCATCTCGGTGGGCCAGCTTCTCATCGCGAGCGTCGTGATGGCCCTGTACTCCTGGCAGCTCGCGCTGATCGTCTGGGTGTGCTTCCTGCCGATGGTCGTCGCGCTGCCGAGGTTCCAGCGGCTGGTGGCCCGCGCCTACACCCAGGTCCGCGAGCGCACCGGCGACATGCTGTCGGCGGTCAGCGAGTCGGTGGTGGGCAGCGCGGTGATCCGCGCGTACGGGTCGGAGGACCGCACCGCGCGGCGCATCGACGCGGCCGTCGACGCCCATCAGAAGGCGCAGACCCGCGCTCAGAAGATCGTCGCGTTCACCTTCCCGGTCACCGAACTGGTGGGCGCGGTGGCGATCGCCGGCGTCGTCCTGCTCGGCGTCCAGCTGGGCGTGGGCGGCGCGATCTCCGCCGGACGGCTGGTCGCGTTCCTGTTCCTGATCACGCTGTTCATCAGCCCGCTGCAGACGGCGACCGAGGTGCTGAACGACGCGCAGAACGCCGTCGCCGGCTGGCGGCGGGTGCTCGGCGTCCTGGACACCCCCGCCGACGTGGCCGACCCCGGCGAGAAGGGCGCGGTCCTGCCGCGCGGCCCGATCACGGTGTCCTTCCAGGACGTCGGCTTCCACTACCCCGGCGGACCGCAGGTGCTGCACGAGGTGTCGGTGGAGATAGCGCCCCGCACGCGCGTCGCGGTCGTGGGAGAGACCGGCTCGGGCAAGACGACCTTCGCCAAGCTGCTCACCCGGCTCATGGACCCGACCTCCGGGCGCATCCTCGTCGACGGCGTGGACCTGCGCAAGGTGCGGTTCTCCTCGCTGCGCGAGCGCATCGTCATGGTGCCGCAGGACGGGTTCCTGTTCGACGGCACCCTCGCCGACAACATCCGTTACGGCCGTCCTTCCGCGAGCGACGCCGTCATCGCCCTGGCGATGACGGAGCTGGGCCTGAGCGACTGGCTGGAGGGCCTGCCCGGAGGCCTCGCCACCTCCGTCGGCCAGCGCGGCGAGTCGCTGTCGGCCGGCGAGCGCCAGCTCGTCGCCCTGGCGCGGGCCTACCTGGCCGACCCCGACCTGCTGCTGCTGGACGAGGCCACCTCGGCGGTGGACCCGGCGACGGAGGTTCGGCTGGCACGGGCGCTCGACGGCGTCACCCGCGGCCGGACGGCCGTGTCGATCGCGCACCGCCTGTCCACGGCCGAGGCCGCGGACGAGGTGCTGGTGTTCGAGCACGGCCGCATCGTCCAGCGGGGACCACACGCCGAACTGGCCGCCCAGGACGGCGTCTACGCCGACCTGTACGCCTCCTGGACCTCAGCCGCCAGGACGTCATGACCGTCCAACTCTTCACGCCCACCTTGAACTCGTCCAGATCCACTCGAACAAGGGCAAGGGCGATCTGCCGATGTCGCCTAGCCTCCTGTCTCGGTGAGCAGGTCGTGGACGCTCTGGGCGATGGCCGCGCGGGTCAGCCAGGTTTCCAGCTGGGCGAGGTCTGCGCATGCGGTGATACGGGCGCGGGTGTCGTCCGGCACGTCAAGGCCGCGGGCGGTCAGCACCAGCAGAATCGCTTTGGCCGCCTCTTCGGCCTGGCCTTCTTTGAGGCCGCGGCCGTAGTGCTCGCGGGCGAACGGGCTGTAGACGGGCCAGGCGGTTGACGCCATGATCTCCTCCAAGAGGCGCCGCACCTCGGGCGCGGCCATGCTGTAGGCGTATTCATAATACTTCGGAGCGTGATCGGCGGGCAGGTCCTTCATCCCTGCGATGAACGACTCGGCGACCTTGCGATCACGCCCATGAACCATGACCGCCATAGCGGCCAACTCGGGCTGGGCGGCGGCTTGCCGGGGATCGGTGACGGCGGGAATGTCGCCAGGGCCCAGCACATGGGCTCTGAAGCGGTAGCCGGTCAGCCCGGAATCGACCGGCAGGGCATAGTGGGCGGCGACCGTGGCGTCGGGGCAGATGACCAGGACGCTGACGTCGCAGTTCAGCATCAGCCACAGCACGGCCGCGTAGCGGGCCAGCTGTCTGGGGTCTTTGGTCTTGTCCTGCTGGATTTCCACGATGACCGCGTGCACCGGGCTCTGCGGCGGCCCAAGCGCCATGACGAGGTCGGCTTCGATGTCGTCGGACCGGCGGGTGTTGAAGGTGGTGCTCTCCAGTTGGACCAGCGAGGTGGCGGGCAACTCCACGCCCATCAGGTCGCGCAGTATCTCCACCGCCGCCTGGGGGCGGTCCTTGAAGATCTGCACGAGGGCGTCGTGTCGGGGGGACGGCATGGCTCCGTATTGTAATTACTTCAACACGAAGAGTCGTCACAATGAGTTCTCGAGGGCGAAGGAGGGCTCGGCCACGTGCGGAGGCTCATCCGGACGATGAGCCGTACCAGGTCCGGATGACGTTCACCTTCAGCACGATGGACGGGAGCCCCCGAGCGCGATCGGCATACGGCCGCGTCGCGTCGGGGGGTCAGTGGTTGTGGGGGCGGGGGGCGGGGGTCATGGCGTGGGTGATGCGGGCCGCGGTCGTCTGGGGGTCGTCTGCGGGGGCTATGCGTTCGGCCCAGGACCACCAGAACCACCAGCGGTCGCCGCCGCGGGCGGCGAAGATGACCTCCGAGAGGGTGGGAACCATGGTGCTCACCACGATGAGCTGGGGCACTCCGCCGCGGGTCGTCGCCACGCGCACGTGCAGGCCGCGTGCCCGCAGATGTTCGCCGAGCCGCCGCAGATGGCCGGCGGCCGTGGCGGTGCTCGCCACCTTGTCCACGGTCGTCATCGTCGTCTCCGTCCGCCGGGGGTGGCCGTGCGAGACGGGCCGCGGCCCGCGTCGCCACGGAGTGCGTCGACCGAGACGCTAGGCGAGCGCCGGCCCGCGGATCAACGATGTTGCTTCATGTTCCTCGCAGACGTCCGGCCGCGGCCTCGATGAGCTCCCGCGCGGCCTGGCCGTAGACGGCGGCTTCCGACAGGCGGGTGAAGGCCCTCTCGTACAGGGCCACGTCACTGGGGATCTTGATGCGGTGCTGGCCGGGGACGGTGTCCACCCTGACCTGCGTGTCGTCGTAGATCCAGAAGTTCTCCGGCGGCATGATCCGCGGACGCGCCGTGGCGGGGATCACACCGAAGCTGAGTTGCGGGGTGCCGGCCGTCAGCCCCGCCAGCCGGTCGAGCTGCCGCAGCATGCCGACGGGCTCGCACACCGGGGTGCGCAGCGCCTGCTCGCCGATGATGAACATGAAGCGCTTGCCGCCGGCGTCCAGCACCTCCTGCTGGGCCATCCGCGCCTCCACCGCCGCGTCCAGGTCGTCGGGAATGCCGCGGAAGTCGATGACGACCCGCAGGTGCGCGCGGGCGTAGGCGTCGGTCTGCAGCAGGCCGGGCACCGCGGAGTGCTGGAAGACCCTGAACTGCCGGGTGTCGCGGTAGAGCGGCTGGAAGGACTCCTGGACGTGGCGCAGCCCGGTGGACTCAAGGCGCCGCCAGTCGGTGTACATGGAGTCGATGTTGCGGACGGCGGCGATCAGGTCCACCACGTACTCCTCGGCGTCGCATGCCCGGCACCAGACCCGGATGTCGTTCTCGCTGGGCATCTGCGCCGCGTTCTCGATCTTGGACACCTTGGAGAAGTGCCAGCCCGCCCGGGAGGCGAGAGCCCGGCCGGTGATGCCGGCCTCGCCGCGGATCTCCCGCAGCCGGGCGGCGAGGATTCCCTTGGCTTCGGTGATGCGCGGGGGAGGCATGGGGAAGGCCACCTCTCCGGGGTGTGGACCGGGGGACGTCGCCGGCCTGACGACCGTAGCGTGAAGGTTCTTCGCGCTTCCCGCGTGTTGCGTGATGTTGCTCGGAGGCCGCCGGGCCGACGGAGACTTCCTACCCAGGTACGCGCCCCGCGCCGCCCCCGGCCGGCCGCTCGCCTTGTGTCAGCGCGTGCCCGCGGTGCCGGACAGGCGCTGGGCCAGGTAGATGGGGACCACCGACGCGACGATGAGCGCGGCGGCCACGACGTTCACGACCGGCGCCTGGTTCGGGCGGAACAGGTTCTCGAAGATCCAGATGGGCAGCGTCCGCACCCCCGCCCCGGCGGTGAACGTGGTCACGATGATCTCGTCGAACGACAGCGCGAACGCCAGCAGGCCGCCCGCCAGCAGCGCCGAGCGCATCATGGGGAAGGTGACCAGCCGGAAGGTGGTGAAGGCGTCCGCGCCCAGGTCCGCCGACGCCTCCTCCAAGCTCTGGCCCGTCCGGCGCAGCCGCGCCAGCACGTTGTTGTGCACGGTCACCACGCAGAACGTGGCGTGCCCGACGATCACCGTGAACAGGCCGAGCCCGACGCCGAAGGGTTCGAGGATCGTGCGGAAGGCGTTGTTCAGCGCGATGCCGGTCACGATGCCGGGCAGCGCGATCGGCAGCACGATGAGCAGCGAGACGGCGTCCCGGCCGAAGAACCGGTGGCGCTGCACGGCGAAGGCCGCCATTGTGCCGAGCACCAGCGCGATCGCCGTCGCCCCGAGCCCGGCCTGCACCGAGGTCCACAGGGCGTCGCGCAGGCCCGAGGAGTTCCAGGCCGTGCTCCACCAGCGCGTGGTGAACCCGGCCGGCGGCCAGGCGAAGGTCCGGTCGGAGTTGAAGGAGTTCAGCAGCACGATCGCCAGCGGCACGTAGATGACGCCGAGCCCGAGCGCCAGCGCCAGGCGCAGCGCCAGCCGTGCCGTACGGGACAGGTTCACCGGGGCCTCCTGGCCGAGCGGTCCACGGGGCGGGACGGGGTGAGAGGGCCTGCGCCGGGCACGGCGGCGGATCCGCCGCGGGACGGGGTCACAGGTTCTCCGGGGGAGGGGCGGCCGGTCACAGGTTCTCCAGCGCCCCGGTGCGGCGCACGGCCGCGAGGTACACCAGCATGATCACCACCGGGATCGTGGCGACGGCGGCGGCGAACGGCAGGTTGTTGGCCGCGCCGATGTTGTCGTAGACGACGTTGCCGATGAGTTGGCTGCGCCCTCCGACGATCTTCACGGCGATGTAGTCGCCGAGCGACAGTGAGAAGGTGAACACCGACCCGGCGACGATCGCGGGGAAGGTGAGCGGCCACACCACCGTGCGGAAGGCACGCGGCCCCCGGGCGCCGAGGTCGCCCGCCGCCTCCAGCAGCGAGTTCGGCAGCCGCTCCAGCCCCGCGTAGATCGGCAGGATCATGTACGGCAGCCACAGGTACGCGAGGGTCGCGATGGTGGCCGTCAGCCCGTACCCCCAGCCGAGCAGGCCGTCGCTGGACAGCATGACCCGCCAGGCGTACGCCTTGACCAGGTATGACGCCCACAGCGGCGTCAGCACGGCGATGACCAGCCAGCGCTGGGCGCGCGGCGAGGCGAGCTTGGCCATCGCGAACGCCATCGGGAAGGCGATCACGACGTCGATCAGCGTCACCGCCACCGCCACGCCCAGCGAGCGCAGCGCGACGGTCCTGTACACCTCCACCGTCAGCACGTCGTGGAAGTTCGCCCAGGTGAAGACCCGCACCAGGTCGCCCGTGAAGGCGTCGGTGCTCCAGAACGCGGTGACGAACAGCGCGGCCAGCGCGCCCAGGTAGGCCAGGCCGAGCCAGGCCAGCGGCGCCGACAGCAGCAGCGACAGCCGCACGCCGGCGCGCCGGTGGAGCGCGGCGGCCAGCCGGCGGCGCGCGCCGGGACGCCGCCCGCCCGCCGGCCCCGGGTCCGCGCGCCCGGACGGGGACGCCGGCGCGGCCGGCGCCCCCGATGGCTCCGATGCCCCCGATGTCGAGGTCATCAGCCCTTGATCTCCGTCCAGGCCCGGGTCCACTCCGAGTAGTCCTTGCACTTGACGTCCGTGCGCCCGTCCAGGCACTGGGCGATCGGCGTGGTCCAGTAGTGGACCTTCGAGAAGTAGGACTCGTCGGTGGCGTGGTAGGTGTCGCAGAAGCCCTTGTCGGAGGTCTGCTCGCACGCCTGGGCGTTGGAGGGCGCCTCGCCGAACCACTCGGCCACCTGGGCGTTGGCCTTCGGCGAGATGATCCAGTCGAGCCACTTGTAGGCGCAGTTCGGGTGCTGGGCCTTGGCGGCGACCATCCAGGTGTCCGACCAGCCGGTCGCGCCCTCCTTGGGCAGGATCGCCTCGACGGGTGCCTTGTCGGCCTGGACCAGGTTGGCGATGACCTGCCAGGTCGTGCCCGCCACGGTGTCGCCGCTCTTGAACGCCTGCACGGCCTTGGTGTAGTCCGACCAGTACTCGCCGATGTTCTGCTTCTGCTGCTTGAGCAGGTCGACGGCCGCCTGGAACTGCTTGTCGTCCAGGGCGTAGGGGTCCTTGATGCCCAGGTCGGGCTTGGTGGCCATCAGGTACAGGGCGGCGTCGGCGATGTAGATGGGGGAGTCGTAGGCGGTGAGCGCGCCCTTGTAGGGCGAGGCCGGGTCGAACACCACGCTCCAGGAGTCCGGCGCCGGGTTCACCTTGTCGGTGCGCCACATCAGCAGGTTGGCGCCGCGGCCGTGCGGCACGCCGTAGGCCACCCCGTTGACGGAGTTCCACGGCTTGAGCTTCAGCCCGGAGAACACGTCCTTGTAGTTGGGCACGAGGTCGGTGTTGACCGGGGCGACCGTGCCCGAGGCGATCAGGCGCAGCGAGGCGTCGCCGGAGGCCGACACCGCGTCGTACTCGCCGGTCTTCATCAGGTTCACCATCTCGTCGGAGGTGCCGGCGGTCTTGGCGTTGACCTTGCAGCCGGTGGCCTGCTCGAAGGGGTGGACCCAGTCGACCTTGGGGTCGTTGGAGCCGTCCTCGGCGTAGCCCGCCCAGGCGACCAGGTTGACCTGCCCCTCGCCCGCGCCGAGGCTCTTCAGCGCCTCGATCTTGGGCGGGGTGAACCCGGTCTGCCCGGGGGCGGCGGCGGTGCCGCCGCCGGTCGATCCGCCGGTGGAGCCGCCGCCACAGGCGGCGGCGGCCAGCGCGAGCGCGGCGGTGGCGATCGCGAGTCGGGTGGACCGCATGGTGTCTCTCCTAGGGGTGGAGCGCAGTTCCTGCACGGATGGGCCGGGAGTCGGGAAGGGGCGGGAACGGAGAGGAGGGCCGGCGCTCGAAAGGGCCGGGCGCGCGGCGGACGGGTCAGGAGACGATGGCGAACTCGTGGCGGCGGTTCCAGACCAGCCGTACGCGGCCGCCGCGCAGACCGGTCACCTCCATGGAGGAGACCTCCAGGTTCTGCTGCAGGACGATGAGCCGCCCCCCGGCGTCGAGGTCGACGACGAACCTGGTCGCCGCGCCGGCGTACACGACCTCGGCGATCGTGCCGGTGGCGCTGTGCTCCTCGCCGCCGACGGGGGCGTCCACGTCGAGCACAAGGCGCAGTTTCTCCGGGCGGACGCTGTAGGTGCCGTCCTTGCCCAGCACCGCCCTGGCGGCCTCGCCGGAGATGAGGTTGGAGGTGCCGACGAACCCGGCCACGAACGGCGTCGCGGGCCGTTCGTACACCTCGGCGGGGGTGCCGACCTGCTCGATCCTGCCCTGGTCGAAGACGGCGACCCGGTCGCTCATGGTGAGCGCCTCCTCCTGGTCGTGCGTGACGAACAGGAAGGTGATGCCGACCTGGCGCTGGATCTGCTTCAGCTCGACCTGCATCTCCTCGCGCAGCTTGAGGTCCAGGGCGCCGAGCGGCTCGTCCAGCAGGAGCACGCGCGGCCGGTTGACCAGCGCCCTGGCCAGCGCGACCCGCTGGCGCTGCCCGCCGGACAACTGGGAGGGCCGCCGCCCCTCGAACCCCGACAGGCGGACCGCCGCCAGTGCCTCCACGGCGCGTTCGCGCCGCTGGGCCTTGGCGACCTTCTTCACCCGCAGGCCGTACTCGACGTTCTGCAGGACGCTCATGTGCGGGAACAGCGCGTAGTCCTGGAAGACGGTGTTGACGTCCCGCTCGAAGGGGGCCAGGCGGGTGACGTCGCGCCCGCCCAGCTCGACCGCGCCGGCCGTCGGCGACTCGAAGCCCGCGATCATGCGCAGCACGGTGGTCTTGCCCGACCCGGACGGGCCGAGCATCGCGAAGAACTCGCCGTCGGCGATGTCGAGGTCGACCCCGTCGACCGCCCGCACCGCTCCGAAGGTCTTGCGGAGGCCGCGCAGCCGTACTGCCACGCTCTGATCTGGCTGATCTGGCATAACAGAAAACATATGGAGTTAAATGTTTCACGACGAGGCACAATCCGATATCACTGCGGTAAATGGCGTCAGAGCCGACGAAGGAGAGGGCACGGGATGAATCCGACGCGGCTCGCCGTGTTCTCCCCGGTCGGCGCCACCGCCCGGGTCGAGGCGGTGGTGCGCCGCATCACCGACGCCATCGCCCTGGGCCTGCTGGCCGACGGCGAGCAACTGCCCAGCGAGGCCGAGCTGGCCGCCCGGCTCGGCGTCTCCACCGTGACCTTGCGGGAGGCGCTGATGGCCCTGCGGCAGCGCGACCTGGTGGAGACCAGACGCGGGCGCGGCGGCGGGAGCTTCGTCCGCGTCCCGGCCGACCCCTCCGGCGCGGAGTTCGAGGCGCGGCTGCGGGCGTTCTCCGTGGCCGAGCTGCGCGACCTCGGCGACCACTACGCCGCCATCGCCGGGGCCGCGGCCCGCCTGGCGGCCCAGCGGTCCCTGCCCGGCGACGTCGCCCCCCTGTGGCGATCCCTGGAGGAGATGGCGGCCTCCCGCGACGCCCGGCTCGGCCGCGTCGAGGGCCGCTTCCACATCGAGGTGGCGGCCGCCTCCCAGTCGGCGCGGCTCACCCAGGAGGAGATCCGGTTACAGGCCGACATCGGACCGCTGCTGTGGCTTCCCCGCGCGGGCGCCACCAGGCACGATGAGATCCTCGCCGAGCACCGCGCCATCGCCGAGGCCCTGACGCGGGGCGAGGCCGGCCTGGCGCGCGATCTGGCCGAGCGGCACGTGCTCGACGCCATCGGGCACCTCATCGAGCTGCGGCTCCTGGAAACGTGAACGAGACCATGGGCACCAAGGTTGAGGACGAGGCGGACGCGTCCGTCTCCCGTGCGCGCCGGGCCGTGCGCGACACCACCGAGCGGGTCTTCCACGCCCTGGACGAGATCAGGGCCGCCGCGGCCGGGCGGGCGCGCTCGGTGCGCCGGGCCGGGCGCGAGCCGGTGAGCGCCGACCTGGCGGCGCTGCGGCCGCTGCTGTTCGGGCATCTCGGCGCGCTGATCGCCGGCATCGGCTTCATCGCCGCCCCCGGCCTGCTGTCCGACGCGCCCTGGTACCTGGAGTGGTGGCAGGACGCGCCCAGCGGCGCCCCCGTGCAACTGCTGCGCGACCTCAATCCGGCCAGCAGCGCCTTCTACGACTACACCCACTGGGACTGGTTCGCCGGGCCGCGCTCGGGGGACGAGCGCACCATCTGCGGGCCCTACGTGGACTACCTGTGCACCGACGAGTACAGCCTGACCCTGTCGGTGCCGGTGACGGTGGAGGGCGCCTTCATCGGCGTGGCGGCGGCCGACGTGTTCGTGCGGGCCTTTGAGGGCGCCGTCGTCCCGGAGCTGCGGCGCATCCCGGCGCCCGCGTTCCTGGTCAACGCCGCCGGCCGCGTCGTGGCCTCCAACACCTCGCGCTGGCTGTCGGGGTCGGTGTTCCGGGGCGCGGCCGGGTACACGGCATACCCCTGCGGTGACCTGCCCCTGAGGCTCGTTGCGGCAGAATTGCCCCATGCCTCTTGATCAGAAGATCGCGGACCGTCTCAAGCGCACTGCGGACGGGCTGGTGCCCGCGGTCGTCCAGCAGCACGACACCGGCGAGGTGCTGATGCTGGCCTGGATGGACGACGAGGCGCTGCACCGCACGCTCACCACCGGCCGGGCGACCTACTGGTCGCGCAGCCGGCGCTCCTACTGGGTCAAGGGCGAGACCTCGGGCCACGTCCAGCACGTCAGGCACGTGGCGCTCGACTGCGACGGCGACACCATCCTGCTCAAGGTCGACCAGGTCGGCGCCGCCTGCCACACCGGCGACCGCACCTGCTTCGACGCCGACGTGCTGCCGGTCGAGGAGTCCCTGTGACGGCGGCCGGGGCCCCGGCCCGCACGGGCGCGGCGCCCCGCGGCGGCACGCGCCATGAGCTGCTGGCGTGGGTGGCGGCCGGCGCGGCGGGAGCCGGCCTGCTCCTGCTCGCCGCCGGGCGCACCTGGGCCGAGGTCGCCTACCCCGCCGGCCCCGGCGGCGGGACGCGCCGCGGCGCGGTCGCGCTGTCCGGCGGCGACCTCGCGCCGGTGCTCGGCCCGCTCGCGCTCGCCTGCCTGGCCGCGGTGGTGGCCGTGCTCGCCACCCGCGGCCTGTGGCGCAGGGTCGTCGGCGCCCTCATCGCGCTGCTCGGCGCCGCGGCCGCCGCGGCCGCCTGGCAGGGGTCGTCGCCCTCCCACGCGGTCGAGGTCGCCGGGACGCGCGGCACGCTGACCGGCCTGGCCGACCTGGTGGCCTCGCCCGCGCCGGTCTGGCCCGCGCTCGCCGTCGCCGGAGGTCTGCTGCTCGCCGCCGCCGGCGTCGTGGCGGTGGCGCGCGGCGGCGGCTGGCCCGGCATGTCCGACCGGTACGAGCGGCGGGGCGCCCGCCCGGCCGTCGCGGGCGCCGGCGATGAGCGTCCCGGCAGGTCAGAGCGGGCGTTGTGGGACGCGCTCGACCAGGGCGTCGACCTTACGGAAGGCGACGGCCCCGGCGCGCGGCGCGGCTGAGCAGATGACCGACAACATGACAAGTTGCCCACAAAGCGGAACAACGCCCATGAGTGTCGCCGGTCATCGCTATGCTGCCGCAGCGCAATACGCACATTGATCTCACAGGAGCCTTCCATGAGCTACGGGAATCAGCCGGGCAACCCTGAGGGGCACGACCCTCAGCAGCCCAGTGGCCAGCCCTCCGGGGGGTACGGCCAGCAGGGCGGCGGCTACGGTCAGCAGCAGCCGGGGTACGGGCAGCAGGGCGGCGGCTACGGCCAGGGAGGCTACGGCCAGCAGGGCGGCTACCCGCCGCCTCCGGGGGGCTACGGCTACGGGCAGCAGGGTTACGGCGGCCAGCCCACCCCGCCGGACAACCACCTGGTCGCGGCGATCCTCACCACGCTGTTCTGCTGCCTGCCCTTCGGCATCGTCTCGATCGTCAAGTCGTCGCAGGTCAACTCCAGGTGGGCGGTCGGCGACTACCAGGGGGCCATGGTCGCCTCCGAGGAGGCCAAGACCTGGTGGAAACGCGCCCTCATCTGGGGCATCGTGGTCGACGTCGTGGTGATCGTCGGTTACTTCCTCCTCGTGGCCCTGATCCTCAGCAACGCCAACACCTACAACTACGGATGACGACGCACGCGGAACCGACCGGGAGGCGCGGGAGCGGCCGTCCGCGGTCCATGCTCGCGCCCTTCGGCGCCGCGGCGCTCACCGGGGCCGTCTTCACCTACGTCGGCATGATCGACCCCAACCGGCCGGGCCACTACCCGACCTGCCCCTTCCTGTTCATCACAGGGCTCTACTGCCCCGGCTGCGGCACGCTGCGCACCATCCACGCCCTCGCCCACGGCGACGTGGTGGCCGCGCTCGGCCTCAATCCTCTCGCTGTGGCCACCATCCCGTTCCTGCTGTTCTGGTGGGGGCGGTGGGCTCTGCGCACCTGGCAGGGGCGGCCCGTTCGCACGACGCTCGCCCATCCGGCCTACATCTGGGCGTTCCTCGCGCTGGTGATCGTCTACTGGATCGTGCGGAATCTGCCTTTCGGCAGCTTCCTCGCGCCGTGACGCACCACGATCGCCACCCTGTGGCGAGCCGACGGCGTTAAGCCCGATACCATCGGCAGGGCAAGGTCGGGAGGGGAAGCGGGCCTCCGCGCCGATCACCGATCGGGGGAGGCGTCCTCGACCCGGGCACAGCGGCGGAAGGACCCTGTACGGGTGAGCGAGCCAAGCGAGGAGATCAAGTGAGCGTGCTCGACGAGATCCTGGACGGCGTGCGAGCCGACCTCGCCGACCGGCAGCAAGCCGTGTCGCTGGCGGAGCTCAAGGAACGCGCCCAGCGCGCGCCCGCCACCAAAGACGCCTACGCGGCCTTGGGCGGAGACAAGGTCTCGGTCATCGCCGAGGTCAAGCGGTCCAGCCCCTCCAAGGGCGCCCTGGCCGCGATCGCCGATCCGGCGGCGCTGGCCGGCGACTACGAGGCGGGCGGCGCGCATGTCATCAGCGTGCTCACCGAGCGGCGCCGCTTCGGCGGCAGCCTGGACGACCTGGCCGCGGTGCGCGCGGCGGTGGACATCCCGGTCCTGCGCAAGGACTTCGTGGTCAGCTCCTATCAGCTGTGGGAGGCCCGGGCGCACGGCGCCGACCTCGCGCTGCTGATCGTGGCCGCGCTCGACCAGAACGCTTTGGTCTCGTTGATCGAAAGGGCCGAGTCGATCGGCCTGGCTCCGCTCGTCGAGGTGCATACTGAAGAAGAGCTCGACCGGGCGCTGGAAGCCGGCGCCAAGATCGTCGGTGTGAACGCGCGGAACCTCAAGACCCTGGAGGTCGACCGCGACGTCTTCGCCCGGATCGCGCCCAAGATTCCGGACGGCGTCATCAAGATCGCCGAGTCCGGCGTGCGCGGCCCGCACGACCTGCTGGCCTACGCCCGCGCCGGCGCCGACGCCGTGCTCGTCGGCGAGAGCCTGGTCACCGGCAAGGACCCTCGGGCCGCCGTCGTCGACCTGGTCACCGCCGGAGCGCACCCCGCATCGCGACTCGACAACGGACCCGAGAGGCAGCAGTGACCATCGCAGAAGGCCCCCTCATCACCGCCGCCGACCTCGCGGGCGGCGGCGTGGCCGGCGACGACCCCGACGCCCAGGGGCGCTTCGGCGTCTTCGGCGGCAGGTTCGTGCCCGAGGCGCTGATCCCCGCCCTGGACGAGGTGGCCAAGGTCTACGCCGACGCCAAGACCGACCCCGAGTTCGTGGCCGAGTTCGACCACCTGCTGCGCACGTACGCGGGCCGGCCGACGGCGGTCACCGAGGTGCGCAGGTTCGGCGAGGTGGCGGGCGGCGCCCGCGTGCTGCTCAAGCGCGAAGACCTCACCCACACCGGCGCCCACAAGATCAACAACGTGCTGGGCCAGGCCCTGCTCACCAAGCGCCTCGGCAAGACCCGCGTCATCGCCGAGACCGGCGCCGGCCAGCACGGCGTCGCCACCGCCACCGCCTGCGCACTGCTCGGCCTCGAATGCGTCATCTACATGGGCGAGGTCGACTGCGAGCGCCAGGCGCTCAACGTCGCCCGCATGAAGCTCCTCGGCGCGCGGGTCGTCCCCGTCGGCAACGGCAGCCGCACCCTCAAGGACGCCATCAACGAGGCGTTCCGCGACTGGGTCACCAACGTCGACAACACGCACTACCTGTTCGGCACGGTCGCCGGCCCCCACCCGTTCCCCGAGATCGTCCGCGACTTCGCGCGCATCATCGGCGTCGAGGCCCGCCGCCAGGTGCTCCAGCTCACCGGCCGCCTGCCCGACGCCGTCGCGGCGGCCGTCGGCGGCGGCTCCAACGCCATCGGCCTGTTCCACGCCTTCCTCGGTGACGAGGGCGTCGCGCTGCACGGCTACGAGGCCGCGGGGCACGGCGTCGAGTCCGGCGAGCACGCCTGCACCCTCACCGAGGGCTCGATCGGCGTGCTGCACGGCGCGCGCACCTACGTCCTGCAGGACGACGAGGGCCAGACCATCGAGTCCCACTCCATCTCGGCCGGCCTCGACTACCCTGGCGTCGGCCCCGAACACGCCTGGCTGAAGGACACCGGCCGCGCCACCTACCACGGCGTCACCGACGACGAGGCGATGGAGGCCTTCTCCACCCTCGCGCGCACCGAGGGCATCATCCCGGCCATCGAGTCGGCGCACGCCCTGGCGGGTACGATCAAGCTCGGCCGCGAGCTCGGCCCCGAGGCGACCATTCTGGTCAACCTCTCCGGACGCGGCGACAAAGACATGGGCACCGCCATGAAGTACTTCAACCTGTAGGCCCCAGACACCTGTGAGCGGGACATCCTGACATGACGACTCTCCAGACGGTGTTCGAGAAGGCGCGGGCCGACAAGCGGGCCGCGCTCGTCGGGTACCTTCCGGCCGGTTTCCCCACCAAGGACGGCGCCATCGCCGCCGCGACCGCCATGGTGGAGGCCGGCTGTGACGTCATCGAGATCGGCCTGCCCTACTCCGACCCGCTGATGGACGGTCCCACCATCCAGGACGCCGTGCACCGCGCCCTCGTCAACGGCACCCGCATCGCCGACGTGATGCGCACCGTCGAGGGCGTGGCCAAGAGCGGCGCCGCCGTGCTGGTCATGACCTACTGGAACCCGATCGACCGCTACGGCGCCGAGCGCTTCGCCCGCGACCTGGCGAACGCCGGCGGCACCGGCACCATCACCCCCGACCTCACCCCCGAGGAGGCGGGCCCCTGGCGCGAGCACAGCGCCAAGGCCGGCATCGACACCGTCTTCCTGGTGGCCCCGAGCTCACCCGACGAGCGCATCCAGGCCGTCGCCGAGTGCTGCACCGGCTTCGTGTACGCCGCCTCGCTCATGGGCGTCACCGGCGCCCGCGAGAGCGTGAGCGGCGCGGCCGAGGGCCTGGTCAAGCGCTGCCGCGCCCAGACCTCGCTGCCCGTCTGCGTGGGTCTCGGCGTCGGCACCGGCGCGCAGGCCGCCGAGGTGGCCTCCTACGCCGACGGCGTCATCGTGGGCTCGGCGTTCATCCGCCGCCTGCTGGACGCCCCCGACGAGGCCACCGGCCTGTCGGCCGTACGCGAGCTCGCGGCCGAGCTCGCCGACGGCGTCCGCGCCTGACCGCCTCGCTCGACTGAGGGCGTCCGGCCGTCTGTGCCCGGCCGTCATCGCCTGGCCGTTGGCGCCCGATCGCCCCCGCCGCGGCGACCGGCGGCCTCGCGTCCGCGCGTGAGACCGGTCTCGTCCTCCCGGCGGGCCGGTCACGTCTCGCGTCCGCCGGGTGTGACCGAGTAAGGGTCTTTCGTCCCGCCGGAAAGGGCCTCGTGTCCGTTTCCCGAGGTCAGTGCGTCTGGAAGTCTTCGTTCGAAGATTGTTTACCGGCCGCTTATCGGCGTCATGATGGGCTGTTCAGCCGGTAGCCTTCGGCAAGGAAGGCGCCGTGCCCCATGCGGCCCCGCCCCCGTCGGCGGGGCGTCCGCGGTGTGACGCGTCCCGAGCCGGTCGGCTCGCGGGGATAAGGAGACGAGATGCTGGTGAGGTCGCGGAGGCGGCGCCGATGAGGTCGCTCAACGCTCATCCGGCGGTACCCTGGGTGACGACGGCCGCGCGGCTGGTGGTCGCCGCCGTGCTGATCGCCGCCGGCTGGCTCAAGATCGGCACGCCGGCGCTGTCGATCCAGGCCGTCGAGGCCTACGAACTGCTGCCGGCGCAGGTCGCCACCGCGGTCGGCTACGGCCTGCCCATCGTCGAGATCGTCGTCGGGGTGCTGCTCGTCGCCGGGCTGCTCACACGTGCGGCGGGCGCGGTGTCCGCGCTGCTCATGCTGGCCTTCGTGGTCGGCATCGCCTCGGCGTGGGCGCGTGGCCTGCGCATCGACTGCGGCTGCTTCGGCGGCGGCGGCAAGCTGGCCGCCGGGCAGAGTCCCTCCTACTTCTGGGAGATCCTCCGGGACGGCGGCCTGTTCCTGCTCGGGGTGTGGATCGTCCGGTTCGCTCCCGGCCGCCTCTCGCTCGACTCCGCTCTCGGCCTGGTCCCGGCGCGGACCGCCCGCGACGGTGACGACCGTGACGACGAGGACGGCGGCGAGAACGACGGGGAGGCCGCGTCATCGACGACGATGACCGGCCCGACACGAAGGGAAGGCTCTGATGGGTAAGGCCGCGCGTGAGGTCTCGGCCCGCGAGCGCATCAAGGCGCAGCGCGAGCAAGAACGCGTCCAAGAACGGCGCAGGCGCGTCGCCACCGTGGTCGCGGTGGTGGTCGTGGTGCTCGCCGTGATCGGCGGGGGCTGGTGGTACGTCCAGGCGGGCAAGTCCGAGACGCTCAGCGGCGCGCTCGCCCCGATCAGCCTGGCGGCCGACGGCTCGACGGTCATGGCCAAGCCCGGCGTCGACAAGCCCGTCCTCGACATCTACGAGGACTTCCAGTGCCCCGCGTGCAAGGCGTTCGAGCAGACCAGCGGGCCGACGCTGAAGAACATGGCGGCGGCCGGCCAGGTCAAGGTCGTCTACCACGTCGTCAACATCTTCGGCCAGGAGCCCACGCTCGGGAACACCACCCGGGCCTCGGCGGCCGCCCGCTGCGTCCCCGGCGGGCAGCAGTGGATGGCCTTCCACGACCGCCTCTACAAGGAGCAGCCCTCCGAGAGCGAGCAGGGCTTCGCCATCGGCGACCTGGTGAAGTGGGGCAAGGAGTCCGGCGTCACCGACCCCGGCTTCGAGCAGTGCGTCACGAGCCAGAAGTACGCCCAGACCCAGGCCGACTACAACAAGAAGATCATCGACTCGAAGGCGTTCGAGGGCACCCCGACCTTGCGGCTGAACGGGCAGGAGATCGACAACAGCGTCGCCTACAGCCCTTCGTCGCTGCGTCAGACCATCCTTGATGCCGCGAAGTAGGCCTGGAACCGGTAACGTCACCTGACATGCCCCTGGCCTCCATTCCCAGCCCGCCAGAAGGGGTCTGGTACCTCGGACCGATCCCTCTGCGCGCCTACGCTTTCTGCATCGTGCTCGGCGTCATCGCCGCCGTCTGGATCGGCGAGCGCCGCTGGCGTGCCCGCGGCGGCGAGCCCGGCACCATCACCGACCTCGCCGTCTGGGCCGTCCCGTTCGGCCTGGTCGGCGGCCGGTTGTATCACGTCATCAGCGACTGGCAGCTCTACTTCGCCGACGACGCCCCGAACCGCCCGATCGACGCGCTGTACATCTGGCACGGCGGCCTCGGCATCTGGGGGGCCGTCGCGCTCGGCGCCGTCGGGGTGTGGATCGCCTGCCGCAGGCGGGGCATCTCGCTGTCGGCGGTCGCCGACGCGGTGGCGCCGGGCATCGCGGTGGCCCAGGCCATCGGCCGCTGGGGCAATTACTTCAACCAGGAGCTGTTCGGCGGGCCCACCGACCTGCCCTGGGGGCTTGAGATCGACCCGGGGCGCCCGGGCACGATCCCGGGCGTGTCGACCTACCACCCCACCTTCCTGTACGAGTCGCTGTGGGATCTCGCGCTCGCCGGGGTGCTGGTGTGGCTGGGGTCGCGGTACGCGCTGCGCCACGCCCGGCTGTTCGCCGTGTACGTCGCCGGCTACACCCTGGGCCGCTTCTGGATCGAGGGCATGCGGGTCGACCCCGCCCACAACATTCTCGGCCTGCGGCTGAACCAGTGGACCTCCATCGTCATCTTCCTGGGCGCGCTGCTGTACCTGTACCTGACCAGGAACAGGACCACCGAAGAGATCGTCGCCCCCCTCCACGGGGCCGGTGCCGACCCCGCGCACGACGCCGCGCAGGCCGACGAGCACGAGATCGCCGCCGCCTCCGCCGGCGCTGACGCCGCGGCCGGCGGCGAGGACGACGCGGGGGACGGCGCGCCCGCGTCCGCGGACGAGAGCGCGCGCCCTGAGACGACCGCCGGTGCGACCGCCACCGACGCCGCCGCAGCGCCCGACTCCGCCGCCGAGGGCGCCTCCGAGGAGGCCGGCGCCGGCAAGCAGACCGGTGCTCTCGACGACACCGGCGCGGCGGACGCGATCGGCGCGGCCGACGAGACCGGCGCGGCCAAGGACGCCGGTGCCGCCAAGGAGGCCGGCGCCTCCGAGGCCGCCGGCGCGTCCGAGGGCAACGCGTCTGAGGGCGCGGGCGAGGGCAAGAGCGACGGTGCGGACGACAGCGGGCCGGCGGCCCAGGCCGCGCCCGCCTCGGAGGCGAATTCACGATGACCCATGGCGGCCTCTCGGGGGGGCACGCCGAGACGGAGCCCGGTCGCGGTCCGGCGGGCGCGGGCGTCCCGTGAGCGCGCGCAGCAAGCGGCGCCGCGCCTCGTTCGAGGTGGACGCGCTGTCCGAGCGCGGCCTGACCCAGCGGCAGCAGCGCCTGCTGTTCGGCGCCGGCACGGTGCTGGCGGTGCTGGTCGGCGGCTTCGGCCTCACCGCCGCCGTCAGCTCCCTCGGCGTCTCAGATCCGCCCGCCGAGGTGGGCTCCGCCGTCGACCAGGTCGGGCTGCTCAGCCCGTCGGACTACCAGGCGTGGCCCTCGCCCAAGCTGTTCGCGCCCATCGGCGACCGCAAGGCCGACCAGGCTCCGCTGCGCGCCGAGGAGGTCTTCTCCATCAAGACCGTCCGCAGCGGCAAGCTGACGCTCAAGCTCGTCGCCCGGCGCCTGGACGCCGCCTGCGCGCCCGCGGTGTGGGGCGGCAGCGTGCTGGCCGAGCTGGGCGAGACCGGCTGCAACCAGGCGGTCCGGGGGCTGTACCTCAGCTCCGACCGCCGGTACGTCGCCCAGTACACCCTGTTCAACATGGCCAGCGCCGCCGCGGCCGACGGCTTCGTCCAGCGGATGTCCACCCTGTACCGGGGCGGCGGGTGGGTGCGCCCGCTGGAGTCCAAGGCGGCCGCGTTCCCGCAGGACGGTTACTCCGAGGCCAGCGGCCAGGTGATGGGGCACTACGCCGGGCTGGTGTGGGTCGGGCGGGCCGACGGCCAGGAGGCCACGCCCAAGGACGACTTCGTCTCGCTGGCCCTGGGCGCCCGGGCGGCCGAGAAGGCCGTCTACCGCCGCGTCGTCTCCGTCGCCGGGCCGGCCGCGCCGCCGGCCGGATGAGCCGCGTGACCATGTTGGGCCGTAGGTGGATCGCCCTGGCGGTCGTCGGCGTGCTGGCCGGGGCGGGGGCCGTCGTGTTCTTCGTCACGCGGCCCGAGACGGGGCAGGCGCCGGGCAAGGTCCGCGCCGAGCACACCTCGGCGCTGTACGCGCCCATCGCCGGCCGCCGCGAAGACCCGCGCCCGCTGAGCGAGGCCGAGGTGTTCGGTCAGGACGCCGCCGCCCTGCCGGCCTCCGGGACGACCATGCGGCGCCGCCAGGTCACGGTGTCGGCCGACTGCTCGCAGGCGCTGTGGGGCGACGGCCCCGTCGCCGCCGCGGCCGGGTGCGCCCAGGTGGTGCGGGCCAGCTTCGCCGATGCCGACGGCGGCGTGTCCGGCCAGTACGCCGTGTTCGACATGCCCGACGGCGCCGCGGCCGACAGGCTGGTGGACGCGCTCGGCGCCCGTCCGGCCGAGGGGTTCCTGCGGCTCGCGCCCGGCCAGCCGGCGTCGTTCGACGCCCGCCGCAGCAGAGCCGAGGTGCGGGCGCTCGGGCACTTCGTCGTGGTCAACTGGGTGGGCCCGGCGAGCGAGACGGGCCGCGCCGACGTGACACTGCACCAGGTGGCTCTGGAGGCTCTGGGCGGTTTCGTGCAGCGCCGCGTGCTCGACGCGAGCGGCTGACCGAGGCCGGCGGTCCGACGACCCGTACAGGCGTGGTATAAGGGATATGCCGCATGGGCACTTTTGACCCTTTCCTGACCGGCTACAGAACACTTACCGGGGTCCTCACCAGGAATAACGCCTGATTTACCGTCGTTCATCAGCTGCGGCCAGGGACGTACGGCAGCGGGCACATCGACGTGACCCCATATGGTGAATGTTCGCGATCCCCACCTGGCGGGCACTATTCCGGCAGGGTGCGGTAGTCTCTACACACCTAACAGCAGCAGGGCCAACGTCGTCCCTCTTGCCTGCAATCGCCAATCAGACGAAGCAGACGAAGACGACGGGAGGGATTCAATGCCTGCTGCCCACCTCGGGTTCCCCGAGCCCCAGGGCCTCTATCACCCCTCGCAGGAGCACGACGCCTGTGGTGTGGCGATGGTCGCGGACGTCGCCGGGCGCCGAAGCCATGACATCGTCGCCAAGGCCCTGACGGCACTCTGCAACCTGGACCACCGAGGGGCCAAGGGTAGCGAACCCGACACCGGTGACGGCGCCGGCATCCTCACGCAGATGCCGGACGCGTTCTTCCGCGACACGGTGGACTTCCCCCTTCCCTCCGCCGGTTCCTACGCCGCCGGCGTCGCGTTCCTCCCGATCGACGAGCAGGCCCGCGCGACGGGCGTGCGGATGATCGAAGAGATCGCCGCCGAGGAGGGCCTGACCGTCCTCGGCTGGCGCGAGGTCCCCATCGACGTCGCCCACGCCGGTCCGAGCGCCCGCGCCGTCATGCCGGCGTTCTGGCAGCTGTTCGTGTCCTCGCCGAACGGCGAGACCGGCCTGGAGCTCGACCGCCTGGCCTTCTGCCTGCGCAAGCGGGCCGAGCACGAGGTGGACGTCTACTTCCCCTCGCTGTCCTCGCGCACCATCGTCTACAAGGGCATGCTGACCACCCCGCAGCTGGAGCCCTTCTTCCCCGACCTCTCCGACGAGAGGTACGCGACCGCGATCGCCCTGGTCCACTCGCGGTTCTCGACCAACACGTTCCCGTCGTGGCCGCTGGCGCACCCCTACCGGTACGTCGCCCACAACGGTGAGATCAACACCGTCAAGGGCAACCGCAACTGGATGCGGGCCCGCGAGGCGATGCTGGCGACCGACCTGATCCCCGGCGACCTGGCGCGGCTCTTCCCGATCTGCGACCCCGACGGCTCCGACACCGCCTCGTTCGACGAGTGCCTGGAACTGCTCCACCTGGGCGGCAGGAGCCTGCCGCACGCCGTGCTGATGATGATCCCCGAGGCGTGGGAGAACCACACCGAGATGGACGCGGCGCGGCGCGCCTTCTACGAGTACCACTCCACCTCCATGGAGGCCTGGGACGGCCCCGCGTCGATCACCTTCAGCGACGGCACGCTGGTCGGGGCGGTCCTCGACCGCAACGGCCTGCGTCCTGGCCGCTTCTGGGTCACCGACGACGGCCTGGTCGTGCTCGCCTCCGAGGCGGGCGTGCTCGACATCGAGCCGTCCAGGGTCGTCCGCAAGGGCCGCCTCCAGCCGGGCAAGATGTTCCTGGTCGACACCTCGCTCGGCAAGATCATCGAAGACGACGAGATCAAGGCCGAGCTGGCCGCCGCCCACCCGTACGGCGACTGGCTGCACGCCGGGCTCATCCGCTTCGAGGAGCTGCCCGCCCGCCAGCGCCCGATCGTCACCCATGAGGCCCTGGTGAAGCGCCAGCAGACCTTCGGCTACACCGAGGAGGAGCTGCGCGTCATCCTGGCCCCGATGGCCAAGGCGGGCGCCGAGCCGATCGGCTCCATGGGCACCGACAGCCCCGTCGCCGTGCTCAGCGAGAAGCCCCGGCTGCTGTTCGACTACTTCAGCCAGCTGTTCGCCCAGGTCACCAACCCGCCGCTGGACGCCATCCGCGAAGAGCTGGTCACCTCGCTGCAGACCACCATCGGCCCCGAGGGCAACCTCCTCGCGCCGGACCCCGCGTCCTGCCGCCGGCTCGTCCTGCCCTACCCGGTGATCGACAACGACGAGCTCGCCAAGATCATCCACATCAACGACGAGGGCGCGCTGCCCGGCTTCCAGCCGCACATCGTCTCCGGCCTGTTCGAGGTCGCCGGCGGCGGCGAGGCGCTGCTGCACCGCCTTGAGGAGATCTGCGCCGAGGTGTCGCAGGCCATCGCGGACGGCGCGCGCATCATCGTGCTGTCCGACCGCGGCTCCGACGGCCGCCTGGCGCCGATCCCGTCGCTGATGCTCACCGGCGCGGTGCACCACCACCTGATCCACGAGAAGTCGCGCACCCGCGTCGGCCTGGTCATCGAGACCGGCGAGGCCCGCGAGTGCCACCACATGGCGCTGCTCATCGGGTACGGCGCCTCGGCCGTCAACCCCTACCTGGCGATCGAGACCATCGAGGACCTGGTCGCCTCCGGGGCGCTCGCCCTCGACCCGCGCGCCGCGGTGCGCAACCTGATCAAGGCTTACGGCAAGGGCGTCCTGAAGATCATGTCCAAGATGGGCGTGTCGACGGTCGCCTCCTACACCGGCGCGCAGATCTTCGAGGCGCTCGGGCTTGGCCAGGAGGTCATCGACGCCTGCTTCGCGGGCACCACCTCCCGGCTGGGCGGCGTCGGCTTCGACGTGCTCGCCAAGGAGGCCGCCCTGCGCCACCGCCGGGCCTACCCGCGCGCCGAGAACCCCCACCGCCGCCTGGAGGTCGGCGGCGAGTACCAGTGGCGCCGCGAGGGCGAGCCGCACCTGTTCAGCCCCGAGACGGTCTTCCGGCTCCAGCACGCCACCCGCACCCGCCGGTACGAGATCTTCAAGCAGTACACCGAGCTGGTCGACACCCAGGCCGAGAAGCTCATGACCCTGCGCGGCCTGTTCAAGCTGCGCGAGGGCGTGCGCCCGCCGGTGCCGATCGAGGAGGTCGAGCCGGTCTCCGAGATCGTCAAGCGGTTCTCCACCGGCGCGATGTCCTACGGGTCGATCTCCAAGGAGGCCCACGAGACCATCGCCATCGCGATGAACCGGCTGGGCGCCAAGTCCAACACCGGCGAGGGCGGCGAGGATCCCGACCGGCTGTACGACGCGACGCGCCGCAGCGCCATCAAGCAGGTGGCCTCCGGCCGGTTCGGCGTGACCAGCGAATACCTGGTCAACGCCGACGACCTGCAGATCAAGATGGCCCAGGGCGCCAAGCCCGGCGAGGGCGGCCAGCTGCCCGGCCACAAGGTGTACCCGTGGATCGCCAAGACCCGGCACTCCACCCCCGGCGTCGGCCTGATCTCCCCGCCGCCGCACCACGACATCTACTCCATCGAGGACCTGGCCCAGCTCATCCACGACCTCAAGAACAGCAACCCCCAGGCGCGCGTCCACGTGAAGCTCGTCGCGGAGGTCGGGGTCGGCACGGTGGCCGCCGGGGTCAGCAAGGCGCACGCCGACGTGGTGCTCATCTCCGGCCACGACGGCGGCACCGGCGCCTCGCCGCTCACCTCGATCAAGCACGCCGGCGCCCCCTGGGAGCTCGGCCTGGCCGAGACCCAGCAGACGCTGCTGCTCAACGGCCTTCGCGACCGCATCGTCGTGCAGGCCGACGGCCAGCTCAAGACCGGCCGCGACGTGGTGGTCGCCGCGCTGCTCGGCGCCGAGGAGTTCGGGTTCGCCACCGCGCCGCTGGTGGTCTCGGGCTGCGTCATGATGCGCGTCTGCCACCTGGACACCTGCCCGGTCGGCGTCGCCACGCAGAACCCCGAGCTGCGCAAGCGGTTCGCCGGCAAGCCCGAGTTCGTCGTCAACTTCTTCGAGTTCGTCGCCGAGGAGGTCCGCGAGTACCTCGCCGCGCTCGGCTTCCGCTCGATCGACGAGGCCGTCGGCCACGCCGAGATGCTCGACACCACGGCCGCCGAGGACCACTGGAAGGCCGCCGGCCTGGACCTCTCGCCGATCCTGCACGTGCCCTCCCTGCCGGAGGGCACGCCGCTGCGGCGCGTGGTCGCGCAGGACCACGGGCTGGACAAGGCGCTGGACAACACGCTGATCCAGCTCGCCGAGGGCGCCCTGCAGTACGGCGAGCGGGTGACGCTCGAACTGCCCATCCGCAACGTCAACCGCACGGTCGGCACCATGCTCGGCAACCAGGTGACCAAGCGGCACGGCGGCGCCGGGCTGCCCGACAACACCATCGACGTGAGCTTCACCGGCTCGGCGGGCAACTCCTTCGGGGCGTTCGTGCCCCGGGGCGTCACGCTGCGGCTCATCGGCGACGCCAACGACTACCTGGCCAAGGGCCTGTCGGGCGGCAGGGTGACGGTGCGGCCGCATCCCGACGCGCTGTTCAGCGCCGAGACGCAGGTCGTCGCCGGCAACGTCGGCCTGTACGGCGCGACCTCCGGCGAGGTGTTCATCAGCGGCGTCGTCGGCGAGCGGTTCTGCGTGCGCAACTCCGGCGCCACGGCGGTCGTGGAGGGCGTGGGCGACCACGGCTGCGAGTACATGACCGGCGGCCGCGCGGTCGTGCTCGGCCCGACCGGGCGCAACTTCGCGGCGGGCATGTCCGGCGGCATCGCCTTCGTGCTCGACCTCGACCAGGCTCGGGTCAACCGCGAGATGGTCGCCATCGAGGAGCTCACCGAGGAGGACTCCGAGTTCCTGCGCGACATCGTCGAACGCCATCTCGCCGAGACCGGCTCGACGGTCGCCAAGACGCTGCTGGACGACTGGGACGGCACGCTCACCCGCTTCGGAAAGATCATGCCCGTCGACTACAAGCGGGTCCTGCGGGCCCAGGCGGACGCGCGCGCCGAGGGCAGGGACATCGACCAGGCGGTCATGGCCGCCGTTCAGGGTTAAGGGAGGTTTCACCGATGGCCGACCCCAAGGGGTTTCTGACGCACGACCGTGAGCTGCCGGCGCGCCGCCCGGTCGAGGTCCGCATCCGCGACTGGCGGGAGGTCTACGAGGACTTCCCCAAGCCCGCCCTCACCAAGCAGGCCACCCGCTGCATGGACTGCGGCATCCCGTTCTGCCACAACGGCTGCCCGCTCGGCAACCTCATCCCCGAGTGGAACGACCTGGTCTACCGGGACGACTGGCGCGAGGCGATCGAGCGGCTGCACGCCACCAACAACTTCCCCGAGTTCACCGGCCGCCTGTGCCCGGCTCCGTGCGAGTCGGCGTGCGTCCTCGGCATCAACTCCGACCCGGTGGCCATCAAGAGGGTCGAGGTCGAGATCATCGACCGCGCCTTCGACGAGGGCTGGGTGACCCCGCAGCCGCCGTCGGCCAAGACGGGCAAGCGCGTCGCCGTCGTGGGCTCGGGGCCCGCGGGGCTCGCCGCCGCCCAGCAGCTCACCCGCGCCGGTCACGACGTGGTGGTCTTCGAGCGCGCCGACCGCGTCGGCGGCCTGCTGCGCTACGGCATCCCCGAGTTCAAGATGGAGAAGCGGCACGTCGACCGGCGCCTGGCGCAGATGCGCGCCGAGGGCACCGAGTTCCGCGTCGGCGTCAACGTCGGGGCCGACATCACGGTCGAGCGGCTCCGCGAGGAGTTCGACGCCATCGTGCTGGCCGGCGGCGCCACCGCCTGGCGCGACCTGCCGGTGGCCGGCCGCGAGCACGATGGCGTCTACCAGGCCATGGAGTACCTTCCGCTGTCCAACAAGGTGCAGGAGGGCGACTTCCCGGTCTCCCCGGTGTCGGCAGAGGGCAAGCACGTCGTGGTGATCGGCGGCGGCGACACCGGCGCCGACTGCATCGGCACGGCGGTGCGCCAGGGCGCGCTCTCGGTGACCCAGCTTGAGATCATGCCGAGGCCGCCGGCGGCCCGGCCCGGCTCCCAGCCGTGGCCGACGTACCCGATGCTGTTCAAGATGGAGAGCGCCCACGAGGAGCTCGAGGCCGGGGACGGCGCGCGGGTGTACGCCGTTTCGACCACCGAGTTCGTCGCCGACGAGCAGGGCCGGGTGAAGGCCCTGCGGCTGGTGGACGTCGAGGGTCCCGCGGCCGGGTTCAAGCCGATCCCCGGCACCGAGCGCGAGATCCCCGCCGAGCTGGTCACGCTGGCGATGGGCTTCGTCGGCCCCGAGAAGGGCGCGCTGCTCACCGACCTCGCGGCGCTGTCGGCCGACCCGGGCACGTTCTTCGACGCCCGGGGCAACGTCGCACGCGACAAGTCGTACATGTCGGGTGTGGAGGGCGTCTTCGTCGCCGGCGACATGGGCCGGGGGCAGTCGCTCATCGTGTGGGCGATCGCGGAGGGCCGCTCTGCGGCCGCCGCGGCCGACCGCTACCTGACCGGCCAGACCGCCCTGCCCGTGGCGATCCCGCCGACGGCCCGGCCGCTGGTGTGACCGCCTGAAGGATGGCGAGGAAGGACGGCCTGGAAGGACGGCGCCTCCATCACGGGGCGCCGTCCTTTTTGTGGTAATACGGTCATCCCATACAGTTTTAATAGCTATAAATGCATGTAACGGATCGAATGCCGGAGTATATGACCGCGACTTGCTTTGGTGCTCGATCCCCTGAAAGATGTCGCCTCGTTGTAAGACAGGCATGAGGGGAAGGTCGATCGTGCGGGGGTACAAACGCCTGGCAGGCGCCGCCGTCTCGCTCGCCGTGGCGGGCGCGCTCGCCGGGGCTTCGCTCGCGACGGGCGCCGGGCCGGTGGGCGCCGTGCCCCCGGCGGCGGGCAAGGGCGAATATCTGGTCTTCTACGGCGCCGGCCGGCAGGCCGAGGCGCTGCGCGCGATCGGCGAGCGCGGGGGCGCCGCCGCGGCCGTCGAGGCCAAGCTCGGCTACATCGTCGCCCGCGGCCCCGGCGCGAGCTTCGCCGAGGCCGTCGGCGCGAGCCCGGCCGTCGTGGGCGTGACCGACAACCGCCGCATCGGCTCGGCCACCGCCCTGCCCGCAGGCGCCGGCCCCGCGACCGCGCCGCTGTCGCTCCCGGTGTCCTCCGCGCCGACCGCGGCCGCCTCCGCCGAGGGGAGGTCCGCCGCGTCCGCCAAGGCCGCCGCGTCCGCCGCGGCCGCGGGCTCCTCGGCCGCCGCCCGGGGCGGCGAGCCGCTGTCCGGCCGCCAGTGGGACATGAGGATGATCGGCGCCACGCCCACCGGCTCCTACGCCAAGAACCGCGGCAGCAAGAAGGTCCTGGTCGGCATCATCGACACCGGCGTGGACGGCAGGCACCCCGACATCGCCGCGAACTTCAACCGGGCGCTCAGCCGCAACTTCGTGACCGACCGGCCCAAGGACTCCAACGGCAAGAAGCTCGACGGGCCGTGCGAGTACAAGGGCTGCAAGGACCCCGTCGACGTCGACGACGACGGGCACGGCACCCACGTCGCCAGCACCATCGGCTCGCCGATCAACGGCATCGGCATCGCCGGCGTCGCCCCCGACGTGTCGCTGGTCAACATCCGCGCCGGCAACGACTCGGGGTTCTTCTTCCTCAAGCCGGTCCTCGACGCGCTCACCTACGCCGGCGACGCGGGCATCGACGTGGTCAACATGAGCTTCTTCGTCGACCCCTGGACCTTCAACTGCGCGCACAACCCTGCGGACTCCAAGGCCGACCAGCTCCAGCAGGCCGGCATCATCACCGGCGTGCAGCGCGCGCTCGACTACGCCCGCGCCCGCGGCGTCACGCTCATCAGCGCGCTCGGCAACGGCTCCACCGACCTCGGCGCCCCCGCCGTCGACAAGGAGAGCCCCGGCTACCCGCTCGGCAAGGAGCGCGAGCGCAAGATCGACAACTCGTGCCTCAACGTTCCCGCCGAGTCGCGCGGCGTCATCTCGGTCTCGGCCGTCGGGCCCAGCAAGCGCAAGGCCTGGTACTCCGACTACGGCATCGAGCAGACCGACCTGTCGGCCCCCGGCGGCGACCCCTCCGACGCCGGCACCTCGCTGAAGGGCACGAGCAGGGAGATCCTCGCCGCCGCCCCGACGCGCGTGCTGCGCGAGCAGAAGCTCATCAACAAGGCCGGCAAGCCCGTCACCTCCTCGGTGGTGCGCGAATGCCACCACGGGAGCTGCTCGTACTACCAGTACCTCTCCGGCACCTCCATGGCCTCACCGCACGCCGCCGGCGTCGCGGCCATCCTCATCGCCCGCTTCGGCAAGCCGGGCAGGGGCGGGCTGACGCTGTCCCCGTCCAGGGTCGAGCGGCTGCTGTACGCCACGGCGACCCCGGTGGGCTGCCCGGCCTCCGGCTCGACCACCTACTCGGTGAGCGAGGAGACCCACGCCTGCGCGGGCTCGGCCGCCAAGAACGGCTTCTACGGGCACGGCCTGGTCAACGCCTACCGGGCGGCCACCGCCAAGGGCTGAGAGCGCCTGTGACGGCCCCGTGGGGCGGCCCCGTGGAAACGGGGGCCGCGCACCTCCGCGGGGCCGTCCGCGCGCATACCGCCCCCGCGCACACCGCGCTGCAACTATCCTTGCCAGAGCACGGGAAGACCAACACAGGCCTCGCGCGCTTTCGCGCCGGTCGCGGCCCTCGCCCGGGAGCACCGGGCCCGCCTGCGGCGACATGGCGACGCGCACCTGATGGCAAGGCTCATGTCACCCGAATTTCTCCGGGCGCTGCGAGCTTCGTCATCATCGAGTGGTCTGTACCAATTAGGGTAGGACTTGTGAGTCGTCGAGCGAAGATTGTCTGCACACTGGGGCCCGCCACCTCATCTCCTGAGCGGCTGCGCGAGCTGATCGCCGCCGGGATGAACGTCGCGCGGTTCAACCTCAGCCACGGGAGCCACGAGCTCCACAAGGAGATCCACGGCCGGGTGCGGGAGGCGGCGGCCGAACTCGGCAAGGCCGTCGGCGTCCTCGCCGACCTGCAGGGGCCGAAGATCCGTGTAGGCCGCTTCGCCGAAGGGCCCGTGCGTCTCGGCTTCGGCGACGTCTTCACGATCACCACCGAGGACGTCCCCGGCGACCGCGCCATGGTCTCCACCACCTACGAGGGCCTGCCCTCCGACGTCAAGCCGGGCGACAAGATCCTCGTCGACGACGGCCGCCTGTGCCTGGAGGCCACCGAGGTCGACGGTCCCCGCGTGGTCACCAAGGTGCTCGTCGGCGGCATGATCTCCGACAACAAGGGCCTCAACCTGCCCGGCGTCGCCGTCTCCGCCCCCGCCCTCACCGACAAGGACGAGGAAGACCTGCGCTGGGCGCTGCGCACCGGCTTCGACATGATCGCGCTGTCGTTCGTGCGCAGTCCCGGCGACGCGCAGATCGTCCGCAGCATCATGGACGAGGAGGGCGTCCACCTGCCCCTCCTCGCCAAGATCGAGAAGCCGCAGGCGGTCGACTGCCTCGAAGAGATCGTCGACGCCTTCGACGGCATCATGGTCGCCCGCGGCGACCTCGGCGTGGAGCTCCCGCTGGAGCAGGTGCCGATCGTGCAGCGCCGCGCCATCGCCCTGGCCAGAGAGAAGGCCCACCCGGTCATCGTGGCCACCCAGATGCTCGACTCCATGATGAGCGCCCCCCGGCCCACCCGCGCCGAGGCCTCCGACGTCGCCTACGCCGTCATGGACGGCGCCGACGCCGTCATGCTCTCCGGCGAGACCTCGGTCGGCAGCTATCCCGTCGAGTCGGTCGCCACCATGGCCCGCATCGCCTCGGCCGCCGAGGCCGAGTCGCTGGAGGCCACCCACACCTTCGACAGGCTTCCCGAGACCACCGGCGGGGCCATCGCCCGCGCGGCGGCCGAGGTCGGCGCCATCGTCGGGGCCAAGGCCCTGTGCGCCTTCACCATGTCGGGCGAGACCGCGCGGCGCCTGGCCCGCTACCGCTCGCCGATCCCGCTGCTCGCCTTCACCTCCGCTCCGCAGGTGCGCGGCCAGCTCGCGCTCACCTGGGGCGTCGAGACCTTCGAGGTGCCGTTCGTGCACCACACCGACGACATGGTGCGTCAGGTCGAGTCGGCGCTGCTGTCGCTGGGCCGCTACGAGAAGGGCGACAAGGTCGTCATCGTCGCCGGCTCGCCCCCCGGGAACCACGGCTCCACCAACGCCCTGCGCGTCCACACCATCGGTTCGGCGGTGTCCAGCACCAGCTGACCTCAGCGGGCGATCACCGGCAGGCGGCCTTCGCGCCTGCCGGTGATCGGCGTTGGCGCGCTCGCCGGCGGGCGCGGCGGAAATCCCTCATCGGTGGGCGCGGCGGGGAGAGCCGTCGCCGGTGTGCGCAGTGTGCGCGGAAAGACGAACCGCGCGGCCTCGGCCGCGCGGTTTCGCCATGCAAGTGCCCCGAGTGGGATTCGAACCCACACTGTATGGATTTTGAGGCCATCGACTCTGCCGTTGGTCTATCGGGGCGCCGTGGTGCTCGTGTCCCTAATCTAGCGGACGTCGGTACTCTCTTGGTCGTGAGTACGCAGCGGCGAGTGGTGATCGCGGAAGATGAGGCGCTGATCCGCCTCGATTTGAAGGAGATGCTGGAAGAAGAGGGCTATGCCGTCGTCGGCGAGGCCGGTGACGGCGAGACGGCGATCAAGCTGGCCCTGGAGCAGCGCCCCGATCTGGTGATCCTCGACGTCAAGATGCCGATCCTCGACGGCATCTCGGCCGCCGAGCGCATCGCGTCCGAACGCGTGGCGCCGTGCCTGATCCTGACGGCGTTCTCCCAGCGCGATCTGGTCGAGCGGGCCAGGGACGCCGGGGCGATGGCCTACCTGGTCAAGCCGTTCACCAAGTCCGACCTGGTGCCGGCGATCGAGATGGCCGTGAGCCGGCACGAGGAGATCGCGGCGCTCGAGCGCGAGGTGTCGACCCTCGGCGAGCGGCTTGAGACGCGCAAGCTCGTCGAGCGGGCCAAGGGGCTGCTGATGGCCGAGCACGGCTGGAGCGAGCCGCAGGCCTTCCGGTGGATCCAGAAGGCGTCGATGGACCGTCGCATGAGCATGCGCCAGGTCGCCCAGGCCGTCGTGAGCGAGGCGAAGCCTCCTGAGGAGTCATGACCATGACTCCCGTCCCTGACGCCACGCCCCTCCGTTCTGTCAGTCCGGGCCGGCGCGGGGGCGATCGGCCGCTCACGAGCACGCGCGGTTGATCTTCGGTGACCCGCGCACCCACGATGTGACCTTTACTTTTCGTGCTGATCGCCGAAGAGGACCGGTGTGATAACGAAGCGGTAACGTGATGTGACTCTGTACCGACCTGTGACTTGAGCTGGGTGTAATGCCGTCATCGACCCCTGGCTCAGACTGCCAGGGTGGCTCTGTGAACCCGATCCCCCAAATGGGATCAGGCGAAAGGAAGGCAACCTTGCGGCCCAAGATTGCTCGCCTCGGGGGCGTGCTCGCCGTCGGTGTGGCACTTACCGTTGGTCTCGCCGCCTGTGGTGGCGACACGGGCTCGACGACCGGTGGCGGCGACTCCGCCGCGCCGAGCACGCTGAAGATCGGTTTCATGGGCGACCTGTCGGGTGAGAACTCCGGCATCGTCATCCCGCCGAGCAACGGCGCCCAGTTGGCCGTGGACGAGTACAACGCGACGAATCCCAAGGTCAAGATCGAGATGATCAAGTACGACAGCCGCGCCGACCCGACGACGGCCGTCAACCTCGCCCAGCAGGCCATCAAGAACGACAAGGTCGTCGGGCTGGTCGGCCCGGCGTTCTCCGGCGAGTCCAAGCAGGCCGTGCCGGTGCTGGAGGAGGCGAAGATCCCGAACGTCTCCGCCTCGGCCACCAACGTCGACCTCGCGAAGAACGGCTGGAAGTACTGGCACCGCGTGGTGCCGAACGACGGCGTGCAGGGCCCGGCCATCGCCGACTTCATCGCGGGCGCCGCGGCGGCCAAGAACGTCTTCGTGATCGACGACAAGTCCGAGTACGGCAAGGGGCTCGCCGACGCGGTCCGCGCCCAGCTCAAGACCAAGGGCGGCACGGTCACCGACGACGCGCTCGACCCGGCCGCCACCGACTACTCCTCGACGGTGAACAAGGTGGCCTCCGCCAAGCCGGACGCCATCTTCTTCGGCGGCTACTACGCCGCCGCGGGCAAGCTCATCAAGCAGCTGCGCGACAAGGGCGTGGACGCGAAGTTCTTCTCCGCCGACGGCTCGCTCGACAAGGGCCTCATCGAGAGCGCCGGCGCCCAGCAGGCCGAGGGCGTGCTCATCGGCTGCCCCTGCCGCATCCCGACCTCGGCCGAGACCGACGAGAAGGTCAAGAAGTTCGCCACCGACTACAAGGCGAAGTTCGGCGCCGACCCGCTCATCTACGCGACCGAGGGCTACGACGCCATGACGGCGTTCACCAAGGCCATCGCCGGCGGCGCCACCACCGCCGACGCGATCAACGAGGCCATTGGCAAGTCCGACTTCGACGGCATCTCCAAGCACATCAAGTTCGACCCCAGCGGTGAGCCCTCCGCCAAGTCGATCTACATGTACCAGGTCAAGGACGGCCAGATCGGCCTGCTCGGCGACACGACGACGGCCAAGCTCGGCTGACGGACGTTACGTCGACGGCCAGGTAATGAGGGGCGGGAAACGCAACGGCGCTCCCGCCCCTGTCCGTGTCCGACCTCGCGTGAAGGCTTCTTTGAAAGCGAAACTCCGTGTTCGATAACCTCCTCGGCTCCTTCTGGCCGTACACGATCGACGGCCTCATCCTGGGCGCGATCTACGGCCTCGTCGCTCTGGGCTACACGATGGTCTACGGCGTGCTGCGGCTCATCAACTTCGCGCACTCCGAGATCTTCATGATCGGCACCATGGCGTCGGCGTTCGTGGTGATGGCGCTCGGCATCACCACGCCGCTCACCGGGTTCGCCCTCGTCGGCGGCCTGCTGCTGATGGTGCTCGTGGGCGGCGCCGCCTCCGCCGGCTCGGCCATGCTGCTGGAACGCATCGCCTACCGGCCGCTGCGCAAACGCGGCGCCTCGCGCCTGGCCGCGCTCATCTCGGCCATCGGCGCCTCGCTCTTCCTCCAGGAGCTCTTCGCCCTGGTGCTCATCCCGCACGTGTTCAACCGTCCGCAGCAGGGCCGCAACCAGATGGGCGTGGCCCGCATCATGGAGAAGGACACCCTGTTCACGATCGGCGGCGCGCAGATCCGGGTGGACCAGGTCCTGATCTTCGTGGCGGCGATCGGCATGATGGTCCTGCTGGACCTGCTGGTGAACCGCACCAAGATCGGCCGCGGCATCCGCGCCACCTCCCAGGACCCCGAGACCGCGGTGCTGATGGGCGTGGACATCGACAAGATCGTGCGGATGACGTTCCTGATCGGTGGCCTGATGGCCGGCGTCGCCGGCGCCCTGTTCATCCTGCAGTTCGAGGTCACCAAGTTCTCCATCGGCTTCCTCCTCGGCATCAAGGCCTTCACGGCCGCGGTGCTCGGGGGCATCGGCAACCTACGTGGAGCGTTGCTCGGCGGCCTGTTCCTCGGTCTGATCGAGAACTACGGCGCCGCCGTCTTCGGCTCGGGATGGAAGGATGTCATCGCGTTCACGGTCCTCGTCCTGGTCCTGATGTTCCGGCCCACCGGCATCCTCGGTGAATCACTCCAGCAGGCGCGCGCATGAGCACGAATACGACGATCACCAACGGCAGGAACGCCTTCTCGGCGTTCATCGACGGCGTCCGCGACCGCTGGGCGGCCGCCCCTGGCTGGCAGCGCTGGACGCTCTATGTCCTGCTGTTCATCGGCGCGCTGCTGCTGCCCTCCGAGTCCCTCGGCCCGATCATGTCGCCGTACAGCGACTGGGCCAGCGTCCTGTTCTTCCCCATCGGCACGTACGTGGTCCTCGCGATCGGGCTCAACGTCGTCGTCGGCCAGGCCGGCCTGCTCGACCTCGGGTACGTGGCGTTCTTCGCCATCGGCGGCTACTCGATGGCCCTGCTCGGCACCCGCATGGGGCTGAACTTCTGGGAGATCCTCGTCGTCGGCGTGATCCTGTCGGCGCTGTCCGGAGTGGTGCTGGGCGGCCCGACGCTCCGCCTGCGGGGCGACTACCTGGCCATCGTCACCCTCGGCTTCGGTGAGATCGTCCGCCAGACGGCCGAGAACACCGACGCCATCGGCGGCCCGCGCGGCATCGCCGGCATCCCGCACCCGCCGAGCGTCGACGGGGTGACGGTCTTCGGCGTCGACATCTTCCACTACGGCGTCCTCGACCCGCGGCCGTACTACTACCTGCTGGTGGTGGTGGCCACCGCGATCATCATCTTCGTGAAGCGCTGGGAGAAGAGCCGGGTCGGCCGCGCCTGGGCCGCCATCCGCGAGGACGAGGACGCCGCCGAGGTCATGGGCGTGCCGACCTTCAAGTTCAAGCTGCTGGCCTTCGCCATCGGCGCGTCCATCGGCGGCGCCATGGGCGTCGTCTGGGCCTCCAAGACGATCTCGATCAACCCGAACGACTTCCTGTTCATGCTGTCGGCGACCATCCTGGCGGCGGTCGTGATGGGCGGCTCCGGCAACATCCCGGGGGTCATCCTGGGCGCCTTCCTCGTCGCCTGGCTGCCTGAGCGGTTCCGCGGGCTGTCCGAGTACCGCATCCTGGTGTTCGGCGCCGCGCTGGTGGCGTTGATGATCTTCCGTCCCGAGGGCCTGCTGCCTTCACGGCGGCGCAGAGCTGAGCTGGCGGAGGGAACGGGCGGCATGGGCGCCATGGGCGCGGAGGTCCCCGCGCCGGACGCCCACGCCGCGGCAGCCGAAGGGGCAGCGAAATGAGCGATCCGCGTCCGCTTCTGCAGCTGCAGAAGGTCAAGATGCAGTTCGGCGGCGTCACCGCGCTGCGCGAGGTGGAGCTGACGATCAACGAGGGCGAGATCTTCGCGCTCATCGGGCCGAACGGCGCGGGCAAGACGACGGTGTTCAACGTCGTCACCGGCGTCTACCGCCCGACGTCCGGCCAGGTGGTGTTCGACGGCGACCGCATCGACGGCATGAAGCGCTTCAAGGTCACCAAGCGCGGCATCGCCCGCACGTTCCAGAACATCCGGCTGTTCCACAACATGTCCGCGCTGGAGAACGTCATGGTGGGCGCCGACGCCCACCACCGCGCCGGCATGTTCAGCGCGGCGCTCGGCCTGCCCTGGCACCGGCACGAAGAGCGTGACGGCAAGGCCCTGGCCCTCGAACTGCTGGAGTTCGTGGGCATCGCCAGCCGCGCCGAGGAGACGGCCAAGAACCTTCCCTACGGCGACCAGCGGCGACTGGAGATCGCGCGGGCGCTCGCGACCAAGCCCAAGCTCCTGCTGCTGGACGAGCCCGCGGCGGGCATGAACCCGGCCGAGAAGGAGTCCCTGCAGGGCCTGATCCGCAAGATCCGCGACGCCGGGCGCACGGTGCTGCTGATCGAGCACGACATGGCCCTGGTCATGGGCATCAGCGACCGCATCGCGGTGCTGGACTTCGGGCAGAAGATCGCCGACGGTCTGCCCGCCGAGGTGCAGAACGACCCGCGGGTCATCGAGGCGTACTTGGGGGCTCCCGCAGATGCTTCTTGAAGTGAAGGACATGCACGTCCACTACGGCAAGATCGAGGCGATCAAGGGCATCTCGCTCGAAGTGGCCGAAGGGGAGATCGTCACCCTCATCGGCGCCAACGGCGCCGGCAAGACGACGACCCTCAAGACCATCTCGGGCCTGCGGCCCCTGTCGTCGGGCACGGTGACCTTCGATGGCAAGGACATCAGCAAGCTGCCCGGTCACAAGCGCGTGCTGGCGGGCATCGGTCAGTCTCCGGAGGGCCGCGGCGTCTTCCCGGGCATGACGGTCACCGAGAACCTCCTGATGGGCGCCTACACCCGCAGCGATGACCTGACCAAGGACCTGGACGAGGTCTTCGAGCTGTTCCCCCGGCTGGCCGAGCGCAAGAACCAGGCGGGCGGCACGATGTCCGGCGGCGAGCAGCAGATGGTCGCCATCGGCCGCGCCCTGATGAGCAAGCCGAAGGTCCTGCTGCTCGACGAGCCGTCGATGGGCCTGGCCCCGATGCTGGTCGCCCAGATCTTCTCGATCATCAAGGAGATCAACAACCGGGGCACCACCGTGCTGCTGGTCGAGCAGAACGCCCAGCAGGCGCTCCAGCTCGCCCACCGGGCGTACGTCCTCGAGACCGGGCGGGTGGTGAAGTCGGCCGCAGCGTCAGAGCTGCTCGACGACCCCCAGGTGCGCGAGGCCTACCTCGGCGGCGAACTCGGCGCCCACTGACGGCGCACACGGGAGTCGCCGCGACGTCCCTGGCGGCCCGGCCGGACACCTCCGGCCGGGCCGTCGCGCGTCCCGGCTCAGCGGATCGTCACCTCGACGCCCTTGGACGGGCCGATGACGCCGAGCGGAGGCTCGCCGAAGAACCGCATCTTGGTGATCTGGACGTTTTTGGGCACGTCGAACCACAGGTCGAACTCCATGCGCACGAAGCTGCCGACCGCGATCTCGAAGGGCTGGCGCTTGGTGGTCTGGGCGGCGAAGTCGATGTGGAAGGCGCGGCCGTCGGAGGCGACCGCCTGCTGCTGCCGGGCGTCGAACTTCTGGTTGCTGCGGTCGATGCTCTCGATGAGGACGCGGACGCGGACGTACTGTCCCTTGGCCGGCCATTCGGCGTGACTGCCCACCAGGCTGGGCATGCCGTCGCGGAACGCCAGGACGCGAAAGCGCATCAGGCCGTCCGTCACGACCGGGGCCTTGATCACCGTCTCGTCCGGACGCGCGGTCTGCGCGGGGATCAGGTACGTGGGGGAGGGCTTCGGCGCCGGAGTGCCGGCGCCGCCGGGGGAACCGGAGGAACCGGAGGAACCGGAGCAGCCGGACAGGGACAGCGCTGCGATGAGCGTTAAGCACACCAGGGGGAGAGGCGCCCGCACGATCGCACTCTAACCCGCCGATGATCTCGGAGTGCCAGGCCGCATGATGTGTTGTGCGATCGTTTCTTTCCGGTAATACCCCTGGTGACCAGGTGCGGGACCATGGCCAGGGTTACGGTAACTTAACTTAACTCCGACATACAGCTAAAGAGGAGGACGTTGTGGTCTTTTGGTCCAAGCGTCGCCGTATGACATCAATCGGGGCGCTCGCCGTGGGCGCCGCGTGCCTTCTCTCCGCCTGCGGCGGCGGATCGGACACCGGTGCCACCGCCTCCAACGCGCCCGCCGGAAGCGCCCCGGCGGCGTCGGAGATCAAGCTGATCAAGCCCGGCAAGCTCACGACGTGCACCAACCTGCCCTATGAGCCGTTCCAGTTCAAAGAGGGCGACAAGGTGGTCGGCTTCGACGTCGACATCGTCGACCTGGCGGCCAAGAAGCTCGGTGTGACGCAGGACATCGTGGACATCGACTTCGCGGTGATCAAGAGCGGCGCGGCCATGGCCGCCGGCAAGTGCGACGTCGCCGCTGCGGGCATGACGATCACCGATGAGCGCAAGAAGAACATCCTGTTCTCCGACCCCTACTTCGACGCCACGCAGGCCCTGCTGGCCAAGAAGGGCACCGGCGCCAAGTCCCTGGACGACGTCAAGGCCAAGGGCCTCAAGCTCGGCGCGCAGGCCTCGACCACCGGCCTGGACTACGTCAAGGAGAAGGGCTTCGACCCCACCGAGTTCGCCGACTCCCCGAAGGAACTGCTCGGGCTGCAGTCCGGCCAGGCCGACGTGATCGTCCAGGACCTGCCCGTCGTGCTCACCTGGCTGAAGAAGCCCGAGATCGCCGACAAGTTCGAGCTGATCGCGAGCCTCGACACCGGCGAGCAGTACGGCATCGGCATGAAGAAGGGCAACGACGCCCTCGCCAAGGTGATCAACGAGGAGATCGCCAAGGCCAAGTCCGACGGCACCTACGAGCAGATCTTCGTCAAGTGGTTCGGCAAGAAGCCCGGCGAGCTCGGAGCCTCCTGATTCCATGGCCGACCAGTCCATGACGGCCGAGCCGGCCGGACCCGCCGGGCCGTCGCCCGGCGGGTCCCGGCTCAGCCCTCGGAAGAAGCAGCGGATCAGCCGCGGCGTCCAGTACGTCCTGCTCGTCCTCGCGCTCGTCGCGGTCGTGCTCCTGACCAACTGGCAGGGGCTCGCCGAGAACTTCGCCAAGATGGACGTGGCGCGGCAGGCGTTCCCCGACCTGTTCACGGTCGCGCTCAGGAACACCATCGTCTACACCGTCGGAGGCTTCGTCTTCGGCTCCATCGGCGGGCTCGTGCTGGCCCTCATGCGGATGAGCTCCGTGCGGCCGTACCGGTGGATCGCCGTGATCTACATCGAGATCTTCCGCGGCCTGCCGGCGCTGCTGATCTTCCTGCTCATCCTCTTCCTGCCGCTCGCGCTGCCCGGGTTCGAGGTGCCGGGCGGCACGTACGGGCAGGGCATCCTCGGCCTGACGATCGTCAGCGCGGCGTACATGGCCGAGACGCTGCGGGCCGGCCTGCAGGCCGTCCCCAAGGGGCAGGCCGAGGCGGCGCGCTCGCTCGGCATGTCCCACAGCGGCGCGATGGTGTCGGTGGTCATCCCGCAGGCGATCCGCATCGTCATCCCGCCGACCACCAACCAGTTCGTCGCGCTGCTCAAGGACTCCTCGCTGGTGCTGTTCCTCGGCGTCAGCGGCGAGTACGTCGAGCTGACCAAGTTCGGCAACGACCTGGCGTCGACGACGGCCAACGCCACGCCCATCATGGTGGTGGGCCTGACGTACCTGATGGTCACCATTCCGCTGGGGTATCTGGCGGGACGCCTCGAGAAGCGTCAGGCGAAGGGACGGTGACGGCGATGGCGCACGTGGTCGAGATCAAGGACCTGCACAAGTCCTTCGGCGAGCTCGAAGTGCTCAAGGGCATCGACTTCACGGTCGACCAGGGTCATGTCGTCTGCATCATCGGCCCGTCAGGGTCGGGCAAATCGACGCTGCTCAGATGCGTCAACCTGCTGGAGCAGCCGACCAAGGGCACGGTGCGCGTCGGCGGGGTCGAACTGACCGATCCCGACGTCGACATCGACGCGGCACGGCGCAGGCTCGGCATGGTCTTCCAGTCGTTCAACCTGTTCCCGCACATGACGGTGCTGCAGAACGTCATGATCGCCCAGCGGCGGGTGCTCAAGCGGGGCAAGGCCGAGGCCGAGCGCGTCGCGCGGGACAACCTGGCGAAGGTCGGCGTCGCCGAGAAGTGCGACGCCTTCCCGCCCCAGCTGTCGGGCGGCCAGCAGCAGCGCGTGGCGATCGCCCGCGCGCTCGCCATGGACCCCGACCTCATGCTGTTCGACGAGCCGACGTCCGCGCTGGACCCCGAGCTCGTGGGGGACGTGCTGTCGGTCATGCGCAAGCTCGCCCGCGACGGCATGACGATGCTGGTGGTCACGCACGAGATGAGCTTCGCGCGGGAGGTCGCCGACCGCGTGGTGTTCATGGACGGCGGGGTGGTCGTCGAGGAGGGGCCGCCGGAGCAGGTGATCGGCGCGCCGCGGCACGACCGCACGCGCACGTTCCTGCGGCGGGTGCTCGACCCGACGCACTCGGACGACGACGCGCCGGGCGCCGAGGAGACCGCGGCCCCGGCCCGGTAGACCTCACGGCGCCCTGACCCGGCCCCCGCACGGCCCCTGCCGGCGGGGGCCGTAGCGTCTCTGGGGCCCGCAGGTGTTCTGAGACCGGCGCCGACAGGCCTTCCCGCCCGGACCGGAAAGCCCGGAGGCGTGCGGCGCGGGCCCGCAAGGGGTGTTCCCGGGCCTGGAAGGGGTCTTCCAGGGCCCTGGAACGCTACGAACCCGCGGGTGGTCTTTGGGGCCATGTAGGGCTTCCCCGGCCGCACACGTTGTCTACTCGACCACCCACGGGCTCTGGCGTCACAACGCTAGCGAGCTATGTGGCTCCCGTGCAAAGAGAGTGGCAAATCGTAGCCTGATACGGCCGAATATCACTGCGCGTCACGGAGCATGCAGGTGAGTCGCGAAGTGCAGACGCGGCGGCCCTGATCGTCGGTGATCTCGATCTCGTAGGTGGCGATGGTGCGGCCGCCGTGGACGCGGGTGGCCACCCCGGTCACGTGGCCGGAGGTCGCCGCCCGGTGGTGCGTCGCGTTGATCTCGACGCCGACCGCCCGGCGCCCCGGCCCGGCGTGCACGGCGGCGCCGGTGGAGCCGATGGTCTCGGCCAGCACGCAGGAGGCCCCGCCGTGCAGCAGGCCGTACGGCTGGGTGTTGCCCTCGACCGGCATGCGCGCGACCACGCGCTCGGCGGCGACCTCCAGGAACTCGATGCCCATGGTGGCGATCAGGGCGCCTTTGTGGTCGCCGTGGTACACCGCGTCGAGGCGGGCCTGATCCTCGGGGTTCATCATGGTCAAAGGGAGGCCTCCACTTGCACAGCCCTGGGTGTTCTGTCGTACATGGAGACTAGGCTGCGGGTGTGCCGAAGAAGGAACCGACCCCCTCCCGCCCCTGCCTGCTCCTGCTGGACGGGCACTCGCTCGCGTACCGCGCTTTTTATGCGCTGAAGGACGCGAACCTCATGACGACCGAGGGCCAGCACACCGAGGCGGTGTACGGCTTCACCTCGATGTTGATCAATGTCCTGCGCGACGAGAAGCCGACCCACGTCGTCGTCTGCTTCGACCGGTCAGAGCCCACCTTCCGGCACGAAGCCTACGACCAGTACAAGGCCAACCGGCAGGAGACCCCTGAGGATTTCCGCGGCCAGGTCAGCCTGATCTTCGAGGTGCTCGACGCGCTGCGCCTTCCCTACCTGTCCCTCGCCGGCTACGAGGCCGACGACCTCATCGCGACGCTCGCCACCCGGGCCGCCGAGCGCGACATGAACGTCCTGATCGTCACGGGCGACCGCGACGCCCTCCAGCTGGTGAACGACCGCATCACCCTGCTGATGACCCGCCGCGGCATCAGCGACATGACGCGCTTCGACCCCGGCGCCGTCGTCGACAAGTACGGGCTCACCCCCGAGCAATATCCCGACTTCGCCGCGCTGCGCGGCGACCCGAGCGACAACCTGCCCAACATCCCCGGCGTGGGCGAGAAGACCGCAGCCAAGTGGGTCAAAGAGTTCGGCTCGCTGAACGCGCTGGTCGACCGGGTGGACGAGGTCAAGGGCAAGGTCGGCGACAAGCTGCGCGAGCACCTCGGCCAGGTCATCCACAACCGCCAGCTCACCGAGCTGCGCCGCGACGTCCCTCTCGACGTCGACGTCGACGAGCTCAAGATGGGCAAGTGGGATCGCGACGAGATCCACAAGCTGTTCGACACGCTCCAGTTCCGCGTGCTGCGCGACCGCCTCTACCAGAGCATCGGCACCGCCGAGCCCGAGGCCGAGTCCGGCTTCGAGGTCGAGGTCGCCACGCTCGGCCCCGACGAGGTCGAGGCGTGGCTCGCGGCCATGCCCGAGGGGCGGGCGGGCCTGGCGGTCAAGGGCTCCTACGGCAGCGGCACGGGCACCATCGAGGGCCTGGCCATCGCCGTGCCCGCCGACGGCCAGGGGCGGCAGCGCGCCGCGCACCTCGACCTCACCGCGCTCACCCAGGCCGACGAGACGGCACTCGCCCGGTGGCTGGCCGACGAGTCCCGGCCCAAGGCCCTGCACGACGCCAAGGGGCCGCTGCTGGCCCTGTGGGCACACGGCCTCGACCTGCGCGGCCTCACCTGCGACACCGCCCTGGCGGCCTATCTGGCGATGCCGGGGCAGCGCTCGTTCCCCCTCGACGACCTCGTGCTGCGCTATCTGCACCGCGAGCTGCGCGCCGAGGCCGACACCGGCGGCCAGGCGGCCCTGTTCGACGACCCCGCCGACAACGCGGGGGAGGAGCTAGCCGTCCGCGCGCAGGCCGTGCGCGATCTCGCCGACGCCCTTGAGGCCCACCTGGAGCCCCGGGGCGGCATCCGGCTGATGCGCGACGTCGAGCTTCCGCTGGTGCGCGTGCTCGCCGAGCTCGAACGCGCCGGCATCGCCGCCGACCGCGACTACTTCACCGGGCTGGAGGCCGAGTTCGGCGCCGCCGTCAAGCAGGCCGTCGAAGAGGCTCACCGCGTCGTCGGCGAGCAGTTCAACCTGGGCTCGCCCAAGCAGCTCCAAGAGATCCTGTTCGTCAAGCTCGGGCTGCCCAAGACCAAGAAGATCAAGACCGGGTACACCACGGACGCCGACGCCCTGGCGACCCTGGCCACCCAGACCGACAACGAGCTGCCGACGATCCTGCTGCGTCACCGCGACCAGACCAAGCTGCGCACCACCGTCGAGGGCCTGATCAAGGAGGTCGGCGACGACGGGCGCATCCACACCACCTACAACCAGATCATCGCGGCGACCGGGCGCCTGTCGTCGGAGAAGCCCAACCTGCAGAACATCCCGATCCGCACGGCCGAGGGCCGGCGCATCCGCCAGGGCTTCGTCGTCGGCGAGGGGTACGAGACGCTGCTGACGGCCGACTACAGCCAGATCGAGCTGCGCATCATGGCCCACCTCTCGCAGGACGAGGCGCTCATCGCCGCCTTCGAGTCCGGGCACGACTTCCACAAGGCGACCGCGGCCCGGGTGTTCGACCTGCCGCCCGAGCAGGTCGACGGCGAGCTGCGCGCCCGCATCAAGGCGATGAACTACGGCCTGGCCTACGGCCTGTCCGACTTCGGGCTCGCCGGCCAGCTCACCATCCCCGTCGCCGAGGCCCGCGCGCTCAAAGAAGAGTATTTCGAGGAGTTCGGCGGGGTCCGCGACTACCTCGGGGCGATCGTCGCCCAGGCCCGCCACGACGGTTACACCGAGACCATCCTCGGCCGCCGCCGCTACCTGCCCGATCTCACCAGCGACAACCGCCAGCGCCGCGAGATGGCCGAGCGCATGGCGCTCAACGCGCCCATCCAGGGCTCGGCGGCCGACATCATCAAGGTCGCCATGCTCAACGTGCAGCGCGCCCTGCACGACCAGGGGCTGCGCTCGCGCATGCTGCTGCAGGTCCACGACGAGCTCGTCTTCGAGGTGGCCTCCGGCGAGATGGAGCCGCTGCGCGAGCTGGTGGTCGCCCAGATGTGCGACGCCTACCACCTTCGCGTCCCGCTGGACGTCTCAGTGGGCACCGGCCGCACCTGGCAGGACGCCGGCCACTGACGCCCCCGCGTTCGGTTGAAGGTGGCGGGGGTGACGCCCCCGCCTGTAGTCGGAGGTGTGGCGGAGGTGACGCCCCCCGCCTTCAGTCGGAGGCGGCGGGGGCGGGGTGGCGGTGGGCCGGCAGCGACCGCTGCACGGCCGCCGCCTCCACCTCCAGCAGGCTGGTCTCGTGCCGTTCGGCCTCGTGCGCGGCACGCCCGCCCCGCAGGCCGAACAACCGCTTCGACAGCAAGATGTACAGCACGGCCGCCAGGTTGATCAGCAGGATGACGCCCCTGAGCCAGGTGACCTTCTCGACCAGCTCGTAGACCTCGATCGGGACGAACAGCGACGTCGCCACCACCGCGAAGTACTCGCCCCAGCGCTTGAGCAGCCACAGACCGGCGCCCTCGGTCAGCAGCAGCGCCCCGAAGACCAGCAGGCCGAGCCCGATCCAGGTCAGCGTGCGGGTCTCGGCGCTCAGTACGGTGCGCAGCGTGTGCACCACGCCGGAGTCCTCCAGATTCCAGCCCAGCTTGTCGGCCAGCGGCCGCAGCAGCGGCAGGTCCTGTTCGAAGGCCAGGCCGATGGCGTCCTGGTGGGCGCGGAACCGCCAGATGCCGAACGCCGCCCCGAGCACGAGCAGCCCCTTGCCCCACCGGAGCACGGCGAGCAGACGCAGGATCGTGGCGTCGCGCAGGGCCTTGCCGCGCAGCACGATGGGCGCCTCGTCGGCCGGCCCTGTGCCGTGCGGCGCGCCAAGGGTGAAGTCTCCACACCTCAGGCAGCGCCACGCCTCGCCGAGGGCCGTGTCGGCCCGCAGACGCCCGCGAAGCGCCGCCTCGGTGGGCGCGTAGGTGACATGGCCGTGGCGGCCGCAGGCCCGCAGACTCCAGTTCACGAGCAAATTTCAACACATGAGCGGCGTGTGCGTCGGATCGCCACGAGGTCGAATGGTCTGTCCTAGGGTGAATGCCGACCAGCCGTCCGATCCAGGAGACACCCGTGCGCAGCACGCCCGGCCTGACCACCGTCATCGGCATCGTGAACGTCGGTGTGATGATCATTGCCGTCGTGGCGCTGCTCGTGCTGCCGTTCGGCGACGGCACGCCGGACGACAAGCCCACGGCGGTCCCGTCGCGCGCGGTCCCCTCGTCGCCGCCCACTCCGGTGCCCGCCTCGGCGGCCACCGCGGAGTCCGCCCGGCGGGTCCACGCCAACGAGCTCGGCGCCATACCGGTGATCATGTACCACCGGATCTTGAAGAAGCGCCGCGCCTCGATCGACCGCACCCCGTCGCAGCTGCGCGCCGAGCTGGAGCGGCTGGCCTCCGGCGGTTACGTGCCGATCACGGCGGCGGAGTTCGCGGCGGGCCTCATCGACATCCCGGCCGGCGCCCACCCGGTCGTGCTGACCTTCGACGACGGCCACCCCTCGCACTTCGCCCTGGACTCCGCCGGCGCGCCGAAGAAGGACACCGTGGTGCGCATCATCTACGACGTGGCGGCCGAGCACCCGGGCTTCCGGCCGGTGGCGACCTTCTACGTGAACAAGACCCCGTTCGGCCTGACCGGGCGCGACCGCCAGGCGGCGGCCGTGCGATGGCTGGTCGACCGCGGCTTCGAGGTGGCCAACCACACCCTCGGCCACCCCGACCTGCGCCGGCTGAGCAAGAAGCGGGTGACCGAGGCGATCGGCCGCCAGGAGCGCCTGCTGCGGGAGCTCGGCGCCCCCGCGTCCACGACCTTCGCCCTGCCCTACGGCAGCGTCCCCAAGAAGCGCTCGGCGGCCAGGAAGGGAACGTGGAAGGGGACCTCCTTCGACTTCCGGGCCGTCTTCCTGGCCGGGGCGGAACCGGCGATTTCGCCCTACGCGAAGGACTACGACCGGTACGACATCTCGCGAATCCAGTCGAACGGCAAAAAAGGGGAATGCCGCAAGTGGTGCTCTCAGTACTGGTTGCAGTGGCTCGACAAGCACCCTGATAGGCGGTACACCTCCGACGGGGATCCCATCCACATCTCCATGCCTCGTCGACTTGCCGGTAGAATTTCGGCAAAGCTCGACGGGGTGAAGATCGCTTACTAGGGGCTTGCGGGGTTATGCGGGTGAGCGCCGGATTGACCACGCCCGCGTACTCTCATATGCTGATCGCTGCGCTGTGGGCTCGCGCGCGCCTCGGACGGAGCGGGCTCGCGCTCGGTCACGTCGACCACGGGTCATCCGACCATCTTCGGCTTGAGCGATAGACAGGGCCTGCCGCGCGTCCGCCACATCGACATCTGTCCGCGTTCGGAGCAATTCCACACATGACGAGCAGCACTGAGGCCACCTCGAGCACCCCGCAGGTAGCGGTCAATGACATCGGTTCCGAGGAGGCCTTCCTCGCCGCGATCGACGAGACCATCAAGTACTTCAACGACGGCGACATCGTCGAAGGCACCGTCGTCAAGGTCGATCGAGACGAGGTCTTGCTCGACATCGGCTACAAGACCGAGGGTGTCATCCCCTCGCGCGAGCTCTCGATCAAGCACGATGTCGACCCGGCCGAGGTCGTCGAGGTCGGAGAGCACGTCGAGGCCCTGGTCCTCCAGAAGGAGGACAAGGAAGGCCGGCTGATCCTCTCCAAGAAGCGCGCACAGTACGAGCGCGCCTGGGGCACGATCGAGAAGATCAAGGACGAGGACGGCATCGTCACCGGCACGGTCATCGAGGTCGTCAAGGGCGGTCTGATCCTCGACATCGGCCTGCGCGGCTTCCTGCCGGCCTCCCTGGTGGAGATGCGCCGGGTCCGCGACCTGCAGCCGTATGTCGGCCGCGAGCTCGAGGCCAAGATCATAGAGCTGGACAAGAACCGCAACAACGTGGTCCTGTCCCGCCGCGCCTGGCTCGAGCAGACCCAGTCGGAGGTCCGCCAGACCTTCCTCAACACCCTGCAGAAGGGTCAGGTCCGCAAGGGCGTCGTCTCCTCGATCGTCAACTTCGGCGCATTCGTGGACCTCGGCGGCGTCGACGGCCTGGTCCACGTCTCCGAGCTTTCCTGGAAGCACATCGACCACCCCTCCGAGGTGGTCGAGGTCGGCCAGGAGGTCACCGTCGAGGTTCTCGACGTCGACATGGAGCGCGAGCGCGTCTCCCTGTCGCTCAAGGCGACGCAGGAAGACCCCTGGCAGCAGTTCGCCCGCACCCACCAGATCGGCCAGGTCGTCCCCGGGCGCGTCACCAAGCTGGTGCCGTTCGGTGCGTTCGTCCGCGTCGAGGAGGGCATCGAGGGCCTGGTCCACATCTCCGAGCTGGCCGAGCGCCACGTCGAGATCCCCGAGCAGGTCGTCCAGGTCGGCGACGAGATCTTCGTGAAGATCATCGACATCGACCTCGACCGTCGTCGCATCTCGCTGTCGCTCAAGCAGGCGAACGAGGGTGCGATGGGCGCCGACGTCGAGTTCGACCCCACGCTGTACGGCATGGCGGCGACCTACGACGAGCAGGGCAACTACATCTACCCCGACGGGTTCGACCCCGAGACGGGCGAGTGGCTCGAGGGCTACGAGAAGCAGCGCGAAGAGTGGGAGCGGCAGTACGCCGAGGCCCAGACTCGCTTCGAGGCCCACAAGTCGCAGGTCGAGAAGGCGCGCGCGGAGGAGGCGGAGGCCGCTGGGCCGTCGTCCTACTCCGGCGAGACGCCGCCCGCCTCCGGCGGTGGCGCGGCTCCGGCCGCGGGCGCCCTGGCCTCCGACGAGGCCCTGGCCGCCCTCCGCGAGAAGCTCGCGGGTGGCCAGAGCTGACGCTCTGAGATCAAGGAAGGGCCCCACTCCGGTGGGGCCCTTTTCTCGTGCCCGGCCCCTCCTTTCCGCACCTGGCCGCTTCCCCGCGTCGGCGGTCGCGCTCGGCGGGGCCTGTGCGGCCGTGTGCCGGTCGCTGGCGCGTCGCCGGCACCCGACGGACATTCAGGGCATCCGGCCGGAGGCGTCCTTCAGGCGGCCTTTGGCCGCCGGCGGGACGGTGTCCCCGCGGCGCCCCCTACAGTGGGCGCGTGACGCCGATCGAACGGGCCCGGCCCGAGGACGCCGGGGAGATCCTCACCCTTCAGCGCGCGGCCTACGTGGTCGAGGCACAGCTGTACGGAGACCCGTTCATCGCGCCGCTGGTGGAGTCGCTGGAGGGCGTGCGCGGGGCCATCGAGTCGGGGACGGTGCTCAAGGCCGTCGATGCCGGCCGCGTCGTCGGCTCGGTGCGCGGCCGTCAGGGTGACCGCGCCGGGCTCATCGGCCGGCTCGTGGTGGCCCCCGACCGGCAGGGCCAAGGGCTCGGCACCGCCCTGATGCGGGCGATAGAGGACGAGATGAGCGCCCGGGTGGAGGCGTTCGACCTGTTCACCGGGCATCTGTCAGAGGGGAACCTGCGGCTGTACCGCCGCCTCGGCTACCGCGAGACCCGGCGCGAGCGCGTACACGAGCACCTCACCATGGTCTACATGCGCAAGCCGTCGAACCCCTGACCACGCTCCGCCTCCGCGGGCGGTCGAACACCTGACCACGGTCCGCACGCGCGGGCGGTCGAACACCTGACCACGGTCCGCACGCGCGGGCGGTCGAACACCTGACCACGGTCCGCACGCGCGGGCGGTCCTGAGGTTGGCTACGCTTCCGTGCATGCTGAAGGTCGGGCTCACTGGCGGCATCGGGTCGGGCAAGAGCGAGGTGGCCCGGCGCCTGGCCGAGCGCGGGGCGGTGGTCATCGACGCCGACAAGATCGCGCGTGAGGTGGTCGAGCCCGGCACCAGCGGCCTGGCGCTCATCGAGGCGGCGTTCGGCTCCGAGGTGCTGCGCGAGGACGGCTCGCTCGACCGCGAGAAGCTCGGGCGCATCGTGTTCGCCGACTCGGGCAAGCTCGCCCGCCTGAACGAGATCGTGCACCCGAGGGTCGGCGAGCGTGTCGCCGAACTGCAGGACGCGGCGCCCGCGGACGCCGTCCTGGTCTACGACGTGCCGCTGCTCGCCGAGAACAACCTGGCCCCGATGTACGACGTCGTGATCGTGGTGGACGCCTCGGACGAGACCCGCCTCGCCCGTCTCACCGGCGTGCGCGGCATGGCCGAGCAGGACGCCCTCGCCCGCATCAGGGCCCAGGCCACCCGCGAGGACCGGCTGAGGATCGCCGACATCGTCATCCCGAACGAGGGCGGCCTCGACGACCTCGACGCCCGGGTGAACGAGGTGTGGGCCCGCCTGCGCGAGCGCCGCGACGCGGGCGACTCCCGCCCGGCCTGACCGCCGAGGCCGTAGGCCCGGCGCCCGGCGCCCGGCGAGAATCGATCACGGCACGTGCCGTACCTGCTCACCGGAGCATGTCTGGCCCTGTCCGCTGTGGGCGCCGCGGTCGCGGCCCTGCTGCTCACCGCCTGGCCGTGCGTGCCCCGCCACAACGCACCGGACGGGCGCCCGATCGGGCGGCCGGTGCGCCGGGGGCTCATCGGGTGACGGGGCCGCCGGTGAGCATCGGGGATCCGAGTTCGATGCGGGCGAGCTTCTCCAGCACCTTCTCCAGGTCGTCGAGCATGATCTTCATGGCCGGCGGCTCGCTGAGCCCCTTCTCCTCGATCAGTTCCTCCACCACCCGTGCGCGCTTGAGCGACGCCGCCACGTACCCCGCCATGACCACAAGGCGGTCCTTCGGAGAGGCCAGGATGTTCTTGCCCAGCAGCGCCTCCAGGTCGCGCTGCGCCTTGAGCACGTCGGAGGTCATCACGGTGAAGGCGCCCCACAGTTCGTCCACAGGGACGTTCTCGAACTGGGCCATCAGCGTCTCGTAGGTCTCGTTGCGGCGCGCGGTCGCCTCCAGCAGGTCCCGCAGGACGTCGTTCAGCTGGGACCTGACCTCCGGCGACAGGGTGAAGGTGTGCTGCGCGTCCTGGCTGCCGACGGCATGCGCGAGACCGGTGACGTTGCTGAGCGCCTCGTCGAGGTCCTGCAGGATGATCCGGACGAGCGGCGAGGTGAGGTAGAAGCGCGGATCCTTGGTCTGCAGGTCGAAGTACTCGCAGGTGCGCATGTTGGCGGCGGTGATGTTCCTGCTCAGCAGGGCGATCTGCTGGTGGACCCCCCTGGCGTGCAGGCGGCGCTGCAACTCGCGCTCCAGCGCCTCGGCCACCTCCGGCACGCGGTCGTCCCTGATCAGTTCCAGGGCCGCGTCCACGTTCGCCCGGCTGAACGCCTTGGCGAAGCAGAAACCGGTCAGCGAGAGCAGGGCGCCGAGAAAGAAGTCGGGTTCGGCCTTGTAGATCTCGGCCACGTTGCCGCGGGCGACCGAGACGACCACGACCAGAACCGCGAGGCCGATGAACGCCCAGAAGAGCTGTCCGCGTGACATCCGGGTGAGCCATTTGGGTACGCCAGGCGAACGCATACGGGGCCCTTCGGTAGGACGGTTCGCGGTGGTGCGCGCGCCGGTGCGGCGGCATGAGCGATTGTTCAATCGGGGCCGGGGGTGGTCAAGGAAACTCCGGCGATTGGTCCGCCGCACCTGCGGGCGCCGCGCTGGTCGTCCCTTTTGTGCGGGTCGTCCCCCTGGGTCGGCCGGTGGCACCGCTGTGTCGTCGACCGGTTCGGGGCAGGCGGCGACGAAGTCGCGCCGATGCGACGGCAGGCCGGTGTGCCCGTCGAAGGGCTCACCGTCGAAGCCCCGAACGCACAGGCCGCCCCGCCTGGCTTCCGGGCCCGGAATTGTCGGTGGCGGCGCGTAGGTTATGGAGGTGTGAGGCCGGTAACTGATTTGCAGCGCAGGGTGGCACCCTTCCAGGTCGTCACCGACATGACCCCTTCCGGCGACCAGCCGACGGCGATCGCCGAGCTCGAACGGCGCGTCAAGGCCGGGGAGAAGGACAACGTCCTGCTGGGCGCCACGGGCACCGGCAAGACCGCCACCGTGGCCTGGCTCATCGAGCGGCTGCAGCGCCCGGCCCTGGTGATGCAGCCGAACAAGACGCTCGCCGCGCAGTTCGCCAACGAGCTGCGCGAGATGCTGCCCGGCAACGCGGTCGAATACTTCGTCTCCTACTACGACTACTACCAGCCCGAGGCGTACGTCCCGCAGACCGACACCTACATCGAGAAAGACTCCTCGATCAACGACGAGGTCGACCGGCTGCGCCACTCGGCGACCAACTCGCTGCTCACCCGCCGCGACACCGTCGTGGTGGCCTCGGTGTCGTGCATCTACGGCCTGGGCACCCCGCAGGAGTACGTCGACCGCATGGTCCGGCTCAAGGTCGGCCAAGAGATCGAGCGAGACCAGCTCCTGCGCCGTCTCGTCGACATGCAGTACGCCCGCAACGACCTTTCGTTCACCCGGGGCACCTTCCGCGTGCGCGGCGACACCGTCGAGGTCATCCCGCAGTACGAGGAGCTCGCCGTCCGCATCGAGATGTTCGGCGACGAGATCGAGAAGCTCGCGACCCTCCACCCGCTCACCGGCGAGGTGATCACCGAGGACGAGGAGCTCTACATCTTCCCCGCCTCCCACTACGTCGCCGGCCCCGAGCGCATGGAGCGCGCGATCCGCGACATCGAGGCCGAGCTGGCCGCGTCGCTGGCCACCATGGAGAAGCAGGGCAAGCTGCTGGAGGCCCAGCGGCTGCGCATGCGCACGACCTACGACATCGAGATGATGCGCCAGGTCGGCACCTGCTCGGGCATCGAGAACTACTCGCGGCACATCGACGGCCGCGACGCCGGCACGGCGCCCAACACCCTGCTCGACTACTTCCCGGAGGATTTCCTCCTGGTCCTGGACGAGTCGCACCAGACCGTGCCGCAGATCGGCGCGATGTACGAGGGCGACGCCTCGCGCAAGCGCACCCTGGTCGACCACGGCTTCCGCCTTCCCTCGGCGATGGACAACCGGCCGCTCAAGTGGGAGGAGTTCCTCGAGCGCATCGGGCAGACCGTCTACCTGTCCGCGACTCCGGGGCCCTATGAGCTGGGCCGCAGCAAGGGTGAGGTGGTCGAGCAGGTCATCCGCCCCACCGGCCTGGTCGACCCCGAGGTGGTCGTCAAGCCGACCAAGGGGCAGATCGACGACCTGGTCCACGAGATCCGCGAGCGCGCCGAGAAGGACGAGCGCGTCCTGGTCACCACCCTGACCAAGAAGATGTCGGAGGATCTCACCGACTACCTCCTCGAACTCGGCATCCGCGTGCGCTACCTGCACAGCGAGGTCGACACGCTGCGCCGCATCGAGTTGCTCCGCGAGCTGCGCATGGGCGAGTACGACGTGCTCGTCGGCATCAACCTGCTGCGTGAGGGCCTCGACCTGCCCGAGGTGTCGCTGGTCGCCATCCTGGACGCCGACAAGGAGGGCTTCCTGCGCAGCGAGACCTCGCTGATCCAGACGATCGGCCGCGCCGCGCGAAACGTGTCCGGCCAGGTCCACATGTACGCCGACCGCGTCACGCCCTCCATGGAGCGCGCGATCGAAGAGACCAACCGGCGCCGCGCCAAGCAGATCGCCTACAACGAGGCGAACGGCGTCGACCCCCAGCCGCTCCGCAAGAAGATCGCCGACATCCTCGACTCCCTCGTCCGGGAGGACGCCGACACCGAGCAGCTCCTCGGCGGCGGCCGCCAGCAGAGCCGCGGCAAGGCGCCCGTCCCTGGCCTGAGCGCCCGCCAGAGCGGCCAGCACGCCAAGGCCATCGCGGGCGAGATGCCGAGGGCCCAGCTGGAGTCGCTGGTCCACACGCTGACCGAGCAGATGCACACGGCGGCCGCCGACCTTCAGTTCGAGGTCGCGGCCCGGCTCCGCGACGAGATCAAGGAACTCAAGCGCGAACTCCGCGACATGCGCGAGGCCGGCGTGCACTGACCCACCAAGCCGCACGATCCTCCGGCGGCGGCCCCGCCTCACCGAGTATCACCGTCGCCTCGTCGCAGGAGCACGGCCCGGCCGGCCAGGCGACGCTGAGCCGGCGCACCGGCATCTACCGCCACCTGGCAGGCTGCCCGCCGGGCCGCCCGGGGCCCCTGCACGTGTCTCCGTTCGGGGGTCCTGAACGGGTGTCTCCGTTCCGGGGCCGCACGGGTCCCCTCCGCTCGTAGGCCCTGTACGGCTTCTCCGCTCGGGCCCTGTGCGGTTTCTCCGCTCGGCTCGTGCCGGCGACAGGAAGGCGAACGGGAGTTCGACTTCGGGGTGAGGTGTGTGGCTCCGGGAACGTTGGGCATCTGCTCATTCGTCTTCTCCATCGGAGAACATGGAAGGTGGGAGATGCGATGCTCGCGGCACTGACAGGTCTCGGGCTGTCCACGGCGGCGGGTCTCAACGCCTACATCCCGCTGCTGGTGGTCGGTCTGCTGGCGAACTTCACCGACGCCGTCCGGCTGCCGCACGACTACGTGTGGCTGAGCAACGGGTGGGTGCTCGCGATCATCGGGGTGCTGCTCGCCGCCGAGATGGTGCTCGACAAGGTGCCGGTCGTCGATCACGTCAACGACATGATCCAGACCGCGGTGCGGCCCGCGGCCGGTGGTGTGGTGTTCAGCGCCACTCAGGCCGCCTCCCAACTCGACCACTCGACCTGGATGACCCAGAACCCTTGGGTGAGCTGGGTGCTCGGCATCGGCGTGGCCCTGGCGGTGCACGTGATGAAGGCCACGGCCAGGCCGGTCGTCAACGTCTCGACGGCCGGTGTGGGAGCTCCGGTGGTGAGCACCGTGGAGGACGCCGGGGCGCTCGGCGTGAGCCTGGTCGCCGTGTTCTTCCCGATACTGGTCGTCGTGGCGCTGGTCGTCCTCGCTGTCCCCTCCTGGTGGGCGTTCCGCCGCTTGCGCAGACGGCGCGCTCGCAAGGCCGCCTCCCGCCTCCAGCAGGCGTCCCAACCCTCGTAGTCGCGCTCACGCACCCTCGACTCACGTCACCGGATCTCAGGCTGCCTGGCCGTCTCCGGCCGGCCGGGCGCGGCGTGGCAGCAGGGGCCGCCGCCGCCCGGGCCATGGTCCGGCGGGGGCGGTTCGCCGGTTTCGCGGCGGCTGGTCAGGAGCGGGTGATGCGGTCGAGGCGGGCGAGGGCCGAGGCGAACTCCTCGACCATCTCGTAGATCACCTGGCGGCAGGGCTTCACCTGGTCGAGCTGACCGACGACCTGGCCGACGAAGTAGTTCGCCAGTTCCCGGGCGCCCTCCTCGCCGTTCTCCGCAGCGTCGCCGATGCGGGCCATCGCCCCCTCCGCGAGCAGCATCTGCAGGGGCATCGGCAGCGCGCCGGGGCTCTCGGGCGCCTCGTCCCACTCGGTCGTCCAGGCGGAGACGAGCTGACGCGCCGGCTTGCCGGTGCGGGACCGGGACCGCACGGTGTCCAGGGAGGTGGCGTCGAGCATCTTGCGCTTGACGGCGGAAGGCGTCTCGGCCTCCTCGGTGGTGAGCCAGACCGAGCCGCACCACACTCCCGCGGCGCCGAGGGACAGCGCGGCGGCCATCTGGCGTCCGTTGGCGACGCCGCCCGCCGCGAGGACGGGGACGGGCGCCACGGCGTCGACCACCTGCGGCACGAGCACCATCGTGGACACCTCGCCGGTGTGCCCGCCGGCCTCGGTGCCCTGGGCGACGATCAGCTCGGCTCCGGCGGCGACCTGGCGGCGGGCGTGCTCCACCGTGCCGACCAGCGCGGCGAGCGGCACTCCCGCGGCCCTGGCCTTCTCGGCCATCTCGGCGGGCGGCGGGCCGAGCGCGCTCGTGATCAGGCGGATCGGGTGCCGGAGCGCCACGTCGATGAGCCCGGTGGCGCCGGAGGGCGTTACCCGGCGTCCGACCTCGTCGGCGTGGCCGCCGACCGAGCCGAGGGTGAAGGCCCTGCCCTTTCCCACGCCGTACTTGGCGAACAGGTGGGCGACGAAGTCGCGGTGGACCTCGGGGATGTGGTCGAGCAGCCGGGCGGCGGGGTCACCGGCCGCCCGGTCGATCCGCTCGGGGACGAGCACGTCCACCCCGTACGGCCGGCCGCGCACCTGCCGGTCGAGCCAGGACAGCTCGCGGTCGAGCTGCTCGGGGGAGTAGGCGACGGCGCCGAGGACGCCGAACCCGCCCGCGTTGGTCACCGCGGCCACCACGTCCCGGCAGTGGCTGAAGGCGAACAGAGGGAACTCGACGCCGAACCTGTCACCGATCTCCGTCCGCATGCCGCGACGGTAACCCGCGTCCCGGCGTCGGTCCAGGTCCATATGAGGACGCCCAGCCCAAGGCGGCCCAAGGCGGACGGGGGTGGAGGGAGGCGATCCAAAGCGGACGGAGGCTGACGGAGAGGCCGGTGAGGGCGCGGCCGGCTCTCAGACGGGTGAGGAGATCGGTCCGGGGGCCGATGAGGCGGTCTGCCCGGGAGCCGGTGAGGTGGGCTGGTCGGCAGGCAGGGGGGCGGGGAGGAGGCCGGGGGTGGTGGTGGAGGGGGAGTGCCAGCCGGACTGGGGGGAGTAGCGGCGGACGACTCTGGCGGGGACGCCGGCGATGACGCAGTGGTCAGGGAACTCGCCGCGCACGACGGCGCCGCCGGCGACCACGGACTGTCTGCCGATGCGCGTGCCGGGCAGGATGATCGCCCCCGCGCCGAGCCAGGAGCCCGCCCCGATGGACACCGGGTTGTTGCGCGGCCACTGCCGGCCGATGGGCGTCTCGGGGTCGTCGTAGACGTGGTTCTGGTCGGTGATGTACACGTAGGGCCCCGTGAAGACGTCGTCGCCGATGTCGATCGACTGGTGGCCGACGATGTGGCTGCCCCGTCCGATGGAGCAGCCGCGGCCGATGCGCACGATGGATCCGGGGCCGAGGTCGACGCCCGGTCCCATCCCGGCCGAGATGGAGACGCGCTCCCCGACCAGCGTGTGGTCGCCGATCTCGATCCACGCCTCGCCGAAGATCGCGCCCTGCGGGAACGAGAGGCAGGCTCCCTCGCCGAGGCGGCGGAAGCGGTATCCGGAGGGGGTCTTGGGGGTGACCGCTCCGGTCGCGCGGATCGCGGCCCAGGCGCGGTGAATGAGGCCGTTTGCGATCCGGCGTAGTGCATCACGGGGTGACATAACCGGAAAAGTTACCGCTTGGTTAGCATGCTGGGAACGGACGCCCCGGGCCGTTCGGGCACTTCGCGAGCGTCCTTTGATATCCTGAGAGCCCGTGGACACGCGGTCGCCCGTCGGACGGCCACGATGACAACGGACCACGGGAGACCCTCCTTGCGCAGCGCCGCAAACACCAAGCATCTGTTCGTCACCGGAGGCGTCGCCTCCAGTCTCGGCAAGGGGCTGACCGCCTCGAGTCTGGGGCGCCTGTTGAAGCTTCGCGGCCTGCGGGTCACCATGCAGAAGCTGGACCCCTACCTCAACGTCGACCCCGGCACCATGAACCCCTTCCAGCACGGTGAGGTGTTCGTCACAGACGACGGCGCCGAGACCGATCTCGACGTGGGCCACTACGAGCGGTTCCTCGACACCGAACTGCACGGCTCGGCCAACGTCACCACCGGCCAGGTGTACTCCAACGTGATCGCCAAAGAGCGGCGCGGCGAGTACCTCGGCGACACCGTCCAGGTGATCCCGCACATCACCAACGAGATCAAAGAGCGCATCCGCGGCATGGCCGGCCCCGAGGTCGACGTGGTGATCACCGAGGTCGGCGGCACGGTCGGCGACATCGAGTCGCTGCCGTTCCTGGAGGCCGTCCGCCAGGTGCGCCACGAGGTCGGCAGGGACAACGTCTTCTTCCTGCACGTGTCGCTCCTGCCCTACATCGGCCCGAGCGGCGAGCTGAAGACCAAGCCGACGCAGCACTCGGTCGCCGCGCTGCGCAGCATCGGCATCCAGCCCGACGCCATCGTCTGCCGCTCCGACCGGCCCATCACCACCTCGCTCAAGCGCAAGGTCAGCCTGATGTGCGACGTCGACGAGGACGCCGTGGTGTCGGCCGTGGACGCGCCGAGCATCTACGACATCCCGAAGGTCCTGCACTCCGAGGGCCTGGACGCCTACGTGATCCGCCGTCTCGGCCTGCCGTTCCGCGACGTCGACTGGCACGAGTGGGACCAGCTCCTGCGCCGGGTGCACCGTCCGGCCAAGGAGGTCACGATCGCGCTGGTCGGCAAGTACATCGACCTGCCCGACGCCTACCTGTCGGTGACCGAGGCCCTGCGCGCCGGCGGGTTCGCCTGCGACGCCCGGGTGAACATCCGCTGGGTCAAGAGCGACGACTGCGAGACCCCCGAGGGCGCCGAGCGCGAGCTCGACGGCGTGGACGGCGTGCTCATCCCCGGCGGCTTCGGCGTGCGCGGCATCGACGGCAAGGTCGGTGCGATCCGGCACGCGCGCGAGCGGCAGGTCCCGCTGCTGGGCATCTGCCTGGGCATGCAGTGCATGGTGATCGAGGCCGCGCGCCACCTGGCCGGCGTCGAGGGCGCCAACAGCACCGAGTTCGACCCCGACACCGTCGACCCCGTGATCAGCACCATGGCCGACCAGGAGGACGTGGTGGCGGGCGAGCGCGACATGGGCGGCACGATGCGGCTCGGCCTCTATCCCGCCCGGCTCGCCGAGGGGTCGATCGTGCGGCGGCTGTACGGCGCGGCGACCGTGAGCGAGCGCCACCGCCACCGCTACGAGGTCGGCAACGCCTACCGCGAGCGGCTTGAGCAGGCCGGCATGGTGTTCTCCGGCCTTTCCCCCGACGGCAGGCTCGTCGAGTACGCCGAGCTGGACGCCGACGTCCACCCGTTCTTCGTCGGCACCCAGGCCCACCCGGAGTTCCGTTCCCGCCCGACCCGGTCGCACCCGCTTTTCCGCGGCCTGATCGACGCGGCGCTGACGTACGCCGACGTGCGCGAGAGCGTCACCAAGGCGGGGCGGGGCGCGTGAGCGCGGCCTTCGGCACCCCGCCCGCCGGCGACCTGACCACCGGTGGCCTTCCCACCGGTGACCTGAGCGCCGAGGACGTCCGCGACGTGCCGGCCTCCTGGGAGGTCCGCGGCGAGAAGACGCATCTCAAGGCCCGGGTGATCACGGTGCGCACCGACACCGTGGTCATGCCCGGCGACGACGTCGCCGACCGCGACTACGTCGTCCACCCCGGCTCGGTCGCCGTCCTCGCGCTCGACGACGACGGCCGGGTGCTGCTGCTGCGGCAGTACCGCCACCCCGTGCGCAAGCTGCTGTGGGAGCTGCCGGCGGGCATCCGCGACGTCGAGGGCGAGCCGCTCGTCGAGTGCGCGGCGCGCGAGCTCACCGAGGAGAGCGGCTACCGGGCGAAGACCTGGCACACCCTGGTGGACACCTACACCTCGCCCGGCATGTCCGACGAGCGCATCCGCATCTTCCTGGCCCGCGACGTGTCGCCGGTCCCCACGGAGGAGAACGACTTCGTGCGCCGGCACGAGGAAACGGACATGCCCGTCGTATGGGTTCCCCTGCTCGATGCCGTGCATAAGGCGCTCAGCGGAATGATCCACAATGGACCCGCCGTCGCGGGTATTCTCGCCGCGTACGCCGCATCGCCGGACGGCTTCACCACCCTGCGTCCCGCCGACGCCGAGGAGGCCTGACAGGAGGTCCCGCCTGAGCGCCCACGCCGACGCAGAGGCCGTGTCCGCCGCCTACCTCGACCACCTCGCCGTGGAGCGAGGGCTGGCGGCGAACACGCTCGCCTCCTACCGGCGTGACCTCGGCCGCTACCTGGAGCACCTGCGCTCGCGCGGGCGCCCGTCGCTGGCCGAGGTGGCCGAGGCGGACGTCGAGGCGTTTCTGGCGGCGCTGCGCGAGGGCGACGAACGGCATCCCGCCCTGGTGGCCAGCTCGGCGGCCAGGGCCGTCTCCGCCGTACGCGGGCTCCACCGGTTCGCCGTGCGCGAGGGCGTCACTTCCCACGACCCCGCGCGCGAGGTGCATCCGCCGAGCCGGCCGCCCCACCTGCCCAAGGCCATGGGGGTGGCCGAGGTCGAGCGGCTCATCGCCGCGGCCGGGCCGAAGGACGCGCCGCTCACCCTGCGCAACAGGGCGCTCCTGGAGGTGCTGTACGGCACGGGCGCGCGCATCTCCGAGGCCGTCGGACTGACCGTGGAGGACGTCGAGGCCGAGCGGGTGCGGCTGCGCGGCAAAGGCGGCCGAGGACGGGCCGTCCCGCTCGGCAGGTTCGCCCGCGAGGCGCTCGCCGCCTACCTGGCGCGGGCGCGCCCGCTGATGTGGGCCCAGGGCGGCGGCACCGCGGCGCTGTTCCTCAACGCCCGGGGCGGCCGGCTCACCCGGCAGGGCGCCTGGGAGGTGCTGCGGTCGGCCGCCGAGCGGGCGGGCCTGACCGGTGTTTCGCCTCACATGTTGCGCCATTCGTTCGCAACTCACCTCCTTGACGGAGGAGCGGACGTTAGGGTTGTCCAGGAACTGCTCGGCCATGCCTCGGTGGCGACCACCCAGGTCTACACGCTGGTCGGCGTCGACAGGCTCCGTGAGGCGTACGCGGCGGCCCGACTCCGGGCCGATCGTCCAACTTCATAGCTTCCGGGCGCGTCGCCTTGCCGCTTACGTGCCCACCCCATAGTGTCCGTCCGGACGGTCCGGTTCGGGGCCGTCAGGGAGGTTCAACTGGTGACTGCGACCACAGACGCTTCTATCCGGGAGGTTCCCGGTGCCCCCGACAGTGCCTGGGGTGACACCAGGAGCGAGGGAATCCTTGGTCCCACCGGCCGGCCGCGTCCCGTCTTCCCAGACCCGGTGCCGCCGACCACGCACGGCCCCGCGCGGGTCGTGGCGATGGTCAACCAGAAGGGCGGCGTGGGCAAGACCACCACGACGATCAACCTCGGCGCCTCGCTCGCCGAGTGCGGGCAGAAGGTCCTGCTCGTCGACTTCGACCCTCAGGGCGCCCTGTCCGTCGGCCTCGGCATCGACCCGCGCCCGCTGGAGGCGACGGTCTACGACCTGATCATGGAGGAGCCCGACGTCACGGCGGAGGACGTCCTGCTCGCCACCAGCGTCGAGGGCATGGATCTCCTGCCCAGCAACATCTTCCTGTCCGGCGCCGAGATCCGGCTGGTCAACGAGGTCGCCAGAGAGTACGCCCTCGGGCGGTCCCTGGAGCCGCTGCTCCCGCACTACGACATCTGCCTCATCGACTGCCAGCCCTCACTCGGCCTGCTGGCGGTCAACGCGCTGACCTGCGCGCACAGCGTCATGGTGCCGCTTGAGTGCGAGTTCTTCGCGCTGCGCGGCGTCGCCCTGCTGATGGAGTCGATCACCAAGGTGCAGGAGCGCCTGAACAAGAACCTCGAGATCGACGGCATCCTGGCCACCATGTACGACCCGCGCACCCTGCACGCGCGCGAGGTGCTCCAGACGATCATGCAGGGCTTCGGCGACAAGGTCTTCCACACGGTGATCAACCGGACGGTCCGCTTCCCCGACGCCACCCTCGCCGGCGAGCCGATCACCCAGTTCGACCCCGCCTCCATGGGCGCCACCGCCTACCGCGAGCTGGCCCGCGAGGTCCTCGCCCGCTGGTCCCAGGCTCAGTGAGCGTGGTCCCGCACGGCGGCGGCCGCCGTGCGGGACAATGGGCCGGTGACCCCAGAGCCCGAGACCGCCCAGGCCAGGCCTGACGCCTTCCAGGTGCACCTGGAGGTCTTCGAAGGCCCCTTCGACCTGCTGCTCGGGCTGATCTCCAAGCACAAGCTCGACATCACCGAGGTGTCCCTGCACCAGGTGACCGACGAGTTCATCGCCTACATCCGCGCCCGCGGTCCCGAATGGGATCTCGACCTGGCCAGCCACTTCCTGCTCGTCGCGGCCACGCTGCTCGACCTCAAGGCCGCCCGCCTGCTGCCCACCGGCGAGGTCGAGGACGAGGAGGACCTCGCGCTGCTGGAGGCCCGCGACCTGCTGTTCGCCCGCCTGCTGCAGTACCGCGCCTACAAGGAGGTCGCGAAGGTCTTCGCCGGCCGCATGGCCGAGGAGGCCCTGCGCTTCCCCCGGTCGGTGCCGATGGAGCCGCAGTTCGCCGGGCTGCTGCCCGAGCTCGTGCTCGGCATCGGCCCCGAACGGCTGGCCAAGATCGCGGCCCGGGTCTTCACGCCCAAGGTGGCGCCGTCGGTCTCCACCGCCCACATCTACCAACCGGTCGCCAACGTCCGCGAGCAAGCGGCTATCCTTGTGCAGCGGCTCCGGCGCGTGCGCACCGCGACGTTCCGGGCCCTGACCGCCGACTGCGCGGGCACCTTCGAGGTCATCGCACGCTTCCTCGCCGTCCTCGAGCTCTACCGGGAGGCCGCGGTCTCCTTCGAGCAGATAGAGCCCCTCGGGGATCTGCACGTGACCTGGACGGGCGCCGACGACGGAGACGTCGCGGTGGCCGACGACTACGAAGAGGGCCCCGCGGGCGACCGCGACCGGCAGGGCGGCGACGTCCCGGACGGTCGTCCGCACGCCGAGGGCCGAGAAAGCGATGATGCAACCGATGAGTCCTGAAGCCGGGCGCGCGCCGGACGACAAGCCGCCCGTCCCACCGGCCCAGGCCCCCGTGCCCGGGGCACCGGACGCGGGCGACGCAGGCGACGCAGGCGACGCGGCCGTCGCCGGTGGGGTCGTCGCGGCCGAGCCGGGTCTGCGGGCCTCCCTGGAGGCCATCCTGCTGGTGGTCGACGAACCTGTCGCCGAGGTGACCCTTGCCCAGGTGCTCGAACGCCCCTCGCGCGAGGTCGCCGAGGCCCTGCGCGAGCTGTCGGCGGAATACACCGCCGCCGGACGGGGTTTCGACTTGCGGGAGGTCGCCGGAGGCTGGCGTCTGTACACGCGGGCCGAGTGCGCCGCGGTGGTCGAACGCTTCGTCCGCGACGGGCAGCAGGCCCGCCTGACGCAGGCCGCCCTGGAGACCCTCGCGGTCGTGGCCTACCGCCAGCCGGTGAGCCGGGCGAGGGTCGCCGCCGTACGAGGCGTCAACAGCGACGGTGTCATGCGCACGCTGACGGCGCGTGGGCTGGTCGAAGAGGCCGGCACCGATCCCGAGAGCCAGGCGGTGCTCTACCGCACGAGCTCGTACTTCCTGGAGAGGCTGGGGCTGCGGAGCCTCGACGAGCTGCCCGCGCTCGCCCCGTTCCTCCCCGACGATGTGGAAACCCTAGAGGAGCAGCAGAAGTGAACAACAGGCGTGGTACCCCGTCCGGTGATGGACGCGGTCGAGGACGCGGCGGCGCCCCCGGCGGCGCCTCAGGCTCCCGTGGAGGGGCCGGAGCCCGCGGCGGCTCCGGCGGCTTCCGGAGCGGAGGCGGCCGGCGAGGAGGCGCTCCCAGCGGCCCTCGCGCGCGATACGGCAGGCCCGGCGACGACCGCGGCGGCTCCTACGGCGACGACCGCCGGGGAGCCACTCGCGACGACCGCGGCGGTTTCTCCCGGAATGACGACCGTGGCGGCTTCCCCCGGAACGACGACCGTGGCGGCTCGTTCCGCGACGACCGCCGGGGTCCCTCTCGCGACGATCGGGGCGGCTTCTCCCGTGGCGACGACCGCCGAAGCTCGTTCCGCGACCAGCGCGGCGGGGCGTACGGCGACGATCGTCGCGGCTCCTCCGGCGACGACCGCCGGGGTTCGTACGGCGACGACCGCCGAGGTTCGTTCGGCGCTGACCGGCGGGGTTCGTTCCGGGACGACCGGGGCGGCCCGTCGCGTGGCGACGACCGGCGGGGGCCTTCCCGTGACGATCGGGGCGGCTTCTCCCGTGGCGACGACCGCCGCGGTTCGTTCCGTGACGACGACCGGCGGCCCCCTCGCGGCGACGACCGCGGCTCCTTCCGCGCCGGGCGCGGCGGCTCCGCGGAGCGTTACGGCAGGGACGCGGCCTTCCGCGACCGTCCCGCCCGCGACGACAGGTCCTACTCCGGCGAGGCCGGAGGCACCCGCGGCCGTTACGGGCGCGACGACCGCCGTGACGACCGCCGTGACGACCGTCGTGATGATCGCCGTGACGACCGCCGTGGTTCCTTCCGCGGCGACGACCGGCGCGACGAGGTGCAGACCATCGGCGGCTCGCTCGGCGGCACCCGCGGCCGGTACGGCCGTCCCGAGGGCGGCCGGGCACAAGAGCGCTTCTCCCGCGGCTCGGCTCCCGCCGGCCGTGGCAAGGCGGGCCGCGACGGCGCGCCCGCGGCGCGCGGCAAGGCGACGCGCGGTGGCGCCCCCGCCGGACGCGGGCCGGCCGCCCGTCCCGAGCGCGGCGGCGCGTTCAAGAGCTCCCGCCAGCCGGTGCGCGACCCTGACTTCTTCCCCGCCGGCTACAGCGACGAGCGCGACACCACCGAGGTACCGGACGGCGTCCGGCTGCAGAAGGTCCTGGCCCAGGCCGGCGTCGCGGCGCGCCGCACCTGCGAAGAGATGATCGGCGAGGGCCGGGTCACCGTGGACGGCCAGGTCGTCCGCCGGTTCGGCGCCCGCGTCGACCCGGCCAAGCAGGTCATCCACGTCGACGGCAAGCGCATCCCCACCGCGCCCGACCTGGTGTACTTCGCGATCAACAAGCCGATCGGCGTCGTCAGCACCATGTCCGACCCCGAGGGGCGCCCCTCGCTGGCCGACTACGTGGTCGACCGCACCGAGCGGCTCTTCCACGTCGGCCGGCTGGACACCGAGACCGAGGGCCTGATCATCCTCACCAACGACGGTGAGCTGGCCCACCGGCTCACCCATCCCAGCTTCGGCGTGCAGAAGAAGTACTGGGCCAAGGTGCCAGGGCCGATCCCGCGCGACCTGGCCCGCCGCCTGAAGAAGGGCGTCGAGCTGGAGGACGGCCTGGTCAAGGCCGACGAGTTCAAGGTCGTCCAGGAGCACGGCCAGCAGGCGCTGGTCGAGATCGTCCTGCACGAGGGCCGCAAGCACGTCGTCCGGCGCATGCTCGAAGAGGAGGGCCACAACGTGATCGACCTGGCCCGCATCGAGTTCGGGCCGGTCAAGCTGGGCCGGCTCAAGCCGGGCACCATGCGCGCGCTCACCCTCAAGGAGGTCGGCGACCTCTACGCCACGGTGGGAATGTAACCTGGCGGGGAGCAGAGCACGACCGGGCGGCTGTGCGAGAAGGGAAACTCATGGTGCGGGCCATCCGGGGCGCCACCCAGATCGATTCCAACGATCGGGAGGCGATCCTCGCGGGGGTGACCGAGCTGGTCAGCGAGGTCATGGAGCGCAATCGGCTGACCACCGACGAGGTGATCAGCGTGATCTTCACGACGACGCCCGACCTCACCGCCGAGTTTCCCGCGCTCGCCGCCCGCAAGCTCGGCTTCCACGACGTGCCGCTGATCTGCGCCAGCGAGATCGACGTGCCCGGGGCGCTGCCCCGGGTCGTCCGGCTGATGGCCCACGTGGCCACCGACCGCCCCCGCCAGGAGATCCAGCATGTCTACCTGCGCGGCGCGGTCGCGCTGAGGGTCGACATCGCCCAGTAGGCCGCCCTCGCCCAGCGGGCGCCTGAGGCTCAGACCGGCGGTCTGAGCCTCAGTGGCCGGACGGGGGCGTGTGAACCACCCAGCCGCGCTTGGCGAGCCCCTCCGAGAGCGACGCCAGGGAGTCGGGGTGGACCGACAGGTGCGCGATGGCCACGGGAAGCCCTGGCGAGTGGTCGAGTGAGACGTCCTCGATGTTGACGTTGCTCTCTTGGGCGGCGGAGAACAGCCGGGCGAGCGCGCCGGGCTCGTCGGGGACCACCACGGGCAGGACGACGTAGTCGGTGGCGGGGCCGCCGTGCTTGCCGGGGATGAGCTCGCGGCCCGCGCGCCCGCGTTCGAGCAGATCGCGGACGATGTCAGCGGACGGCCCGTCCCCGGCGCTGACCTTGCGAAGCGCCTGGGAAAGGGTGTGGAGGTCGTCGATGACGGCGTCGAACACGCTCGCGAGCGGCTCGGCGTTCTGCACGAGGATCTCGGTCCACATCGCCGGGCTGCCGCCCGCCAGGCGGCTGACGTCGCGGACGCCTTGGCCCGAGAGGTTGAGCGAGCCGGCCCCCGCGCCGAGAAGGCGCGCCGACATGGCCGCCGAGATGGCGTGCGGGAGATGGGAGACCAGAGCCACCGCCTGGTCGTGCTCGTGCGAATCCATGACGATCGGACGGCCGCCGCAGCGGCGGGCGAGGTCGTCGACCACCGCCAGGCTGTGCGGCGTGGTGTCGGACGTCGGGCACAACGCCCATGGACGTCCCAGGAACAGATCGGCCTGGGCCGCCGCCGGCCCGGTGCGCTCACGGCCGCCCATCGGGTGACCCGGCACGAAGGTCGTCATGTCGCAGCCGAGCGCGACGGCCCCCCTGACCAGGTGCGTCTTGACGCTGGCGGTGTCGGTGTAGACCCGGGCGATGCCCTCGTCCTGCGCGGACTTGAGGGTCGCGGGCGCCACGGCCGGGGGAACCGCGATGACGGCGACGTCGGCGGGCCCTGTGTGCTCACTGCTCGCCAGGGGAATGCCCGCTCCCAGGGCGACGGCGAGACGCAGTGAGGCGTCATCGCGGTCGTGGAGGTACACCTCGACGCCCTCGTGCCGCAATGCCAGCGCGATCGAGGTGCCGATGAGTCCGGTGCCGATCACGACGACCTGGTCGAGCCTGGCCACCGCGCTCCTCCCCAAGATAGGCAATGGTGACTTCAGCGTAGTGCCGCATGACGTCACCATGGGAAGTGCCCTTGCTCTTGTAGCGCCGTACCGCCCGTCCTCTTCTTCGGCTTCTTGAGCGAATCGGGGAGATCAGGGGGAGGCGTACGTCGAGAGGTGTCGTGTGGCCGATCAGCGTGTCACATCCGGATTTTACTCACAACCTCGCGATGGCAAGGCGACGATCTACGATGTCTGGGAGGACGAGCGGCCTTATCGAGACTGGGTCACTCCATCGGTCTCCGATGGGCGATATCGCGCCTGGATGACCGGCATCCTGGTCCTGGCCGCCAAGGGCGTGCGCGAGCGTTCCGTGCTCAGCGTCGGCTGCGGCAACGCGTTCGTCGAGGGGATGCTCGTCCGTCGCGGGTACCCGGTCGACGGATTGGACGTCCAGAGGCGCGCTGTGGAACTCGCCGCCAGAAGAGGGGTGCGCGGGATTCTCGGCGATGTCACATGCTGGTCTCCGCCTGGCGGCAAGCGCTACGGCGTCGTCTACGCGGACGGGGTGTTCGGGCACCTTCATGACCCGTTCGGGAGTGCGCTGGAGGACACCTGCGTGCGGATCTCGCGCTGGCTCGCGGTGAACGGCAGCCTGGTCATCTCGAACGACGTCTGTCCTGATGGCACCGACTTCGTGAGAGTGCAGGGGAGCGCGCACTTCTTCTGGCTGTCCGAGGACTACATCGTCAGGACTCTGCGCCGTGCGGGCCTGCGGCCGGTGAGGAGCTGGGTGTACGAGCACGTGCGGCCGACCTCGGGGGTGCGCAGACGTGTGGTGTCGATCTTCAAGCCGCACTCCTCCCAGGTGACGCGGTCGGCGCACAGGTGGTGACGAGCTCGCCGCCGCTCCCGGCGACGCCGGGTCGCCCGCCTATGAAGGGAACAGGGTCTGGGAGCTCGTCATCGATGAGCGCCACAGTTCGTCCAGAGTGGAGAAGTGCTCCTCGGGAATGGTGCCCTCACCCTGCTTGGGTACCAGGGGAACCCTGCTGAGCATGGTCTTCGAGATGACGTGCTCCCCCCGCCAGTTCTGCAGGAAGATGACGCCGCAGTGCACGGTACGAAAGCCGTGCATCAACTCGGGGTAGACATGGATCACCGGTGGTTCGACCCCGTCCACGCGTGTCTGGATGATGATGAGCCGGGAGCCGCGCACGGCGGCTTCGAGTTTGTACCGATGAGTGAGTCCAGCCAGATCTTTGACGGAGATGACCGACACCAGCGAACCTACGCTGACGCTCCGGTCGAACTGGACGATGTCATGTCGCCAGACGTTGTTCTCGCCCAGGCCGGTTAAATGGTAGTGATACCAGCGCTGCCGGGGATATTCCAGCATCGACTCGCTGAGGTGAATTTGCTGTCGAGCGAGTCGGCGATGATCTCGCGGACGTTGGCGAGGAGATCTTCACCGGTCGCGCGAACCATCATCAGGCTTATGGTGGCGCCGATGATGCCCGCTCCGACCGAACTGAGCACTCCGCTGAACACATTGTCGAAGAGAGGATGCGGCTGACCGATTCCGGTGGACGTCGCGGCCGACACTATGCCGACCACGGTTATGCTGATGCCGAGGCCGGTGATCAACCAGAGAAGGCCGAGCGCCTTACGCTCTCTCCTTCTCGTCGACTCTGGCACTCTCGGCATGAGCTCCCTTCGGAGCGATCGACCTGAAGCGACGGGGAACCTCGCCGGCGTGATCGGTGGCGAGCATGGCCGCATAGTATCCAGAGATGATGCCGAATTTGAAGCCATGCCCCGAGCACGCACTCAGAATGATGACATCGGGCGAGGCGGTCGATCTGTCGATGATGAAGTCTTTGTTATCGGAGTTCGTGTAATGACAGACCCGCGTACCCAGAAGATCCATATTTGCGCCGAAGGTAAGGCGTGCCCGGATGCCCGACGTGGCTTCCGCTATGGCCCTGCGTCGCATATCCGGGTCGACGGGGGCGTCCGGGTCGGTGAGTTCGACCTGACTGTGCGACGCCGCCACGTGGGTGCCCGGGATCACGTTGGTGAAACCGTAGAACGGATGGTCGACGTCGATCCATGTGAGCGTGCGGCCGGGATCGCCGCCCGTGGGTGAGGTGAATATCATCTGGTACTGGCGGCTGACCGTGAGCGCGTGACCCGGCTCGGGGGCGAGCCGTTTGATCCAGGGTCCTGTGGCGATGATGGCGCGGTCGACGTCCACGGTGCCTTCCGGGGTTCGCAGCCGGAGGCCGCCGGAGGACCGCTCCGTCAGATCGAGGACCGGTGAGTTCTCGCGCAAAATGGCCCCGTGCCGGCGTGCCTCCGTCGCGAGCGCCTGCAGGGTGATCTCTGGACGCAGCAGGCCGGCCCGGGGTTCGTGGATCGCGGCCTCTCCTTCGCCGAGCCGCACGCCGAATCGCGCCCGGGACTCGCTCGCCTCGCACGTGGAATAGGCGATGTCCGCGTCCGTCAAAGACTTCTCGACGCGCTGGATGTTGCCGGCCGAGAGGGCGCCGCAGTAGAAACCGCCGACTCGCTCGATGAGCTGAATGCCGAGTCGCCGGCCGAGACGCTCCCAGCGTTCCGCCGTCTCCCGCATGAGTCGCGTGTAGAACGGATCTTCGTATCCGAAGCGGATTATCTTCGCATGCCCGGCGGAGCTGCCATCTGAATGACCGATCGAGGAACGGTCGAAACCGATCACCTCCGCGCCCGCTTCGGCCAGAGCCAGGCCGGCCGAAAGGCCGTTTACGCCAAGACCTATAATGGCGATTCTCGGCCGCTCCGGCATAGGTGGACGCAAGATTCGCCCGGTCTCCGTCATATCGGCAGGCTAGCACGCGTGCGGTTCCCGGCCGGAATGGATTCAGCGGCGAAACCGACAAATGACATCCTTTGCCGCAGGTGTGGCGCTCTGGCGGTGCATCATGTGTCTTATGGCTTATGCGGTATATGTGGCAACGAGTCGCCTGACCGGCCTTCGCGAATCGTGACATCGCCTTCGCGGCCGGGACGAGCGCGCCTTCCCGGCCGGGACGAGTGTCCGGCCGGTCCCAGGAGGGCCGTCGCCGGCCCCGTCGATGCGGCGGACGGCCGCGCGCGGGCGGGCGCGATATGCCTCCATCAGGTCCGCGGAGACCGCGGGACCCGGTAGTCTCGTCGAGTTGGGTGGGGTGAAATGTGGAAGGCGTGGGCGTGAGCGGTCTGGTCGTCGCGATGGACGGTCCTTCGGGGTCGGGCAAGTCGAGTGCGTCGCGCGGGGTCGCGCGGGCGCTCGGGGCGCGTTATCTCGACACCGGGGCGATGTACCGCGCGATCACCTGGTGGATGCTGGAGCACGGCGTCGACGTGGCCGACCCGGCCGCGGTCGCCGGGCGCGCCGACGAGCCGCGGCTCGTCATCGCCACCGATCCCGACGCCCCCGGCGTCACGGTGGACGGCCGTGACGTCTCCGCCGAGATCCGCACCCCCGAGGTCACCTCGGCGGTGTCCGCGGTCAGCGCCGTCCCCGTCGTCCGCGCCCGGCTGGTCGCCGAGCAGCGGGCCGTCATCGGCGACGGCGACATCGTGGTCGAAGGCCGCGACATCGGCACCGTCGTGGCGCCCGCCGCGCCGGTCAAGATCTACCTGACCGCGAGCCCCGAGGCCCGCGCCCGGCGCCGCAGCGCCGAGCTGACCGGCACCACGGTGGAGGCGCAGCGGGCCGAGATGGCCCGGCGTGACACCCTTGACTCGACCCGCAAGGCGGATCCGCTCGTGATGGCGGCCGACGCGGTCGAGGTGGACACCACGGAGCTCAACCTCGAAGAGGTCATCTCCGAAGTCCTCAGACTTGTGAAAGAGCGCACCTGACCCGCTGACGCCGCTGAGCGGGGCGCTTGACGCGCCGCGCCCGCCGGGCCGCCGCGAGAACGATGGGCCATGATGGAAACGGACGTGACGTGACGGGGGAGTACGACGACGAGGGCGGCTGGATCGAGGCCGATCTCGCGGAGCTCGCGGAATTCGAGGCAGACGGCACACCCGCCGAGGCCGAGCCGGACACCGGCCCGCTGCCGGTGGTCGCCGTCGTGGGCCGGCCGAACGTCGGCAAGTCCACGCTGGTCAACCGCATCATCGGCCGCCGCGAGGCGGTCGTCGAGGACGTGCCCGGCGTCACCCGCGACCGGGTGACCTACGAGGGCACCTGGCGGGGCCGCCGTTTCACACTGGTCGACACCGGCGGGTGGGATCCCGACGCCACCGGCATGGCCCTGCGCATCGCCGAGCAGGCGCAGATCGCGGTCGAGCTCGCCGATGTCATCTTGTTCGTGGTGGACGCCACGGTCGGGGTGACCGACGCCGACGAGGCCGTCGCCTCGGTGCTGCGCCGCTCGGGCAAGCCGATCGTGCTGGCCGCCAACAAGGTCGACGACCAGCGCATGGAGCTCGAGGCCACCGCGCTGTGGTCGCTCGGCCTCGGCGAGCCGCAACCGGTGTCGGCCCTGCACGGCCGATCCAGCGGCGACCTGCTGGACATCCTGCTGCAGGTCATGCCAGAGGCACCGCCGCAGCGGTTCGGCGCCGAGCGCGGCCCCCGCAGGGTGGCGCTGGTCGGCAAGCCGAACGTCGGCAAGTCCTCGCTGCTGAACAAGCTCGCCGGGGAAGAGCGGGTGCTCGTCGACCCGATGGCCGGCACCACCCGCGACCCGGTCGACGAGCTGATCGAGCTGGGCGGCAAGACCTGGCGTTTCGTCGACACCGCCGGCATCCGGCGCCGTGAGCGCGAGCTGCAGGGCGCCGACTTCTACGCCGGCATGCGCACCAAGGCCGCGCTTGAGCGGTCCGAGATCGCCGTGGTGCTCATCGACGCCTCCGAGGTGCTCACCGAGCAGGACCTGCGCATCATCAGCATGGTGATCGAGTCCGGCCGCTGCATGGTGGTCGCGTTCAACAAGTGGGACCTGGTCGACGAGGACCGCCGCTACTACCTTGAGCGCGAGATCGACCGCCAGCTCGTCCGCGTCCCGTGGGCGCTGCGGGTCAACATCTCCGCCATGACCGGCCGGCACGTCGAGCGGCTCGTCCCGGCGATCGAGCGGGCCCTTGAGTCCTGGAGCACCCGCGTGCCGACGGCCAGGCTCAACACCTTCCTGTCGGAGCTGGTGGCGGCGACCCCGCCGCCGGTGCGCAGCGGCAAGCAGCCCAAGATCCTGTTCGCCACCCAGGCGGCGACCGAGCCGCCGAAGTTCGTGCTGTTCACCTCGGGCTTCCTGGAGGAGACCTACCGCCGCTTCATCGAGCGGCGCATCCGCGAGGAGTTCGGCTTCGCCGGCTCCCCGGTGGAGGTCAACATGCGCATCCGTGACAAGCGCGGCGCCGCCAAGAAGAAGTGACCGCCTCCCCGGCAGCGGCGCACGCCGCCGCCGGGGGGATCATGACCCCTGGGCCGGTCACCGGCCGCCGCCGGGCTGTTCGTCCGGTGCTGGGGACGGCTGCCGCGGGGTGAGGACGGCCCGGCCGGGCAGGGCGAGGGCCACCAGGGCCGCGACGGCGCACAGCACCGCGGTCAGCAGGAAGATCTCGGTGTACTCGGTGTGCAGCGCCTGGCCGACCTTGGCGGTGTACTCGGCCAGCCGCCGGGCGTACTCCGCGCGCTCCACCCCGAAGGGCAGCGGCGTGTCCAGATCGGCGGTCAGCGACTGGAAGCGGTGGAACCCCCACGCCGACAGCGCGGCGACGCCGAGCAGCATGCCCATCATGCGCGTCACCACGACCGCCGCCGAGGCGACGCCGTGCCGGCCGGCCGGGGTGGCGCGCAGCACGGCCGAGGAGACCGGCGCGATCACCGCCCCGAGCCCCAGGCCCGCCACGGCCAGGTCGACGTCGACGCGCGGCGGGCCGAACGGGTACTCGGCGCCGGTCAGCGCGATCGGCCACCGCGAGATCAGGAAGTAGCCTGCGGCGGCGACCACGAGCCCGGCCACGGCGACCGGCCGGTCGCCGTACCGCCGGGCCAGCACGCCCCCGGCGAGCGCGGCGAGCGCGAGCGCGCCCAGGAACCGCGACAGCACCAGCGCGCCGCCGACGGTGTCCTCGCCGAGCAGCGTCTGGGCGGCCAGCTGCACGTCCACCAGGGTGACCAGCAGCGCGGCCCCGGTGAGGAAGCTCACCGTGAGCGAGGCCCAGAACGGGCGCCGCCGCACGCCGGCCATGTCGAGCATGCGCACCGGCGAGCGCAGCTCCCAGGCGACGAACCCGGCGACGGCCACCGCCCCGGCCGCGATCGTGGCCGGGCCCCAGGCGGGCAGGACGGTCTTGTCCGGTTCGGGGTTGTACAGCCCGGCCACGAGCAGGCCAAGGGCCAGGGCCAGCAGCGACCCGCCCACCACGTCGACGCGCGCCCGAGGGCCGGTGCGCGGCGCGGGGGGCGGCACCGTCCGGTGGACGGCCAGCGCCGCGATCAGGGCGAGCGGGATGTTGACCCAGAAGATGCCGCGCCACCCGGCCAGCGCGGCCACTCCCGCGCCGTACAGCGGGCCGAGGACGCTTCCCAGCTCCTGCGCGGCCCCCACGGCGCCGAGGGCGAGCGGGCGGGCGTGCTCGTCCCACAGGTCCCCGACGAGGGCCATCGTGATCGGGAGGAGCGCGCCGCCGGCGATGCCCTGGATCGTGCGGCCGGCCGTGAGCAGGGGGACGGAGGTGGCGAGCGCGGTGAGCGCGGAGCCCGCCGCGAAACCGGCCAGGCAGGCGTGGATGAGCGGACGGCGCCCGTACCGGTCGGACAGCTGGCCGAGCAGCGGCATGGCGGCGATGTAGCCGAGCAGGAAGCCGGTGACGATCGGCGTGGCCCGTTCGAGCCGGTTGACGGGCACGCCGACGTCGCGGGCGATGTCGATCAGGACGGTCACCACGACGTAGGCGTCCAGCGAGGCCAGCAGGACGGCCGTCCCCCCGACCCCCAGCGCCACCCGCCGGACCCCGGCTGCGGCCCGAGGGGCGGGGGCGGTGGTGTCCTGCGCGGGCAGGGGGGCCTGGGTGGGTTCGGGACGGGTCATGGGCTCACGGGGCCGGGGTGGCGATCGTCACCGGGACGTCGTAGTCGTCGAAGGTGACCAGCACCGTGCCGGTGTTGGCCCCCGTGCCGATCGGCAGGCTCGCCTTCAGCAGGCGGCCGGTGTCCTTGGCCACCCACACCAGCCCGTTGACCCCCTGGTTCACGCCGGGCACCAGGGTGATGATCACCTGCTGCGACAGGGCCACGGCCACGCGGTAGGCGTCCGCCCCGCCGACCTTCTCGGCGGCCTCGGTCTTCGGGTCGGTGGCGTCGGCCAGCAGCCGCGCCACCCCGGTGTCGGGGTTCAGGATCGCCGACGGGTCGTAGATGCCGGCCAGTTCCTTGCGGGTCATCGTCTGGTAGCCGCCGGTCGGGCCCTTGAAGTAGACGGTGTCGCCCGTCACGACGAAGTTCAGCTCCTGCAGGTTGCCCAGGACGTCGATCTGCAGGGTGCCCTTGGCGTCGCCCTCGCGCGTCAGTGAGCCGTCGGCGTTCTTGACCGGGACCGGCGGCTTGCCCTCGGTCGTGATCGTGAAGGCGACGCTCTTCACGTCCCGCATCGCCGCCGCGGCCTTGTCGAGCAGCTCGCGGCCCGCGGGCAGGGCGGCGCCGCCGCCCGGCGAGGACGTGCAGGCGACGACGAGCCACACCGCGACCAGGAGCAAGGCGAACAGCGGCCGCGCCCGCCTGAGCGGCGAACCCGCTCTGGACGCGCTCCGCGGGGGCGTACCCGCCGGCCGCGTCATCGCGGCAGGAGCGACGGCGTGACCGGCGGACACGCCGGCGTGCGGCCCTCGCGGGACGGCCGGGGCCGGCCGCGCGGCGGCGACGCCGAAGGGGACGGCACGGTGGGATCGGTAAGCGATCGACCTTTTCGACACAGCCGGATGCTAGCCACCGCCGCGCGGTCATCCGCGCGTTTCCGAGGTATCGGTTTGAGGTCGGACGGCGTCAGGCGCGTTCTTCGGCGCGCAGCCGGAGCAGGTGCTTGACCACCGGCGTGTAGGCGACCTCCAGCGCCTCGACGAGCTCGGGCGTCAGGCGGTCGATGAAGTGGTAGCGGACGTTGGCGACGTGCATGGGCGCCACGCGCTGCATCGTCTCCCAGCCCTGGGAGGTGAGCACCGCGAAGGTCCCCCGCCGGTCGTCCGGGCAGCTCTCTCTGCTGACGAGGGACGCTGCCTCCATGCGGGCGATCTGGTGGGACAGGCGGCTGCGAGACTGGATCGTCGCCTCGGCCAGGTCGCTCATGCGCATGCGATGGCCTGGACTCTCTGAAAGGTTCACCAGGATCTCGTAGTCGTTCAGCGACAGTCCGAACCCCTGAAGCTCGCGGTCGAGCCTGTGCTCGAGAAGCTTGTGCGCCGCGAGGTGCGCTCGCCACGCTCGTTGCTCGCCGCTGCTCAGCCAATTGGTGTCGAGGTCGTCGTCGGAGTCCGCCGTGCTCATGCATGTGAATCTATCTCTATCAGCGCGCTCTTGAAGCGGTTGACCTCGGTCGAATGCTGGGATCACTCCGGATTTGTCCAAGTTTCCGGCCATAACGAGGTATCCGCGCCCGGACAAGGGAGGTCTCCTGCATCGTGCTGGTGGTCGCCTTCCCGCTGGAGAACGTCTCGTTCCTCGACGAGATCGAGCGGCGGCTCAAGGAGCGCTTCCCGGGAGTCGGGCACGTCTTCCTCGATCCGACGCCGGGTGCGGACGCCCGCCGCCGCGCGGTGCGGCCGCCGGCGCGCTCAGGCGTCGATCCGGCGCAGCTCGGCCGGGTGGTCGGTGACGGCGGCGGCGAGGACGTCGCCGGAGGTCCACTCCAGTAGCCGGCGCCCCTCCCGCCCGGACGCGTCCAGCCGCGCACTGTGGCCGTCCATGTCCGACAGGTCGGTCACCGGAAAGGCGTCGAGCCTCAGCTCACCCCGCTTGACCAACGCCTCCTTGCGCACCCACTGGCGGATCACCAGCCGCTTGTCGTGGCCGAACAGGGCCTGCTCGGCGGGCGTCAGGGCGAACTCGACCAGGCCGTGGTCGACCTCGCCCCGCGGCACGTGCTCGGCGTCGACCCCCACCCGGCCCGCCCCCGCCGCGGCGACCACGTACCCGGCCGTGTGGGAGAGGCTGACGCCGAGCTCGGGCGCCTCGGCGATGGACGGGCGGCCGTGGCCGGGGCCGTGCTCGTCGCAGTACTGGATGAGCGTCAGCTCGTCGGCGGGCCGGCCCAGGCAGGCGGCGGCGCACTGCCGGACGAGCAGGTGGGCGGCCACGAAGTCGTCGCGGTCGCGATCGCGGACGAAGCGGAGCGCCCGCTCGCGCTCGATGTCGGTCAGCGTGCCGCTCACCGCGGCCAGCACGGTGTCCGTGCGACCGGCCATCACGATCGAATCGCGCACCCGCCCACCCTAACGGCACCCGCCGGATCGCGGTCGCGGCCGGTCGGGGTCACGGGAGGAGGCGGCCCATCCAGGCCTCGATCTCGTCGGGGTGGCGGGGCAGCGCCGAGGACATGAGGCGGGCGCCGTCCTCGGTGATCAGCAGGTCGTCCTCGATGCGCACGCCGATGCCGCGCAGCTCCGGCGGCAGGGTCAGGTCGTCCGGCTGGAGGTACAGGCCGGGCTCCACGGTGAGCACCTGACCGGCCTCCAGCACGCCGTCCAGGTAGACGGACGAGCGGGCCTTGGCGCAGTCGTGGACGTCCAGGCCCAGCATGTGCCCGCTGCTGCACAGGGTGTACCGGCGGTGCAGGTCTCCCTCGGCGGAGTCGAGCACCCCCCACTCGCGCAGCCCTTCGGCGATCACCCGCATCGCGGCGGCGTGGAAGTCGCGGAAGCGGGCGCCCGGCCGGAGAACGGCGATGGCCGCGGTCTGCGCCTCGTACACCAGCTCGTAGACCTGCCGCTGGATCGGGCTGAACCGGCCGGACAGCGGCAGGGTGCGGGTGACGTCGGCGGTGTACAGGTCGTCGGTCTCCACGCCGGCGTCCAGCAGCAGCAGCTCGTCACGGTTCAGGGCGCCGTCGTTGCGGATCCAGTGCAGCACGCAGGCGTGCGCGCCGGAGGCCACGATGCTGTCGTATCCGACCGCGTTGCCCTCCAGCCGGGCCCGCAGCCCGAAGACCCCTTCGACGTACCGCTCACCGCGGGGGTGGGCCAGGGCCTGCGGCAGCGCGCGCACCACGTCCTCGAAGCCGCGCCCCGTGGCGTCCACGGCGTGCTGGAGCTGGGCGACCTCCCAGTCGTCCTTGATCAGCCGCGTCTCGGACAGGAACGAGGTCAGTTCGGCGTCCCCGTCGTTCGGCGCCACCCGGGCGTCCACGGACGCGTCGACGCCGCGCAGCACCCTGGCGGGCCCGGCCAGGGCGTCGGGCAGGCGGTGGATCGGCGCGCACTCGACCTGGTACAGCGCCTCGGCCTCGGCGAGGGTCGGCCGGGCGCCGACCCAGAACTCGCCGTACCGGCGGTCGCGGTAGAACTCCTGCCCCGCCGCCCCCTCGGCGGAGCGCGGCGACCGGGGCCGGGTGAACAGCGTGGCGTCCCCGGACGGCGCGATGACCAGCACGTCGTCCGGCTCCTGCGCGCCGGTCAGATAGGCGAACGCGCTGTGCGCGCGGAAGCGGTGGTCGGAGTCGTTGCTGCGGACCTTCAGCGTCCCGGAGGGGATGACCAGCCGCTCGCCGGGGAAGCGCTGGGCGAGCGCGGCCCGGCGCTTGGCGGTGTAGGACGCCAGCGGGAGCGGCGCCAGGTCGTGCCTGCTCGTGTCGCCCCAGCCGCCGGTCATGAAGGCGGCCAAGGCGTCGGAGATCGGCAGGTCGTGGCTTCCGGTGTTCAGCTGATCGCTCATCTTGCGGCCCCGTGTAGAGAAGTGGTGTGTGGCATGGTACTCACGCCGTCCGAGGTTCGCGGAACGCCTTTAACCGGATGCGCGCTTAACGATGACGTCAAGTGGGGAAGCCAGAGTTACTCTCTCTGGCCTTCCCTTACCGTGACGAGGTGGTGTCGATGCTCATCAGCGCGATCCTGCGGAGCAAAGGAAGCACGGTGGCGACCGTGCGCCCGCAGGCCACGGTCACAGAGCTGCTGGCGACTCTCGCCGATCGGAACATCGGCGCGGTCGTGGTCTCGGAGGACGGTGAGACGATCGTCGGCATCGTCTCCGAGCGCGATGTGGTGCGCCGGCTCCACCAGCGCGGCGCCGGCGTCCTCGGCGAGCCGGTGTCGTCGATCATGACCACCCCGGTCCGCACCTGCGAGCCGGACGCCGACGTCGAAGACCTGCGCAAGACCATGACCGACCACCGCATCCGTCACCTGCCCGTCGTCAACCAGGGCCGCCTGGCGGGCATCGTCAGCATCGGCGACGTGGTCAAGAGCGCCATAGAGGAGCTCGAAGCCGAGAAGGCCCACCTGGTCGACTACCTGCACGGCTGACCCGTCAGGCCGGTGCCCGGCCTTCCAGGCACAGCCGTTCGCTGGACGGCCGTCGCCGCGCAGCGTACGTTCCGTATCCCGAGCCGTCGTGGTGCCGGACCGGCGGTGGCCGGAACAGATCGCACCAGCTTCCGGCCGTCAGATGACGGCCTCCTGAGGGGCCTTGTGAGGAGCGTCCTGCAGGGCGGTGACGGTGGCTTCGCGGGTGCCGACCACATGGGCCGGCAGCACCCGCTCGGCGTACAGCAAGATCGCCGCGCCGGTCAGCACCATCAGTGCCAGAACCGTCCACAGTTGCCACTGCCCGGCGTCGAGCAGGAATCCCAGCAGCAGCGGCGCCGTCGTGCGGCAGACCGACCAGGACAGCTGATAGGTCGACAGGTATCGTCCCCGCAGGTGATCGGGGGCGGCGTGGATCGACAGGCCCTGTGAGGGCGAGGAGTGGACGAGCTCGCCGATGGTGTACAGCACCGCGACCGCCACGACGGCGACGATGGCGTCGGCGCCGCTGACGAGCCGGGGAAGGGCCGCGAAGGCGGCGAAGGAGAGCGCGAAGATGACGGCGCCGAGCGCGGCCGCGCGTGTGCGCCTGCCGCGCATGGTCAGGCGGGCGATCGGGACGCCGAGCGCGGCGACCAGGGCGGTGTTGACCGCGAACACGGCCCCGGCCAGGGCGTCGGGCATGCCGACGTCGCGGGTGAGGAAGACCGGCAGGGCGATGGCCTGGGTGGTGTAACCGAAGGCGATCAGGAAGTTGGCGGCCGTGATGAACAGGTAGGGCCGGTCGGCGAGCACCTGCCGGTACCCCTCTGGTCTCCCCTCCGGCCGGCTGACGCCGCCGTGGACGGCCGAGATGCGGGCCACCAGCGCCGCGGCGATGAGGAAGACCACGGCCAGGGCCACCGCGGCGCCGATGAAGCCGGCGCTGCCGTTCAACGCCAGCATGCCCGCCGCCGCCAGGCTGCCGAATCCCATCCCGGCGTTGCGCAGGCTGCGGTCCCACGCCAGCAGCCGGTCACGCTCGGCGCCTTCGGCGATCTCACCGATGAGGGCGTGCTGACTCGGGGAAGAGGACCACATCCCGACCGCCACCACCAGGGCGATCGCCAGGAACGCGGGGTAGGAGCCGGCGAACGGGTACGCGGCGAAACCGGCCGCCCGCAGCACGAGCGCGGCGATGAGCACCCGCCGGCCGCCGAACCGGTCGATGAGGATGCCCGTGACCGGCATGAACGCCAGGGCGCAGAGCCCGGCCACGGTCAGGCCCGCGCCGATCGAGGTCAGCGACAGGCCGGTGAGCGAGTGGATGAACAGCATCGTCAGCGGCACGTAGATGCCGTCGCCGATCGAGCCGGCCAGGCTCGCGGCGATGAGCCGGCGGCGGGTGCGAGCGCCGGGTTCAGCCGAGGCCGAGTGCACCGCGTCCCCGCTTCAGCTCGGTGACGGCCCTGGAGGTGACCCAGGCGAAGGGGCAGGCCGGGCCGAAGTAGCGGACGACCGCCGCCGTGGCCGGGGGAGCAGCAATATCTTCCACGGAAGATATATATCATCCGTGGAAGATATGATGGAAGACATGCAGCCCGACGCCATCGCCGCCATCGTCGAACAGTGGAGAGGCGAGAGACCTGACCTCGACGCGACCCCGATGCTCGTCATCGGCCGGCTCTTCCGGCTCACCGGCGAACTGGACCAACGGCTGCGGCCGCCCTTCGCCGCCGCGGAGCTGGGAAACGGCGACTTCGACGTACTCGCGGCGCTTAGACGTTCAGGAGCGCCCTACGCCCTGTCCGCCGGCGAGCTCAGCCGCACCGTCCTGGTCACCACCGGCGCGATCACCAAGCGGGTCGACCGGCTCGAAGCCCGTGGCCTGGTCAGCAGATCCGTGGCAGAGACCGATTCGCGCGGGCGTCTCATCACCCTCACCCCCGAGGGCGTAGAACTGACCGACGAACTCATCGCCGTCCACCTGCACAACCAGCGCCGGCTCCTCGCCGGCCTCAGCGCTGACGAACAGACCCAGCTCGCCGACCTGCTCGAACGACTCACCTCGACACTGTCCGCAAACGACATCACAAACGCGGGCACCCCTGCGCCGCCCCATGAGCGGCCCACCCGAGCCACCTCCCGTCCGCCACAAACCGTCCAGAGCACACCCACCCCACCGCCCAACCGCACCACGTCCGTGCGATAACGGCCCCCGATGGGTTCTCCCTCCCGTCCGTCTGCTGGGGTTCGCTGATCGGCGCCGCCTTACGGCGGGGACCCGGCGCACCTCATATCCTGCATTGTCGACCAATTCGTGGAATAGCAGGTCACGAAGGCAATCTAAGCGCACGCCATGTTCATCCGGCAGGCGGAAAAGAAAAGCGACATGTACATGTGCAGATGTCCACAGAAGCCGCCGCTCTCGCATGGCTCTACGTCGACCGTCTGAATACCCCCGCGCGGTCCTTCCTGAGTGAAGTCGAATGACCTGCACTCATTGCTGACCGTACGAGTTTGCCTGTCGTAATAGACGTCGTTCGCCAGCCGGAAGGTGAACCGCGCCGTGGTGCTCGCGCCACCGGAGTAGTCGCACACCTCGCCCCGGATCCTGACCGATCGGTAATCGATCCACGTGATGGAGCCGGACGTGCTGCCAGAGATCCCCTCGATATTGAAGTAGCTCACGGAATCGGCGTGTGCCGGTGCCGTGATGAGCCCGATCGCCGCGAGTGCCGTGGCGATGGTGAGAGCGATCCCGGTCTTCAGGCTTTTCGCCATTCTCTCCTCCGTTCGATTCGATGACGAGTGATCATCCGGTGCTCGGGTGTTTCGACCGCGAGCATCGCGAACGGCGCGCCATGTGCGCTGACTGATCCGGCGTCCGCCCGTTCGAGGTGGTGCATTGACGATGCTGGCAAGCCGGTCTCGCCGGGAACTGACCGGGAACTGACCGGACGCTCACCCCGTGGCGGAGTGGTCCCTCTGCCGCAGCAGGGTCTCGGCCTGGAGCCGTGAGGCCGTCGCGGCATCGACATCGCCCATGTCCTGGTGAAGGGCCGCGAGATCCCGCAGCGAGCGCGCCTGCCATACGGGCGCCTGCAGGTCCTTGCACAGCGACAGGGCCTCGGTCAGGCAGGCGAGGGCGCGGTCGAAGTCGCCGCGGCGGCGATGGAGCCTGCCCAGGGTCATCAGAACGCGCACCCGGGGCACCTGCACCCCGATGTCCGCGGACAAGGTGAGGGCGCGGCTCAGCAGCGGCTCGGCTTCTGTCAGGCGGTCGTGCAGCAGCCGGATCAGCCCGAGTCCGTGCAGCGCGAGCACCAGCAGCCGGGGAGTGCGCGCCTGTTCGGCGTGCCGGCGTGCCTCGGCCAGGGCGTCCTCGGCGCGGTCGAGGTCACCGACCGCCAGCCGGGCCTCCCCGACGTAGTGCAGCGCCCTGGCACGTTGGTGCGGGCCGAACGCGGGGGCGGTGTGGGCCAGTTCGTAAGCCTGCTCCATGGTGGGCAGAGCCAGCTCCGGGCGGTCCTGGTAGAGGTGGAGCACGCCGATGTTGCCCAGCACGAGAAACTGGCCTCCCCGGTCCTGCGCTTCTCGCATGACGGCCAGAGCCTGCTCATACCGGGCCAGGGTGCCGTCGAAACGGCCCCGCATCTGATCGATCCAAGCGTCTGACACGTTCGCCAGGGCAAGACCGGCTCGGTTGCCGGTCCGCTCGAACAGCTTCATGGCCGTGGCCAGCTTCGCGCGGGCCCGTTCGTGGTCGCCCCGGTAGATGTCCAGCAGCCCCTCGTTCGCGCTCATCAGGGCCGCGCCTCGGTCGTCACCCGCTTGCAGCGCCGCGGCCAGAGCGACGGCGTGCGTCTGCCGCCACTCATCATGATGCGAGCGGGCCTCGAACAACGGCAGCGCCGAACCGGCCAGATCCCAGCACAGCTCGACGGCTCCGGTACGGGCCGCCTGCCCGACCGCGGCCACGATGTTGGACCGCTCGCTCTCGTACCAGCTCAGCGGGTCGGCCACCAGGTGCTCGACGCCCTCCTTCGCCCGCCACCGGGTGGCCTGTCCGTGCAGCGAGAGGTAGTCGCCACCCCACAGCGCGCCGTTGGCGTCCTCGGTCAGCGCCAGCCAGCCGCCCAGGGCGCGCAGCAGGGCGGCGTTTCGGTTCGCCGGCGTCTCTTCGGCTTCGGCGCGTTCCCGGGCGAACGCGCGTACCAGATCATGCGGGCGGTAGCGGATCTGCCCGCCCGGCTGAGACCGCACCGCTTCCAGTAACTGCGCGTCGGCCAGGCGTTCCAGTGATTCCTCGGCCTCGGTGAGCGGCCCGTCCAAGAGCGCGGCGGCGACCCAGGCGGCGACGTCGGGCGCCTCCAGCAGGCCGAGCAGCCGGAACAGGGTGCGCTCGGGCGCGCCGAGCGTACGGTAGCCCACGGCCAGGACGGCGCGTACCTCCATCGTCCCCAGGGCCAGGTGGTCGAGTGGGCGATGGGCACGGGCGAGCTGGTCGGCCAGGCGCGCCACGGTCCAGTGCGGGCGTGCCGCCAGCCGCGCCCCGGCGATCCGCAACGCCAGCGGCAGGCGGCCGCAGACTTCGATGAGCCGCCGCGCCGGTTCGGGCTCGGCCTCTATGCGGGCGCCGCCGATCAGACGTTCCAGCAGAGCGACGGCCTCCGGTGACGGCAGAACGGGTAATCGAATGCGGGTCATGCCGTACAGCCCTGCCAGATCAGACCGGCTGGTCAAGATGGCGGCACAGGAGGGCCCGGTGGGCAACAGGAGCCGGATCTGCCCGGCATCGGTGACGTTGTCCAGCACGACCAGCACCCGGCGGCCGGCCAGCCGCGCGCGCAGCAGCTCGGCCCGTTCCTGCGAGCCGTCAGGGATGGCATGTGGCTGCTCGCCCAGCACCCGCAGCCAGCGTCCCAGCACCTGGGCCACATCGGCGGGACGGCCGTCGGGCCCGTTCAAGTCCGCGAACAGCTGCCCGTCCGGGAACCGGCCGCGGAGCCGGTGCCCGGCCCGGACGGCCAGGGCGGTCTTGCCGACCCCTGGCATGCCGCAAATCGCCACCGTGGGCGTGAGGTCCTCATCGGCCGACAGCGCCGTGGTGATGAGCGCCAACTCCGCTTCGCGGCCGGTGAAGTCGGGCAGGTCGTACGGCAGCAGGCAGACGGGCGAGGACGACGGGCCGGGCACCGGAAGATCGTCGCCGAGCAGGGCCACGTGCGCACGACGCAGTCCCTGACCAGGGTCCACCCCGAGGTCGTCGGCCAGGCGGCGCCGGATTCGCTCATAGCGACGCAACCCTTCGGCGCGGCGGTCGGCATGCCCGAGCAGGGTGATCAGCTGGGTGTGGACGGTCTCGTCATACGGCAGCGCCTCGGCCAGGCGCTCCAGAGGTTCGACGGCCTCGGCGGCGCGTTCGCAGCGGACGGCGGCCTCCGCCAGATCCCGGGCGCCGTGGATTCTGGCCTGCTGCAGTTCCGCGACCGCGGGCAGCGCGTGGGGCCACTCCAGGTCCTCGGCCAGCACCGGCCCACGCCACAGATCCAGCGCGGCGAACAGCAGATCGGCCCTGCGGCTCGGATCCGGTTCCTCCCGCGCCTCGGCGACGGCGACACGGAAACGGGACGCGTCCACCTGCTCCGGCGCCACCTCGATCCGGTAGCCATCGCCGTCCCGCTCTATCCCGATGCCGCTCGGCCGTAACCACTCCCGCAGCCGGTACACCGCGCTGTGCAGCGCCGCCGGCTCGCATCCTGACGATCCCCAGACGAACTCGATCAACCGCGCCCGATCGACCAGGCGGCCCGGCGTGAGCAGCAGCGCGCCCAGCAGCCGACGCACCGCCGGCCGGGACACCGCACGTTCCTGGCCGTCCACCCACACCCGCAACGGGCCGAGCACCGCGAAGGCGGGCCTTGAACCTCCGTCACAGGCCACACCACCACCGAGTACCAGGTGCACCAGTGAAGCGTCAACGTGACTTACGTTGCCCAATAAGATCATCTGGCTCTGACCTGGGAGAAGAGGCCGAACCCCTCACATGGAAGCCTCCGGCCGGTGGGCCGGCCGGAGGTGGGAAGGCTTCCATCCCGGACGCTACTGCGGGATGTCACTCCCCGCCCACAAGTGGAAAGTGACCTCATAGCCCTCGTGCTTGACGATCGGGGGTGTCGCCAACCTACGGCGTATCCTCCATGCGTCGAACGCGTAGCGAGAGTTACGTGCGACAACGGTGATGACCCACAGCAGAACGAATGCCTTGACGGCCAGACGCCATGCTGACGCGCGACCGGCGAAGCCCAGCGCGGTCACCAGCTTGAACAGCTTGCCCGGCCGGGAATCGATGACGGAGACCAGTTCCTCGGCCCGGATCTCCGCTCGCGGTGACGTTCCGTACCGCAATTTCACCGACCAGACGACGAATCGCCTCGCCAGCCAAGGTGAGACGTCGCAGATCTCGTTCACCGCGAGGCCGAGGCCGACACCGACGATGATCTCCTGCGTGCTCACCGGTCACCGCCGGCGACCGGTCCTAAGTCGAGGCGGAGGAAGCCCAGTGCGGGCTTCGGCCGGAGCGCGGCGGGTCGCCGTTCCTGGAGTAGTGCGCGGATGACAGCGACGGCGTTCCCGGTGAGGGTGTAATAGCGGCGTCGCGGCCGGTTGACGTCGGGTTCGAGCTGTTCCCACTCTCCTTCGACCATCTGCGCGTCTTCGAGCCGGTCCAGGACGTTGTACACGGTGGGGCCAGAACGTTTGACCTGTTTGATGATCTCCCAGCCGTGTATTTTCACGTTCTCCTCGTACGCGCGTAACAGCACCTCCGCGACGTCCAGCGTCGGCTCGGTGATGCGCTGCAATCCCGCCATACCCTTATCTTACCTACTTCAGTTAAGGATGCGCGGTGGCTTCTGCAAGTCCTCGCATGGTCTTCTCAAACCACACGGACCGGCACCGAAGAGGAGTTCGGTGGGGGCGATCACAATAAGTCAGGGCAGGTCGGCGATCGTTCCTGCTTTGACACCCCCGATGAAGGATCGCCACTCGGGGGGGCCGAAAATCAGCTTGGGGCCATCCGGAATCTTGCTGTCGCGTACCACGACCACGCCGGGAAGGTTCTCGGCCACCTCGACGCACTGGCCGCCGTTACCGCCGGAGAAGGAAGACTTCCGCCACACAGCGGCGCTCAGATCCATTCCTGCCTCACTTCCTCGATCATTTTGGGGATACATGTTCGTCCGGCGGGCATCGTTGGCATCGGTGACGGGGGGCAAGAGCGCGATAGAGCAACTCGAAGCCGAAAAGGCCGCCTGGTCGATTACCTCCACGGCTGAGATCTCCACATTGAAGGATCTGGCCGTGTCCGCTGCAATGGTGCCTTCGGCGCTGCTTTTTTGAGGCGATCCTCATCCCGCCTATGACCCGCCGTCGCGCACGCTGCCGGGCATGCAGGGTGATCCCCGAGCGTGGGTTCGCTTGACGTGCGAGGCCCCGGTCATTGGCTGACCGGGGCTTCCAAACCGCACGGCCCGGCGTCAAGGAGCAGTTCAGTGGGTGCGATCTCGATGAGTCAGGACAGGTGGGTGATCGTTCCTGCTTTGACGCCCCCGATGAAGGAGCGCCACTCGGAGGGGCCGAGGAGCAGCTTGGGGCCATCTGGGATCTTGCTGTCGCGTACCGCGACCACGCCGGGCAGGTTGTCGGCGACCTCGACGCACTGGCCGCCAGTGCCGCCAGAGAATGACGACTTCCGCCACACCGCACGACTCAGGTCCATTCCCGCCTCACTTCTTCGATCAGTTTGAGGGACACGCGCTCAGGATAAGCCCAAAGACGTATCGCCTCATATCGGTTGCGGATCGTCGTCACCGTGCTGTGCTCAGTGGTGAACTGGCCTTCGGTCGAAGATTCCGCATGAATGGCGTGCGGCTGTCCGTCCTTGAGTTCAGCGATCATGAATGCGCCCAGTAGGCCGATAAGGCAGCGTGGGTCGACGACCTGAATGGAGATGTTGGGCTTCTTGGTGACCTCCAGCAGGTAGTCGAATTGCTCTCTCATCACCTCTGGCCCGCCGACCTGGCGGCGCAGCACACCCTCGTCGATGAGCGCCACGAACAGGGGAGGGTCATCGCGGTCGAGGATGCCCTGCCGTTGTGCGCGGGCCTCGATGCGTGATTCCACCTCCTCGGGCGAGATCTGGGGCTCCTGATGGAAGATGTGCCGGGCGTAGGACGGCGTCTGGAGGAGGCCGGGGACCAGCAGAGGGTCCCAGGACCACAGGACGCGGGCGGCCGGTTCGATCTTGTCGGCCCAGTCCATGAACCATGCCGGCCCGCTGGGGCGGGCGACGATGTGCTTGCGCAGGTCCGTGAAGAAGGTGCCGTCGCCCGAGCCGAAGAGACGGTCGAGCTTCTCGGCGTCGGACACCGACGGAGTGCGGGTGGCGGCCTCAAGGCGACTCACCTGGGTCTGGGTGCAGCCCAGCCGTGCGGCCACCGAGGCCTGGGACAGTTGCGCGGCCTCCCGAAGGCGGCGCATCTCGGCACCGAAACGCGCGCGGGGGGGGATTCCGGGCCGGGGAATGGCTCGACGCTCATCGCGTTCCTCCATAAAAGAGGTAAAAAGGGGCATCTTCTGGTTTGGAAATGATGCCGGACGGTGGTTTACCTAGGCCGGATCCTGTCATCGCAGGTCATCTTCCGGGATGCGGATTCGGCTTTGGATTCGCTGGTCGCGACGGCAATCTAAGCACACGCCTTCTTTGTTCGGCAGGACAAACGGAAAGCGATTCATCACCCGTCAACCAGCGAGGGGACCGGTTATGTCTGAATCGAACAGCGTTCCTTTCCTGTCGCAGTGGCCCGCGTCGAAGGTGTACGGACACCGGCCCGGTGGCGACAGGCGCGGTCACGCCGGTGGTGGCCGCGTGAGATCGGACGAGCAGGTTCTCCGGCACGGTGGTGAGGTGCCCGGTTCGGAGACGTGGAGCGGGGACTTTCCCGGCGGGATCGCGTCCGTGCCGGCGGCCCGTGCGTGGGTGCGGGGGTTGCTGGTCACGCGGGTCGCCGCTCCGGCGCTGGACGACGTCCTGCTCCTGCTGAGCGAGGTCGTGACCAACGCGGTGGCGCACTCGGCCTCCGGGAGCACGGCCGACGGGCGGGTGACCGTGCGCGTGGCCGTTTCCTCCCAGATGGTCCACGTGGAGGTGACCGACGCCGGATCGGCCACGAGCGCGCCGGTCGCGCGAGCGGTGGCGGCCGACAGCGAGGGCGGGCGGGGTCTGTGGCTGGTCAACATGATCGCGACCGCCTGGGGATCCCACCACGACGGCGAGGCGGGCAGGACGGTCTGGTTCCAGTCGGCGCTGTAGGCCAGTCGCGCCGGAGCCGCGGCCCCGATGGATCAGGATCGGCCGGGGCCCAGTGGACGATGACCATCGGGTGCGGCGACGGTCATCCGCAACGACAGTGATCTGCGCGGGCTTGAGTCCGTTTCGCTGGGCTTTGTCTAGGGTGTGTTTGTGCCTGCCACGCTGAATGCCACGAAGACGCGTACCGCGCTGCGAACCTCGGCGCGCATTTCCCTGGAGATGTTGCTCGTCGTACTGATGGCCGCGGTCGGCCTGTGGCTGCTGGGCCGGATGTGGTCCGTCCTCTGGCCGCTCGTGATCGCCCTGCTTCTCACCACCCTGACCTGGCCGCTGACCCGCTTCCTGCGCCGGCACGGCTGGCCCCCCGCCCTGGCCGCCTCGGCGGTGACCGTCCTGTTCCTCCTGGTCGCCGCCGGAACCGTGGTGCTGATCGCCGTACCGGTGGCGTCCCAGTCCGGCGAGCTGGCCGAGGGCGTGGGCCACGGCATCCAGCAGCTGCGCGACTGGGCCGCCGGGCCGCCGTTCAACATCGGGGAGGACCAGGTCAGCACCGCGCTCGACAGCGCGGTCAAGCGGATCCAGGCCAGTGTCGGCAGCATCGTCACCGCCACCCTCACCGGCGTGGGCACCGTGGTCAACGGCCTGGTCGCCACCGTCCTGGCGCTCTTCCTCATGTTCTTCTTCCTCAAGGACGGCCCGCGGTTCCTGCCCTGGCTGACCCGTCAGCTACCCGGCCGTCTCGCCACGGACGTGCCCATCGTCGCCGAACGGAGCTGGGACACCCTCGGCTCGTTCGTGCGCTCCCAGGCCTTCGTGGGCCTGCTCGACGCCGTGTTCATCGGTCTCGGCCTGTGGATCGTCGGCGTACCGCTGGTTCTTCCTCTGGCCGTCCTGACGTTCGTCTCGGCGTTCATCCCCATCGTCGGGGCACTGTTCGCCGGTTTCGTCGCGGTCCTCATCGCGCTGGTGTCCAACGGTCCGACGGACGCGCTGATCGTGCTCGCCATCATCGTCGCCGTGCAGCAGCTCGAAGGGAACGTGTTCCAGCCCATGGTGCAGAGCCGCGGTCTCGGCCTGCACGCGGCGGTGGTCCTGCTGGCGGTGACGCTCGGCGGCAACCTGGCGGGCATCGTGGGCAGCCTGCTCGCCGTACCGGTCGCCGCGCTGATCGCAGTGGTGTGGAACTACCTCCGCGAACAGCTCATCGAGCCGTCCCCAGAGCCGCAGACCGACACGCCGGAGACCGACGCCCCGGAGATCGACGCGCCCGAGACCGGCGCCCCCGAACCCGGCGCGCCGGAAACCGGCGCGCTGGGCGCGGGCGCTTCGTGAGCCGAGCACTCCGACGCTGTGACCGAGACGTCCACCTGGCGGCACCGCGCGTCGGCCGGGCCGTCGAACACCGACGTGAGGAAGAGCGTGCAGGCCGCCACGGCCAGACCTGCGCCGACGGCCAGGGCTGAGAAACCGTGACGCCGGAGAGACCGAGGGGCGGCCGGCGTCGCGGTCCTGAGGACCTGTGCCGCCGCGTGCCTGCCCTCCGCGCGGGCTCGCCGGTGACGGCGGACGGGCGCTTCGGCCCGGCGACGGTGGCGATGCCGGGGACGCGGTGAGGGCAGGGGCGAGGGCCGGTCGGCGGAGTCGACTCGGTCGTCGGCCGGGATGCTCGTGACGTGTACGTTCGCCGGGTCGGCCGCCGTAGCGGCGGCGCCGGTTTCGCCGTACCCATGACCGGCCGCTTCGGCGCCGGAGAACGCGTCCACTGGGGCGGGGAGGTCGTCGGCGTGGGCAAGGTGGGTGGACACCGCGCTGGTGGCGGGGTGCGGCCGGTGGTGGCCGGTTGTGGTGGTGAGGGGGAATGCGTGGTCGGTTGTGGTGGTGAGGGGGAGTGCGTGGTCGGCTGTGAAGGAGGAGGTCAGGCTGGGGGTGCCTTCGGTGAGGTCGCACAGTGCTTCTTCGGCGGTCGGACGAGAGGCCGGGTCTTTGGCCAGGCAGGCCGCCACCAGCGGTCGTAGCGTCTCAGGCACGCCGGACAGGTCGGGCTCGGCGTGGAAGATGGCGTTCATCGTCGCGGGCACGGTGCTCTGGTAGAACGCCGGTCGCCCGGTCGCCGCGAAGACCATCGTGCCCGCCCACGAGAACATGTCAGAGGTCGGAGTGAGCGGCTGGTCGGCGAACTGCTCCGGCGACATGTACGCCGGCGTGCCCGCCGGCGCCGCGACGCTCGTGGCCGTGTCCAGTTCGAGAGCGATCCCGAAATCGATCACCACGGGACCCTCGGGGCCCATGATCACGTTGCCAGGCTTGAAGTCCCGGTGCACGACGCCGGCCCTGTGGATCGAGGCCAGCGCGGTCAGCGTGGTGACCGCCAGCCGCTCCAGCCCGCCGCCGGTCCGCGGTCCGTCCTCCCTGACCAGCCGCTCCAGCGACGGCCCCGGCACGTACTCGCTGACGATGTACGGGCGTTCCTCGATGCTTCCGGTCTCCAGAACCCGGGCCGTGGAGAAGCCGGCCACGCTCGCGGCGATCTCCGCCTCGCGCCGGAACCGGTTCCTGACGTCGCAGTCGGCGGCGAACGAGGGGTGCAGCATTTTGATCGCCACCTGCGCTCCGCCGGGGGACTCGCCGAGGAATACCGTGCCCTGGCTGCCCTCGCCCAGCTCTCGCACCACCTGGTATTCGCCGACCCGCACGGGATCTCCGGGGGCCGGCATGTATAGATCTGTCCCGGTGGCCCGTCGCTCGTGATCGCGCGTTGTCATGCTGTCTTCGCCGTCGGGGACGGCGTGACGGGCACGTGGCGCGGACATCAAGATCGGGGTCACGGGAACTCCTCCAGCGGGTGGTAACCCGCTTTGACATGCACTTTTGGTGATATGTTGATGAGTATCAACCTATATGTTGATGGGTGTCAATTTCCGTGGATAGGGTGTGACGATGAGCACCCCCAAGGCCCGCGCCGGTCGCCCCCCGGCGGAGCTGTGCCCGGCCTCTCACGAACAGATCCTGGCCGGCGCGCTGCGGATGTTCGCCTGCAACGGATACGAGGGAGCGTCGGTCGCGGCGCTCAACCGCGAGCTGGGCGTCAGCCACAACCTCGTCCACCAGCGCTTCGGCTCCAAGGAGAAGCTGTGGTACGCCACGGTCGACTGGGCCTTCGGCCAGGTCGCCGCCGAGCTGCTGCCCGAGCTGGACGACACCTCGGGCGGCCCGCTTGAGCAGACGCGCCGCATCATCCGCCGTTTCGTCCTCGTGCACGCAGCGCGCCCGGAGATACTGCGCCTGGTCACCGTCGAAGGCATCACCGACAGCCCGCGGCTGGACTACCTGTACGAGCACCACGTGGCGCCGCTGCTCGCCGCCATGACCCGGCCGCTGGGCCGGCTGGCCGATGAGGGGGTCATCGCCTCGGTCTCGGCGCGCACGCTGCACTTCCTCGTCGCGCACGGCGGGGCCGCGCCCTTCAGCCTGCCCGCGCTGGCCCGCCGCATCGGCCCCGGCGACCCGATGGCGGCCGAGGCGGTGGCCGAGCACGCCGATGTCGTCGCCGACCTCGTCCTCGGCGGCCTCCGGTCACTCACCCGCCCAGATCAGGCCTCCCCGAGCGGCGGCTGACGGCCGACGACCGAGCCTGCGGTCGTCGGCCACGTCCACCGGACCGGTGCCGGTCCCCGCTCACGGGCGGATGCTCGTCCACCGACCAACGGACCGGCGGCCGGTCGTCCGGGCGGCGGCCGGTCAGCGTTCGGAGCGCGGGCGGGGGTGGCCCTGGCAGCGTGGGTCCTCGGCGGGTTCGGTGCTCTCGGGGGCCAGCCACGAGACCATGCTCTCCTCGACGTACCAGCCGCGCAGGTCCACCCAGCTCCGGGGCACCTCCCCGGGGTCGGGGCACAGGATCTTCGAGATCAGGGAGTCGTTGCGGATGAACCGGATCGCGCCCCGGTTGTCGAGCATCGTGGACATGCGGTCGTCCACGGCTATCTCGTAGCCCACCACCACGTCCACCTCCTCGGCGCCGGGCGGCGCCGTCCCGGCCGGCTCCTCGCCCTGGTGTTCCGCCGCGACCTCCACCGCGACCAGCGGGAGGATCGGCAGCTTGAGGAACACCGCCCCCACCATGATCGGCAGCAGGACCGCCACCGCCATCGCGACCCCATGGGTGAGGAACCAGGCGGGGGCACGGGGGATCGGCCCGGTCAGCAGCATCGTCAGGGCGGGCGGCAGGCCGAGCAGCACCAGCGTGATCGGCTCGCCCTCGTGGACCGCGTCCACGAGGGCCGGCGCGATCGCGATGTAGACGATGACGGCGACCACCGCGGGGACCACCAGGCAGGCGACGCGCACCGCCGTGACCCGGCCGGGGAACCGCTCCCTGACCGACAGCCCGGCGACCGCGAGCACCATCATCGCCAGGGACGGCAGGAACCTGAGCTGCCAGCCGAACAGGGCCGCGAAGGCGGCCAGCACCACCACCCAGTCGGGCACCCGGTCGGCCACCCGCACCAGCCACGACGGCGTGCCGCTGCTGATCAGGTAGAGGGTGCCGAGGGCCCGGACGGCCAGCACGACCGCGGGAATGATCCAGACCGCGATGATGAGGACGGAGCTCAGCATGCCGAGCGGGCTGACGTACTGCACCAGCAGCAGCAGCGTCTGGGTGTCCTGCCTGCCCGCGTACCAGAGGCGCAGCACCAGCAGCACCAGCGGGAACGCCGGCAGCATCGCGAACAGCCACTGCTGGTTCTGCGGCGCGGCCCTGCCGCGGCGCGGACGTGCGGTGTCCGGTCGGGCGGCCGTCATCGGCGGGGGACGGCCCGTTCCCACGGCCATCTGCGCACCTGCGGTTCGTCCACGCGCGGCTGCTCGCCGACGGCGACCTGCTGCGGCCGGTTGGCCTCCTGCGCCGCGCCCAGGTACCTGTCGAAGGCGTTCTCCCACCGCCGGTCCGTCGGGTCGGCGTAGGACCGGTAGAGGGCGAGGTCGACCAGGGTGCGCAGGGCCGTGTTCGTGCCCGTGTTGACGCCCCACTTCTCGCTGTTCGTCAGGCCGATGTCGTGGTGGCGCAGCACGGACGGCTCGGCGGCCACGAATCCGGCGAGGATCGCCGCGTCGGTGGTCACCGCGTCGAAGTCACCCTTCTTCAGCCCCTCGATGCATTCGCTGATCCGGTTCTTGCCGGTCACCACGGCCCCCGCATCCGCGGCCTGGGTCTCGGAGGTGGACGTGCCGAGGGTGCACACCGCCTCGCCGCGCAGATCGCCCAGGGCGGTGACCCTGGCGTGCTTGCGGCGGGTCACCACCGACTGCTCGTTCTCCAGGTAGGGGGCGGAGAAGCTCACCCCAGGATTCTTCAGGCGGTCCGGGGTGATGCTGAACGTGGCCACGACCAGGTCGACGGTGACGAACCGCCCGTCGGTGTCGCGGGCCTGCATGCGCTCTCTGTCCTCGGTCTCGATCGCCAGGAATCGCACCTGCCCGGGAGTGAAGCCCAGCTCCGCGGCGATGAGGTAGGCGATCTCGATGTCGAAGCCCGTGAAGCGGCCGGTCGCGGGGTTGCGCAGGCTGATGCCGGGGGTGTCGTCCTTGACGCCGATGAGCAGTTCGCGTTTGCCCGGCAGGCCGGCCGCCTCGCGCAGGTCGGCCTCGGTGGGCGGGCCGGTGATCCACACCGCCCACGCCGCGACGACGACCGCCAGCACCACGGCGGTGACCCAGCCCAGCAGCCTGAGCCCCCGGACACGGTCGGCCGCGGTGACGGCCGGGGCCGGCGCGACCGGGTCCGGCTCGGGCGGCGGCGCGGGCGGGGGCTCTTGCCCGCTCTGGTTCTTCGGCGGCGTCTTGCCCACGCCCTTCACGGCGGCCGTCCAGCGACGGCGCCTCCGCTCCGCCTCCGGCCGGTCGCTCACGCCCGTCCCTCACCTGGCGTCAGGCCGCCCGGCCGGTTCGGAGGCGGGCCGGGAAGAGGCCGCGCCATCGTCGTACGCCCGCCGGCCCGTCCGCTCATTCGTGCGCCACCTGCGCCTTCGTCACCCCGTCGGCGGAAGATCCGAGAAAGTAGGCTAACCGTGCCGACCCCCCTACGGCTACATATCCACACAAGTTGTCAAAAGGGGGCGGCGGAGCCCTGCGTGCCCCGTTTCTGGGCATATTGCGCGCGCTACCGGCGGGCGGCAGACTGGCGAGCCGGAAAACGGAGCGGCCGGCGCCCGCACACCTGTCCGGCGTCGCGTCCGGTCAAGGGATAGCGCGCGGGTCCGGCGGACGGTGACGAGAGATGGGTGGCGACGATCAGCGCGGAAGATCGAATCAAGCGGGTCCGGTCACTGTACGAGCGGTCCGTGTTCGGCGGGGACGCGAGTGTCCTGGACGCCGCCGATCGTGACCTGGACACGGTGGAGGCCGACCTGGCGCTGGCCCGGGGCATGACGATCCACGCACGCTTCCTCGACCGGTGCGGCGAGGCGCCGCAGGACGCGCGGGCGCTCGCCGACCCCGAGGAGCTGACGCTCTTCGAACGTGCCGCCGAGCTGTACCGCAGGCTCGATGACGTGCGCGCCGAAGGGGAGGCGCTGTTCTGGATCGGCATCTTCCACCAGGTCGTCCGGGACGACGGCGAGGCCGCGACGCCCTTCCTCCAGCGATCGCGCGAGCTCGCGGCCCAGGCGGGGGACGAGCTGACGCTGTCCTACGCGCTGCGGCACCTCGGCTTCATCCAGCACATGACCGGCCGTCTGGACGCGGCCCGCGAGTTGCTGGAGGAGTCGACGCGGCTGCGCAGGAAGGTCGGGTTTCCGCCGGGCGTCGCCGCCAACCTGGTCGGTCTGGCCTACATCGCCGCAGGTCAGGACCGCCGGCAGGACGCGCTCGCGCTGATCGAGGAGGCGGGCGCGATCGCTGCTGCCAGTGGTGCGCGCGGCATCCTGCGCCAGGTCGATGAGGCTCGCGCGCACCTGTGACCCGCACGAGCCAGGCGAGCCGGGCGCCGACGCTCGCCCGGCTCATGCGGCGGTGAGTCAGGGGCTGGCGCAGGTGGCGGTGGGGGTGGCCGCGGTGCCGTTGGCGGTGAAGCCGAAGGTGGTGGACCCCCCGGCCGCGAGGGAGCCGTTGTAAGGAGCGTTGCGGACGGTCACGCTGGAGCCTGAGACGGTCTGCGTGCCGTTCCACAGGCTGCTGATGGTCTGCCCGCCGGGCCAGGTCCACCGTACGGTCCACCCGTTGACCGGCGCGCTGCCCGCGCGGACGGTGACCAACGACTGGAAGCCCCCCGGCCAGCTGTTGACCGTGGTGATCGCCGCCGAGCATGCCTCCGTGCCGGAGGTCGGCGTCGGGGTGGGCGTCGGCGTCGGCGTCGGCGTGGGGGTCGGGGTGGGCGAGGGCCCGTGGCCGTTGAGGGCGTCGAGCACCGCGGTGTAGGCGGGCTTCTTGTTGCCGTCGCCGTCGAACAGCAGGAGGTCGCCCACGTGGAAGGAGTCGCCGTCGCGCACGCCCCACACGGTGATGCCGACGCACCGGGGCACGGCCAGGCAGTCGTTGACCACGTTGGCGTAGGTCGTGGGCGAGGCGCCCTCGATGTCCAGCTCGGTGAGGGCCACGTCCACGTCCAGGGCCGCGAACCTCTCCAGCGTGGTGCGGAAGTCGGCGTTGTAGGGGGCGCTGTTGACGAAGTGGCTCTGGAAGCCGACGCAGTCGATCGGGACGCCGCGGGACTTGAAGTCGCGGACCATGTTGTAGACGGCCTGGGTCTTGGCCGCCGTCCAGTCCTCGATGTAGTAGTCGTTGTAGCAGAGCTTGGCGGCCGGGTCGGCCGCCCGGGCGGTGCGGAACGCGACCTCGATCCAGTCGTCGCCGGTGCGCTGCAGGTTGGAGTCGCGCCGGGCGCCGGAGCTGCCGTCGGCGAACGCCTCGTTCACCACGTCCCAGTAGGCGAGCTTGCCCTTGTAGTGGCCCGCCACGCCGTTGATGTGGTTGATCATCGCCTGGCGCAGCGAGTCGCCCGCCAGCGTCTGCATCCAGGCGGGCTGCTGGGCGTGCCAGGCCAGCGTGAGGCCGCGTACCTGCTTGTCGCCGTTCTGCTTGGCCCAGCCGTACAAGAGGTCGCCGCTGTCGAAGGTGAACTGGTTCCGCCTCCACTCGGTGGCGTCCATCTTCAGCTCGTTCTCGGGCGTCACCGAGGTGAACTCGCGGGCGGCGATGGCGGTGTAGACGGGGTCGCCGAGCTTGCTCGCGTTGATCGCGGTGCCGAAGTACCGGCCGCTGCGGGCCGCGGCGGCGCCGAGGGTGGTGGGCTCGGGCGTCGGCGTCGGCGTCGGCGTCGGCGTGGGGGTGGGCGTCGGGGTGGGAGTGGGCGTCGGGGTGGGAGTGCCGGGGCTGTTGAGGCCGAGGAAGTCGATGGCGTACTGGACCATGCCGCTCTGCGGCAGCGAGTGGCCGACGCCCTGGACGCTGATGCCCTCGACCGGCGCCTGGGTGGTGTCGGCGCCGTAGCGGGTCCGGGTCCAGTTCGACTGCGGGGAACCGGTGGCGACGGGGGTCTGGCTCACCCCCTTGAGGTTGGTCCACTGCTTGATCTCTTCGGCGAAGTTCGGGTACCGCAGCGTGTCGTCGTTGGTCCCGTGCCACAGCTGCATCCGGGGGTAGGAGCCGGTGTAGCCGGAGTACATCGCGCGGGCCTGGTCGCCCCACTGCTGCGCCGACTTGGTGATCTGGCCGTTGGCGCACTGGCTGTTCCAGGTCGAGCCGTCGGTGGTGCCGAAGCAACCGGCGGGCACGCCCATGAAGGCCGAGCCGGCGGCGAACACGTCGGGATACTCGGCGGCCATGACGTTGGTCATCATCGCGCCGGAGGAGAAGCCGGTGACGAAGACGCGGCCGGAGTCGACGTTGTAGCGCTGCTTGGCGTAGTCGACCATCGACATGATGCCGACCGGGTCGCTGCCGCCGCCGCGCCTGAGGGCCTGCGGTGAGTAGACGTCGAAGCACTGCCCGCTGCGCGTGGCCTCGGGGAACACGATGATGTACCCGTAGCGGTCCGCCGCGGTGACGTAGTCGCGGGCGTAGCCGTTGAAGACGGCCGACGCCGTGCCGGTGCAGTAGTGGATGGCGACCAGCAGCGCCGGCCGGGCCGCCACGTTGTCCGGCACGTAGATGTACATGTTCAGGTTGGTGGGATTGGCGCCGAAGCTCGTCACCCGGGTGAGCGAAGCGGCTGAGGCCGGCCTGGTGAGCACCAGCGCGGTCGCCGCGATGACCGGGATGATCACCGCGGCCGTCAGGGCCTTGAGTAGTCGTTTCACGTGCCTCGATCCTTCCTGGATCAAGCCGGGGACGTACTGGGCGTCGAGAACCACTCTGAGCTGCGGATTCGCCGTCGCTCACCCGCCGGGGACGGGCAGGGCCCGCGTGTGGACCCCATTGTGAGAATCGCCCTGAAAGGTGTCAAAGGGAGACTGGAACATTTCGGATGGATGAACCGGTTAAGCAGAGGATGGGCCGCTGATAATCCGGTGGAATATTAGAAAGTTTCAAGCTTCGCGTCCGCACGGTTCTGCGACGTCGAGCTCCACCCCCGCCCCGGTGCGGGCCATGGCAGGGCGGTATCTTCGCGGCGAGTCGTTTTGTCGCCAAGAAGGGCTTTCTAGTGGAGATTCGCCGTGTCTCGTTCGACCACCCGGACGCGGTCAGGCTGAACAAAGAGGTGCAGGCCGAGTACGCCAGGCGCTACCAGAGCGACGGTGACGCCACACCGCTGGACCCGTCGATGTTCGAGCCGCCGAACGGCCTTTACCTCATCGCCTACGACCAGGACGGCACTCCGCTCGCCACCGGAGGCTGGCGCGCCCAGGAGGCCGGCGAGGAGGGCTACTCGGACGGCGACGCCGAGATCAAGCGGATGTTCGTGGTGGAGGCGTTCCGCGGCAGGGGACTCGCCCGCCGCGTCCTGGCCCACCTGGAGGCCGACGCCCGCGCGGCGGGACGCGTCCGCATGGTCCTGGAGACCGGAACCGCCCAGCCCGAGGCCATAGCCCTGTACACCTCCAGCGGCTACGAGCTCTGCGCCAAGTTCGGCTACTACCGCTTCCACCAGAGCAGTCGCTGCTTCGCCAAGCCCCTCCGGCTGCCCTGAGCGGCCCTGCGCGGCTCCACGAGCGATCGGCTCGTTGTGCGTTGCATGGTCATGCATCGGTGTGTATATACTTCTACTCGTGTCCAAGGTCCTCACTTCTCTGCCCGTCGGTGAACGTGTCGGCATCGCCTTCTCCGGCGGCCTCGACACCTCGGTAGCGGTCGCGTGGATGCGCGAGAACGGTGCGGTGCCCTGCACCTACACCGCCGACATCGGCCAGTACGACGAGCCCGACATCGCCTCGGTCCCCGGGCGCGCCACGGCGTACGGCGCCGAGGTCGCCCGTCTGGTCGACTGCCGGTCGGCCCTCGTGGAGGAAGGCCTCGCGGCCCTCGCCTGCGGGGCGTTCCACATCCGGTCCGGCGGCCGCGCCTACTTCAACACCACCCCGCTCGGGCGGGCCGTCACGGGCACCATGCTGGTGCGCGCGATGCTCGAGGACGACGTGCAGATCTGGGGCGACGGCTCCACCTTCAAGGGCAACGACATCGAGCGGTTCTACCGCTACGGCCTGCTCGCCAACCCTTCCCTGCGCATCTACAAGCCGTGGCTGGACGCCGACTTCGTCCACGAGCTCGGCGGGCGCAAAGAGATGTCCGAGTGGCTGCTCGAACGCGACCTGCCCTATCGCGACAGCACCGAGAAGGCCTACTCCACCGACGCGAACATCTGGGGCGCGACCCACGAGGCCAAGGCGCTCGAACACCTCGACGCGGGCGTCGAGCTCGTCGAACCGATCATGGGCGTGCGGTTCTGGGACCCGGCCGTCGAGATCGCCCCGGAGGACGTCACGATCGGCTTCCTGCAGGGACGGCCGGTGACGATCAACGGCAAGGAGTTCGCCTCCGCCGTCGACCTGGTGCTGGAGGCCAACGCCATCGGCGGCCGGCACGGCCTCGGCATGTCCGACCAGATCGAGAACCGCGTCATCGAGGCCAAGAGCCGCGGCATCTACGAGGCGCCGGGCATGGCTCTGCTGCACGCGGCGTACGAGCGGCTGGTCAACGCCATCCACAACGAGGACACCCTCGCGAGCTATCACAACGAGGGGCGCCGGCTCGGCAGGCTGATGTATGAGGGCCGCTGGCTGGACCCGCAGGCGCTGATGCTGCGCGAGTCGCTGCAGCGCTGGGTCGGGACGGCGGTCACCGGCGAGGTGACCCTGCGGCTGCGCCGCGGTGAGGACTACTCCATTCTCAACACCTCCGGGCCGGCGTTCAGCTACCACCCGGACAAGCTCTCCATGGAACGCACCGAGGACTCCGCCTTCGGGCCGGTCGACCGCATCGGCCAGCTGACCATGCGCAACCTCGACATCGCCGACTCCCGCGCCAAGCTCGAACAGTACGCGGCGCTCGGGATGGTCGGCAGCCAATCGACGTTGATCGGCGCCGCGCAGGCGGCCCCGACCGGCCTGATCGGCGCGATGGCCGAAGGCGGGGCCGAGGCGATCGCCTCGCGCGGCGAGGTCCCGGAGGACGACGTGCTCCTCGACCACGCCGCGATGGAGTCCGGCACCGACTGACCGGCCACCACGAGGCCACCACGAGGCCACCACGAGGCCACCACGAGGTGGCCGCGAGGGCGGCGCACGGCGGGACGGCCGAGCGCGGTGGGGCCCGGCGGTCGTGCCGCCGGGCCCCACCTGGGCTCACTGGACGGTGATCTTGTCCACTTCGATGGTGATGCCCTTCACCTCGTCGGTCGAGGTGGCAGTCGTCACCGAGCCCACGCCGGTGGCGACCCCCTTGACCTTCATGGTGTAGGTCAGCTTGCCGCCGGGAGCGCCGGGGGTGCTGCTGACGCGGTAGTCCTCGGCCGGCGGCCCGGAGATCTGGGCGCCGGCCGTGCCCTCGGCGTTCTCGGCGCCCACGGTCAGCCCGTAGGAGGCGCCGGGGTCACCGGGCAGGTCGGACGGGTCGTAGGAATAGGTGATGTCCTCGGCGCCGTTCACGCCGATCCACTGCTGGAACACCTTCAGCGACGTCGCGCCGTACAGGTGGACGCGCCACTCCAGGACGAGCCAGGTGTCGACCCCGTCGGTGAGCGTGCCGGCGTACACGCCGGGCGCTCCGGTGCCGTCCAGGTCCGTCCAGTAGGTCGCCAGCACGTTGTTCGGCGGCGCCGGATCGGGCAGGTTCTGCGGCGAGAACGAGATGTCCGCCGATCCGCTGGTGCCGCCCGGGACGCTGTAGCCGTTGGAGACCACGCCGATGCGGGTGTAGGTGGTGCCGGCGTAGGTGAAGGCCGGGACGGTGAAGTTCACCGCCTCCTCGTCGCCGATCGCGATCGGCGTGATGCCGAAGGCGTCCAGCGGCAGGTACCCCGCAGGGCCGGTGCCCGGGGCGATGCCCGGCCGGTCCGGCTGCCGCCCCGCCAGCGTGGTCCTGGTGGTCGCGATCTGGGTGCCCACCTTGGTCGCGCCGGTCACGCCGTTCAGCCGCAGCCGCGCGTCGAGCGTGCTCAGCGCGGTGACCTCGGTGTCCTTCAGCGTGGTGTTCTCGACCGTGACCGTGCAGGTGGACTCGCCGGTGTTCTTGGCGATCGTGGCGGGCGCGCAGGTCTGGTCGACGGGCACCGCGCCCTCCTGCCGGTGGAACGCCACGGGCAGGTGCAGGTTGCGGCCGCCGCCGACCTGCTTGAGGTTCACCTGGCCGAAGTACTGCCCGTCGGGCAGGTCCGGCGCGGTGACCACGATGGTCAGCTTGACGCTCTTGCCGGGCTTCACGCTGAACAGCGGCGGCAGCACCGTGATGGCGGCCCCGCTCGGGGCGGTGCCGGTGGCGGTGTAGTTCAGCGTCTTGGTGGTGACGTTGGTGACCGTCCGCTTGGCGGTGATGACGCCGGGCATGACCGGCGCGTTCACCGACGGCAGGTTGAGGTCGATGCGGTTCAGCGGGTCGGCGGCGGAGGCCGCGTAGTTGGCCGCCGTCTCGTCCAGGGTCAGACCGGGGTCGCCGGCCTTGGTCAGGTCGATGCGGCCGCCGCCGAAGTCGAACGGGTCGGCGGGGGTGACCCGGTCCTGCTTGGTGACCGAGGTCTTGGCCGTCGTCTCCAGCGCCGACTTCACCTGGCCCGGCGTCCAGTCGGGGTGCAGGGCGAACAGCAGGGCGCCGGCCCCGGCCACCTGCGGCGCGGACATCGAGGTGCCGGCGATCACCTGGTAGAGGTTGCCGGACGGCCCTTCCAGGGGAGACTCCGGCGTCGGGGTGTGCCCGGCCAGGATGTGCAGGCCGGGCGCGGTGACGTCGGGCTTGAGGAAGTCGCCGGACGGCCCCCGCGAGGAGAACGTCGTGATGACGTCGCCCTGCCAGGTGGTCTTCGCGCCCGGCGGGAACGACGCGGTGGCGCCGGGGTTGGCGGCCAGGAAGTTCAGCAGGGCCGTGCTGTCGGGCTGGTCGATGTGGACGGTCGGCAACCAGTGGTTGTCGGTCATCACGTCGAGCGGCGTCGCGTTGTAAAGGATCATGCCGGCCGCGCCGCCCTGCTTGACGGAGAAGCCCTTGAGCACGCGGTTGGGGCCGCGCTGGCAGACGACGATCTTCCCGGTGAACAGGCCGGGCGGCGCCGGGCTCAGGCACAGCGGGTCGGAGTACGGCGCGGCGGCGGCCGAGACCACCGGCAGCGGCGTGGTGACGCCCTGGGTGATCGAGGCGCCGGAGACGGTGGCCTTGACGCCGCCGGTTCCGGTCAGCGTCACCGTCGAGCGGAACGTGCGGGTCTGCGTGGACGCGGCGACCGTCGTCACCCACGGGCCGGCGTGGTCGGCGGTGGCCGCATCCGGTCCTGAGTTGCCGGCCGACGCCGCGACGAACACCCCGGCCGCGTACGCGTCCAGGAACGCCAGCTCGACCGGGTCGCTGTAGGGGTCGGCGCCGCCCGAGATCGAGAAGTTGATCACGCGGGCGCCGTCCAGGATGGCGCGGCCCACGGCGGCGGCGGAGTCGGAGGGGAAGCAGCCCTCGGCGCCGCACACCTTGTACACCGACACGGCCGCCGCGGGGGCGATGCCGTGGATCGGGCCCCTGCTGATGCCGAGCGGGTTGGCGTCGGCCACCGGCCCGCCGGCCGAGGTGGAGGCGGTGTGGGTGCCGTGCCCGTTGGAGTCGCGGGCGCTGTCGGGGTACACCTCGCCGCCGTAGACCAGGTTGTAGGTGTCGATGAACGGCCGGCCGCCGATCAGCTTGTTGTTGCAGACGAACGGATCGGCGGCGGGCGTCAGCGGGTTGTCGCCGAAGTCGCACACGCGGGGCGTGCCGTCCTTGGTGGGCGGGGGAGCGGGCAGGCCGCCCGGGTCGGCGAACGATGGGTGCTCCGGCCAGACGCCCGAGTCGAGGGTGGCGAAGATCACGCCCTTGCCGGAGGAGTTGGTGCCGCCCAGCTTGCTGTAGACGGCAGGGGCGCCGATGAAGTCGGGGCTGGAGTCGGTCAGCGGCCGCTGGAGCTCGTCCTTCTGGACCGCGGCGACGCCGGGCAGCTTGAGCAGGTCGGCGGCCTTGTTGGCCGGGACGCTGAGCGCGATGCCGCCGTAGACGGTGCGCAGCTTCTGGCCCGCCCTGGCGCCGGGGACGCGCTTGCCGAGCTCGCCGAGGAAGGCGTTCTCCACGCCCTCGATGTGCTTCTGGTACTGCTTGGCCGCCGTGCTGTTGACGTCGAGGCTCTTGCCGGTGACCGAAGGGCTGGTGCCCCTGAGACCGTCGACGCCGCCCTTGTAGGCGGCCAGGGAGTCGTAGTCCAGCTTCACGACCACGTTGACGGGCTTGGCCGACGTCGCCGTGAACAGGGACTCGTCGCTCCTGGCCAGCTTGCCGGTCGGGGACTTGGCCCCCTGGACGCGGCCGGCCGGGGTCAGCGGGGTGGCCTTCCACTTACTGGTCGAACCGGTCGCCGGGCTCGCCGAACCGGTCGCCGGGCTCGCCGAACCGGTCGCCGCGCTCGGCGAGGGGTCGGCGGACGCGGGCATCGCCGGGCTCATCACCGCGACGACCGCGAGACTCACGCCGACGGCCGCGGCGCGGCGCGTCCGGGATAAGAGAGGGGGAAGGGACTTACGTGGCACGACACCTCCTGGTGAACCACCGGGACCGGCCGCCCGGCAGGCATGGAGGAGCCGTGTCACCCGCACACGTACGAGAAGGGCCCCACCCTCCCCGTCGGGCGACACATGTCCGGCGACCGTCCAAGGTCGCCGAACTCGGAGTCTAGATGCGCGTCACTTTTCCGCCTAGATCGGTGTAGGCCCGGATCAGAGGCAATATGTGACCAAATGTGGACATGGAACGGTTAAATGCTGTGATCGGCGCAGTTAGGGGACCGTTCCAAACGGGTCGCGTACAATCGCGGGCGTGAAGCTGAAGCTTGATCTCCATGACATCTACAACAAGGGCGGCGAGATCGACCGGGCGCTACGCGGCGTCATCCAGGAGGCGGTGCAGAAGAAGGCCACCGAGGTCGAGATCATCCCGGGCAAGGGTTCCGGCCAGCTCAAGAAGAAGGTGCTCCGCTTCCTCGACCAGAAGGAGATCAAGGCCCTCTATCACCGCATCGACAAGGACGCCAAGAACCACGGCCGGCTGTTCGTCTATTTCCGGTGGAAATGACACGGCCCGTGCATGACGTCGCCGTCGCCGGGTGACCCCGTCGCCGGGTGACCCCGCCGGGGGTGGGGCCGGGCGGTGACGGACGGCGTCTCGTATGGCGGAACCCCCGTGAGCGCCGCAGAATCGGAGCTCTAGGCTGGAGCCGGTTTCGGTCGGACAGCGCAAGGGGGCACGGTGCCGCAGAACGCCGAGTACGTCGAGGACGCCGGATCCGCCTGCACGGCGGAGCAGGTCGAGCAGGCCATCGCACGGGCGTCCGGCGCGACGCCCGCCGAGGCGTCCGCGTCCGGCGGGCCCGGGGCGTCGCCCGAGGGCCTCGTGGAGATCGGCTCGGCGGCCGAGCTGCGCGAGCTGCTGGGCGAGGTGATGCCGCGGGCGATCACCAAGGAGCGCACGGCGCTGCACGAGATCGACAGGCAGTGGCTCGCGGCGTCCCCGTTCTGCCTGATCGCCACGTCGGACGCGGACGGCGCCTGCGACGTCTCGCCCAAGGGCGACCCGCCCGGGTTCACGGTCGTCCTCGACGACACCACGATCGCCATCCCCGAGCGCCCCGGCAACCGCCGGGCCGACGGCTTCCTGAACATCCTGTCCAACCCGCACGTCGGCCTGATCTACCTGGTGCCGGGCCGTAACGAGACGCTGCGCGTCAACGGCCGGGCCCGGCTGGTGCGCGACGCCCCCTTCTTCGACCAGATGATCGTCAAGGGCCACCGGCCCGCGCTGGCCCTCGTCGTGGAGATCGAGCAGATCTTCTTCCACTGCGCGAAGGCGTTCATGCGCTCGTCCCTGTGGCGGCACGACGCCTGGAACCCCGGCGTGCTGCCGCCGCACCCGCAGATCGTCAAGCGCATCCAGCAGTCCGAAGAGAGCCTCGAAGAGCTCGAACGGTACTACGGCGCCCAGTACGCCGAACGTCTCTACAAGGGCTGACCGCCGCGCCGGGATGGACGCCGGAGCAGGGGGCCGAAAGCCGGAGGAACCGGACAGAGGGCGGCAGTCGAAAGCCGGAGGAACCGGGTGAAGCCGGAAGACCGGGAAAGACGGAGGAAGCGGTCGGCCATGCGCAGAGCCGGGTCCAAGCGCCGCTCGCGAGGAGTGGCGCCGCGAGGCCGAAGGCGTTCAGGCGTTCGATCGCTTCCTCTCCTTCGATGATAACCGAGCCGGAGAAACAGCACGTCAACGTCGTCCACCCGGCCGGTCGGCGGCCTGGCGCGCCACGGGAACGCGTTCGCGCCGCCCCGCCACTTCCGTCCGGGGGGTGGCACGAAGGGGCCGTCCGGGTCCACCATCCTGTGCAGGCACGCCCGGCGCGGGCGTGGCACGTCGGAAGGAGACGGCATGGTGCGGACCGATGACGGCACGGCGGTGTTCCGGGCGGCCCGCGACTTCCTGCTGGCCCATCGCGAGGACTACGCCACCGCCTACGAGAAGTTCGAATGGCCCGCGCTGACCCGGTTCAACTGGGCGCTCGACTGGTTCGACGTGATCGCCGAGGGCAACGACGCCCCCGCCCTGTGGATCGTCGAGGAGGACGGGGCGGAGCGCAGGCTGTCCTTCGCCGAGATGTCCCGCCGCTCGTCCCAGGTGGCCGTCTGGCTGCGCGGGCAGGGGGTGCGCCGCGGCGACCGCCTGGTGCTCATGCTCGGCAACCAGGTGGAGCTGTGGGAGACGATCCTGGCGGCGATGAAGCTCGGCGCGGTGCTGATCCCGGCGACGCCGCTGCTCGGCGCCGCCGACCTGCGCGACCGCATCGAGCGGGGCGGGGCCCGGCACGTGGTCGCGGGCGCGGCCGGCGCCGCCAAGTTCGACGGCGTGCCCGGCGATTACACCCGCGTGGCCGTCGGCGGTCCGGTGCCGGGCTGGCTGGACTACGCCGACGCCTACGACGCCGGCCCGCTGTTCGAACCGGACGCGCCCACGGCCGCCGCCGACCCGCTGCTGCTGTACTTCACCTCGGGGACGACGGCGCGGCCCAAGCTGGTGGAGCACACCCACGCCTCCTACCCGGTCGGCCACCTGTCCACCATGTACTGGATCGGGCTGAAACCCGGGGACGTGCACCTGAACATCTCCTCGCCGGGCTGGGCCAAGCACGCCTGGAGCAACGTCTTCGCCCCGTGGAACGCCCAGGCGTGCGTGTTCGTGTTCAACTACACCCGCTTCGACCCGGCGCGGCTGCTGCGCGAGCTCGACCGCTGCGGGGTCACCGCCTTCTGCGCGCCGCCCACCGTGTGGCGGATGCTCATCCAGTCCGACCTGTCCGAGCTGCGCACCCCGCCGCGCGAGGCGGTGAGCGCCGGCGAGCCGCTCAACCCCGAGGTGATCGACCAGGTGCGCGCCGCGTGGGGCGTGACCATCAGGGACGGCTTCGGGCAGACCGAGACCACCGTCCAGGTGGCCAACACCCCGGGGCAGCGGCTCAAGCCGGGGGCGATGGGACGTCCCGCGCCCGGCTACCGGGTCGTGCTGGTGGACCCGGTCACCGGTGAGGCGGCGCAGGAGGGCGAGATCTGCCTCGACCTGGCCCACCGCCCGCTCGGGCTCACCACCGGGTACCACGGCGACGCGGGGCTCACCGCCGAGGCCATGTCCGGCGGCTACTACCACACCGGCGACATCGGCTCGCGGGACGCCGACGGCTACATCACCTACATCGGCCGCACCGACGACGTCTTCAAGGCCTCCGACTACCGCATCTCGCCGTTCGAGCTGGAAAGCGTGCTGATCGAGCACGAGGCCGTCGCCGAGGCCGCCGTCGTCCCGTCCCCCGACCCGGTGCGGCTGGCGGTGCCCAAGGCCTACGTGGTGCCGGCGGCCGGGTGGGACCCGACGGCCGCGACGGCGCAGGCCATCTTCGCGCACTGCCGCGCCCGCCTCGCGCCGTTCAAGCGGGTGCGGCGGCTGGAGTTCGGCGAGCTGCCCAAGACCATCTCGGGCAAGATCCGGCGGGTCGAGCTGCGCGACGGCGAGCGGGACAAGCACGCCGCGACGGACGACCGTCCGGCGGGCGAATACCGCGACACCGACTTCCCCGCCGAACCACCCCGGTAGAAGACCGGCCCGGCTCCGCCGGCCGCCGGACGTGAGGGGCCGGACCCCGGCCGTCCCGACGTGAGGCGCAGGCGGTCGGCCGTCGGAGGTGAGGCGCCGGCCGTCGGCCGTCAGGCTTCCTGGGGCCCCGCGGGGGCCGGGCCGCGGGCGGGGTCGGCGATGCCGGGGGAGTGGATGAGGTCGAGGTCCTCGGGGTCGGCGGCGACGCCGTTCTCGGCCGCGACCTGGGCGAGCAGCAGCTCGCCGGTGTGCGCCACATGCGCCCGCATCGCCGCGGCCGCCGCGGCGGCGTCCCCGGCCTCCAGTGCGGCCAGGATGGGCTCGTGCTCGGCCGCGATGTCGGCCAGCGAGCGCGCGCGGTCGACGGTGGAGGCCCCCAGCGTCATCGTGGCGTCGCGCAGGTTGGCGACGATGCCGACCAGTTTGCGGTTGGCGCCGGCGTTCAGCAGCAGGTCGTGGAAGGCACGGTCGTGACGCATGAAGCGCGGCTCGTCGTCGTCGGCCGCGGCGGCGCGCATCCGCGACAGCTCGTCGCGCATCGCCTCGATGAGCTCCGGGCCGCCGCGGCGGGCGGCGACGCGGGCGGCCGGCACCTCCAGCAGCAGCCGCAGCTGGAACACCTCGGCGATCTCCTTGGGGTCATGCCGGAGCACCCGGAAGCCCCGGCTGCGCTCGAAACGCACCATGCCGGCCTCGGCCAGCCGCAGCATGGCCTCCCGCACGGGGGTGCGCGAGACGTTGAGCTGCGCGGCGAGCTGGTACACCGAGTACAGCTCGCCGGGGCGGAGCTCGCCGGAGCGGATCGCCTCGCGGACGGCCTCGATCACCTGCTCCGTGAGGCTGGACGCGCCGCCGACCGTTCGCACCCGGGGGACCTTTCCGCTGCAACTCGACTCTGGGGGACTCTACCGCTGAATGCCCGGAAAAGCCCCTGCCGTCCCAACTGTTGACATGCAGCATGCTAAATGCCAAATTCGGCAATCTATCGACATGCGGAAACCTGTCGGCAGCGCGGAAGGCGGCAGCAACGGCCGGCATTCGGGGATCATCGCATTCGACGGCCATCCGCCCGGATGGGTGAACGTGAACAGATGAGGAGGGCGTGATGAGCGCCGCGCGCCGCCCCGTCCGGATCGCCAACGCCTCGGGCTTCTACGGAGACCGGGGCGCGGCCTTCGCCGAGATGGTCACCGGCGGGGACGTCGACGTGGTCACCGGCGACTACCTGGCCGAGGTGACCATGCTCGTGCTGGCCAAAGGGCGGGCGCGCGACCCCGAGGCCGGCTACGCCGCGAGTTTCCCGGCCCAGATCGCCCCCGTGCTGGGCGCCGTACTCGAACGCGGCGTCAAGGTCGTGGTGAACGCCGGCGGGCTCAACCCGCAGGGGCTGGCCACCCGCGTCGCCGCACAGGCGCACGCGGCGGGCCTCACGCCCCGGGTCGCCCGCGTGGCCGGGGACGACCTGCTGGGACGGCTCGGCGAGCTCCAGGCCGCCGGCCACCCGCTGGCGCACGCCGAGCACGGCGCCCCGCTCGCCGGCTCGGGGCTCACGCCGCTCACCGCGAACGCCTACCTCGGCGGGTGGGGCATCGCCCGCGCCCTGGAGACCGGCGCCGACATCGTCGTCTGCGGCCGGGTGAGCGACGCCGCGCTCACCGTCGGCCCGGCGGCGTGGTGGCATGGCTGGGCCCGCGACGACTGGGACCGCCTGGCCGGCGCGGTCGCCGCCGGACACGTCATCGAGTGCGGCGCGCAGGCCACCGGCGGCAACTATTCGTCGTTCCTGGAGATCCCCGGACTGACCCGGCCCGGGTTCCCGATCGCCGAGGTCGCCGGCGACGGCAGCGCCGTGATCACCAAGCACCCGGGCACCGGGGGAGCGGTGACCACCGGAACGGTCACCGCGCAGCTCGTCTACGAGATCCAGGGCACCCGGTACCTCAACCCGGACGTCACCACGCTGCTGGACACCGTGTCGCTGCGGCAGGCCGGCCCGGACCGCGTCGAGATCAGCGGGACGCGGGGCGCGCCCCCGCCTTCCTTCACCAAGGTCGCGATCACCGCGCTCGGCGGCTACGAGAACGAGATCACGCTCGTGCTCACCGGACGCCACATCGACGAGAAGGCCGCGCTCGTGGAGCGCACCGTCCGCGAAGGGCTGGCCCAGGGCTGCTCGGCCGTATTCCAGCGCATCGGCACGGCCGCGCCGGACGCCGCCGACCAGAACGCCGCCTCCTGCCTGCTGCGCGTCGCCGTCAAGGGGCCGGACGACAAGGCGGTCGGGCGGGCGTTCTCCGGCCTGGTCATCGGGCTCGCGCTCGGCAGCTACCCCGGTTTCTACGCCACCGGCGTCCCGCGGGGCGCCCGTGACTACGGGACGTACTGGCCGGCGACCGTCCCGGTCACCGAGGTGGACCACCAGGTGGTCCTCCCGGACGGAACCGTGGAGAGCGTCCCGTGGCCGCCCACCGCCCGGCCGCCCGAGGAACCGGCGGCCGGCGCGGCGCCGATCATCGGCGGAGGGACGACCGTGCGGGTGCCGCTGGGGGAGGTGGCCGACGCGCGCTCGGGGGACAAGGGCGGGAACGCCAACCTCGGCCTGTGGACGCGCGACGAGGAGTCCTACGCATGGCTGCGCGGCGCGCTCACCGTCGACCTGCTGCGCGAACTGCTCCCCGAGGCGGCCGGCCTGCCGATCGACCGCTGGGAACTGCCCAACCTGCGCGCGCTGAACTTCGTGGTGCACGGCCTGCTGGGAGAGGGGGCGACGGCGACCAGCCGCTTCGACGCCCAGGCCAAGGCCCTCGGCGAGTTCGTGCTGTCGCGCCTCGTCGACGTCCCGGCCGCCGTGGCGCGCGCCGCCGGGCGCCGGCCTCAGTCGGGCGGGCGCTGAGGGGAGGTCCGCCACGGGTAGGGCGGGAGGCGGACGAACACGGCTCCGGAGTCGAACGCGCCCTCCCAGTCGGGCTGCTCTCCGAGCATGTACCGGGCGGCGAGCGCGTCGAGCGCCGCGTCGGAGGAGGGATCCGGGCGGGAGGAGGGATCCGGGCCGGCGAGGAAGGCGGCCAGCGCCGCCTTCAGACTCCCGGCCGAGTCCACGACGGCGGCGAACCGCAGGGCATGGTGGTCGCGCCGGGCGGCCGCGCTGTAGCACAGGTCGCGCATCGACGGCACATCATCGCGTTCGAGCAGGGCCAGGTAGGCGTGGGCGAGCGTGGTCAGCGCCTCCCGGCTGTGGGCGGACATGGTGAACAGGTGGTGGCGTCGCGGCGCCGAGACAGGGCGGGGCCCGGCCGCCGGCGCCTGGGTGAGCGCGACGTGCACGTTGCCCGAGGACGCCCCTCTGCCGCTCACGCCCGCGACGGCCCCTTCCGGCAGGGGGCGCCGAGCGGCCGGCACGTCGGCGCGGGGCGGGTCGTGCGGCGTCCGCGGGCGGGGGTCGCCGAGCTCCGGCGGCGAGGGCGCCCGTCCCTGTTCCAGACGCATGACGGTCCGCATCAGCCCCGTCATGCCCGAGGTCGCCGGCCCCGGCGCGGTCTTGTTCGCCGCGCCGTCGCCGCCGGCCGCGGGCCCCGAGCCGAGGACGACCGCGCGAATCGCGTCTCCGTCCGCCAGGGCACGGTCGAGGGGTTTGAGCACGATGATGCCGACGCCGTTCCCCTGACGCCGGTCGTCGGCGTGCGCCCAGCGGAGGTCCGGCGCGGTCATGCCGTCGAGGACGGTCATCTCGTCGAGGGCCACTTTGCCGGCCAGGGCGATCATGCCGTCCTGGCCGTACAACGCGTCGTGGGCGGTCACCTCGTCCCGGGCGTACGCGGCGTCCAGGGTGAACGACATGTCATGGGCCGACACGTCGTTCCCGCCGAGGACGGTCGCGATGGCGGCGCCGAGCGGGGCGGCCTCCTCGGCGGACGGCCGAAGGTCGAGCCCGCCGGCCAGCGCGAGGCCGGTCTCGCCGGTGCGCAGGCTCTGGCACGCCAGGTGGACGGCGGTGAGCGAAGAGACGCACGCGGTGTCCAGGGTGACCGCCGGCCCGCGCAGGCCGAAGGCGAAGGACAGGCACCCGGCCGGCATGCCGCATCGGTCGGTGACGACCGGCGGCCGCAGTGGCGCCCCGCCGTACCCCCGGCGGACGCGGCCGGTGTGCGAGTCGCCGACGAAGACGGCGGTGCGGCTGCCCGCGATGCGGCTCGGCGGGATGCCGGCGTCATCCAGGGCTTCCCGCCCGGTCGCCAGCAGCAGGCGGCGGGCATCCGGCGCGAGGCCGCCGATGAGGCTCGACGGGCGCCGGCCGCGCCTCGTGGCGTACATGTGCCGGGTGTCCGCGACGGAACGGCCGGGCGGAGGCGCCCCGTCCGTGTCCACCCCGTGTTCGAGCAGTCTCCACAGCTCCTCGGGGCCGGACACGCCCGGGAACCGGCAACCGATCCCGATGATCGCGATGGGTTCGCTCATCGATGCAGGCCCTCACCGGCCCGAACACCTGGACAAGCATGGCGTAAGCCGGCCGTCGACGGCCACGTGCCTACGATAAGCCCCGCAGTATTGTTCATGAGTCACTCTCATATGTGGCGGCCGGAAGTATCCGTCGAATGAGATGATTGAACGCCGAAACAGTACGCGTCCGAACTACCCGGAGAACGCGGCCGACTGTCCGGCGCCCAGTTAATCCCCCAACGCAGGAAGGCCCATTCCCTGCCCTATTCCGGTCGAAACTCTAGATGTGGGGCCGGTTCACGTCAAGACGGATGATCGCGGTACACTCGGCAGGGCGATGGAATATCCACGCCGAATGCCGATGAATATTCATGGCGCGCGGGGAACGGGCGGAAAGAGGTTCGCCCAGCTCAGGCCGGGCATGGCGCATGAGGTGACCGCGCGACTTCACTCTTGTCGAGTGAAGCGTGTCCGATCGAAGTCCACGGGCGTCCCGGCCGCAGGGCTTTCTGTGAAACGTCGGGTTCACGCGGAAGTTTCGCGCGCGTCGCACAGTCCTCGTTATCGCCGCCCGTTACGGAAGGTGATAGTTCTCATACCCGCTCCACGGCTTCCCCGTACGCCCGCCGCGGCGCTCGCGGCACGGGCGGCGATCTAGGCGGACGATGTTCGGCGCCCGCGGATCGACCCGTCCAGGAAAGTCTCGCCCCATTTGGACGGCTCTTCGACGGACGGGCGCAGTCCTTCGCCCGCCGAGGTGAGGCGGTAGTAGACCTCCACCGGCGGCCCGGCCCGTGCTCGCGGATCTGACACACGCCGGGTGGGGCACTACCGGACCCGCAGACCGGCGATGACACGACGAATCCACATGATCACATAACGGCATCACGGATGGAGGCTCACGCAGGCACTCTCAGGGACTCGAGGGCGGCCAGGACGAGGTCGAGGCCGAAGGTGAACTCCTCCGCCGGGTCGTAGCCGGCGGCGGCGAGCACCGCGGCGGACTCGTTGAGGTAGGGGAACTCGTCGGGAGGAAGCCGGGGCAGGAAGACGTCCTCGGTTATGTCCGCGAACTCATCGGCGGTGTCGAACGGCAGGCTGGCTTCCTGCAGGGCGAAACCGTAGACATAGCTGTCGAGCAACCAGTTGGCGTGCGTCGCCATCAGGACCGGGAAGCCGGCCCTTCGCAGGCAGGCGGTGACCGCTTCGCGGTGGCGGAGGTTCGCGGGCCCCGGCGATGTCCGCGACTCCATCAGGCCGATCGCCCACGGGTGGCGTGCGAGAACCTGTCGGGCGGATGCCGCCCGACGTCGCATCGCTGACTGCCAGTCGGTATCTTCGGGCGGGAGTTCGATCTCCTCGAACACGACGTCGATCATGGCGTCCAGCAGCTCCTCCTTGCTCGCCACGTAGTAGTAGAGCGACATCGCGCCCGCGCCGAGCGCGCCGGCCAGCCGGCGCATGCTCAGCCCTCCGACCCCCTCGCGGTCGGCGAGCCGGACCGCCTCGACCACCACCCGTTGCTTGCTCAGCGCCGCGTCCGACGCCACCTGGCGTTGTTGCCTCGCAGACACGGGTCTGGTCTCCTCTCGCTCGCCCGAGCGGCTTGACAATCGTCCAGCGCACGGTCATGGTACAGCGTACTACTCGTAGTACGGTGTACGAGGTACGATGTACGAACCAGCGAGAGTCGCAGCTCGGACGTGAGGCGGCTTCTGGGGGGACCGAACAGCGGTCGAGTGCCGGAGTGCGCCCGGCGCCGGGGGCGAGTCCGCCGGGGCGACGACGATGCGGGCCGCCGACCGGCACCGCTACGGCCTGCCCTCAGCGCTCGAGGCGTCCGAGGTCCGGGCTACCGCCGCCCGGTCGAGGCGATGTGCTCGTCCAGGTGGGCGCGGCCTCGGTACATCCCTGCCGCCACTCCGGCGGAGGGACCGCTCCTGTCGAAAGAAGAGCCGATGACCATCCGAACGAGAACCCCGAACCTGCTCGACAACCCGCCGGTCCCCGTGCAGGCCAAGCTCGCCGCCGCATGGACCAGCTTCATGTTCCTCTACATCTACGTCGACTACTTCCACCTCTACAAGCCCGGCATCATCGACAACCTCCGCGCCGGCGTCGTCTTTGAGATCGACATCAGCCCGACGTTGTTGACCATGATGCTCGCGTCCGTGGCGATCCCGGCCCTGATGGTGATGCTCTCCATGACCCTGCCCGCCCGGGTCAACCGGGCCGCGAACCTCGTCGTCGCATCGCTCTACATCCCCTACTCGGTGTTCAACGCGGCAGGGGAGTCCTGGAACTGGGCCGCCTTCTACGGCCTCTCCATCGCCATCGAGGTGCTGCTCCTGGCCTTCATCCTGCGCTCCGCCTGGACCTGGCCTCGAACCCCTGCCGTCCCAGCCGGTCCCGCGACGACCGACCTCCGACAGGACCTTCGACAGTAGGTGTCCGTGTGAAGCCCTACGGCGTGAAGCCCGCCGCCGCGGACACCGGGCCGCTCGTGGTAGGGGCGCGGTGGTCGGGGGTCAGAGTTTGTGGTGGGTTCTGGCTTCGGTGGCGGCGGCGAGGACGGCCGGCAGGGGGGCGCCGGAGGCGGACAGGACGGCCGCGGAGATCGCCCCCTCGACGAACGGCACGTCGGCGATGACCACCGAGCCGGGCCGCTCGAACAGGCGGGCGGTCAGCACCGAACTGCCCAGGTCGGGGATCATGACCACGCCGATGCCCTGGTCGACCTGCTCGATCGCCGCGGCGATCTTGTCGGCGCTGGTGTCGCAGCCGCCGTCGTCGCTGCCTCCGGCGGGGGCGATCCGCACGCGCGGGCCGGCGATCAGCCGCGCCAGGGCGGCGGTCTCCCTGGCCAGGGCGTCGCTGTGCGAGACCAGGACGATGCCGACCTGCCTGCCGGGCTGGTCATCGGTCATCCGCCGGCGACCGCTCGCAGGGCGGTGAACAGCAGGACGGTGGAGGCGGCGCCCGGGTCCTCGTGGCCGATGCTGCGCTCGCCCAGGTAACTGGCGCGTCCCTTGCGTGCCTGGAGCGGGACGGTCGCCCGCGCACCCTCCTGGGCCGCGGCGAGGGCGGCGTCGAACGCCTCCGCGGGCTTGCGGCCGCCGCGCGCGGCGCCGGCCAGGGCGCGGGCCGCGGGCGCCAGGGCGTCGACCATGGTCTTGTCGCCCTCGGCCGCGCCGCCGAGTTCGCGCACCCCGTCCAGCGCCGCCTCCAGCGCGGCGGCCAGCGCGTCGAGCGTCACCGTCGCCTCGTCGTTCGGCGCGGAGGCGGCCTTGTCGTCTTCGGTGGTGGTGAGGGTGGTTCCCATGCGGCGGAAGGCGGTGCCGTAGAGGGGGCCCGACGCGCCGCCCACCTTGCGGATGAGCGCCGTGCCGGTGAGGGCGAGGACCGCTCCGGGGGTGTCGGGGGACGCGGCGGACAGGGCCTCGCGCACGGCGGTGAAGCCGCGGTCGAGGTTGGTCCCGTGGTCGGCGTCGCCGATCGCGGCGTCGAGCCGCGTCAGGTGGTCCCGGTGCGCGGCGACGGTCCGCGCCGTCTCCTCGATCCAGGCGATGAAGAACTGGGCGTTCATGAGGCTGCGGCTCCTGACGGCGGCGCGGCGGCCGCGGGATCGTCGGTGGCGGGGACGCTCATCGGCCCCAGCGGAGGGCGGCGGTCTGCACGGGGGCGTCCCACAGGGCGGTCAGCTCGTCGTTCAGCAGGCAGACGGTCACCGAGAAGCCCTGCATGTCGAGGCTGGTGACGTAGTTCCCCACCAGGCTGCGCGCCGGGGCGGCGCCCTTCTCGCGCAGGTAGGCGGCGACCTCGGCGAACACCACGTACAGCTCGATGAGCGGGGTGCCGCCCATGCCGTTGACCATCACCAGGACCTCGCCCGACAGCGGCAGGTCGTCGTTGACGGCGTCCATGGCGACGCGGGTGAGCTCGCGCGCCGGGGCGGCGGGCGCGCGGGTTCTGCCCGGTTCGCCGTGGATGCCGATGCCCAGCTCGACCTCGGTGTCGCTCAGGTCGAAGGTCGGTTTGCCGGCCGCCGGGACGGTGCACGACGACAGCGCCACGCCGAACGACCTGCTGCGCGCGTTGACCTGCCCGCCCACCCGCGCCACCTCGCCCAGCGAGGCGCCCGTCTCGGCGAGCGCTCCGGCGATCTTCTCGACGAAGACGGTGGCGCCCGTGCCGCGGCGTCCGGCGGTGTAGAGGGAGTCCTTGACGGCCACGTCGTCGTTGACCAGGACGGTGCCCACCTCGACGCCCTCCTCGGCGCACAGCTCCGCGGCCATCTGGAAGTTCATCACGTCGCCGGTGTAGTTCTTGACGACGTGCAGCACCCCCGCGCCGCCGTCCACGCAGTGCGACGCCTCGATGATCTGGTCGGGGACGGGTGAGGTGAAGATCTCGCCCGGACAGGCGGCGTCCAGCATGCCGTGACCGACGAAACCGGCGTGCAGCGGCTCGTGGCCGGAGCCGCCGCCGGAGACCAGCCCCACCTTGCCCGGCGTCGGCGCCGACCGGCGGTACACGATCTTGTGCGCCAGGTCGACCCGCAGGTCGGGGTGGGCCTCGGTCATTCCGGACAGCGCGTCGGTCACGACGGAGTCGGCGGCGTTGATGAGCTTCTTCATGACCCGGACCTCGCCTTGTGTTGGTGGTCTCCCGGCCAATCTCTCCCCGTTCGCGACTCAGGGCAAGCGCGGCGACCCCGGCGCGCCGCTCCCGGGAGCCCCGGCGCCGCCTGACAAGCGGATGGAGCGCCAACCGGTTCGCGGCTGATGACGAAAGGCGGCCCGAGGGAGGAGTATCGGTTCCTACGGTCACGAGCGGGAGGCAAATATGTCGGTGTTGAGCAGTCTCGTCGAGGCGATCAGGAACGGCGCGATCGAGGTGGTCGACCTCACCGCCCCGCTGAGCTCAGAGACGCCGATCCTTCAACTCCCCGAGCCGTTCGGCAACACCGTGCCCTTCCGGCTCACCGAGATCAGCCGGTACGACGACCGCGGCCCCGCCTGGTACTGGAACGACATCGTCACGGGCGAACATGTCGGAACCCACTTCGACGCGCCCGTCCACTGGGTCACCGGGCGCGACGGCGAGGACGTCTCCCAGGTGCCGCCCGCGAAGCTGATCGGCCCCGCAGCGGTGCTCGACTTCACCGCGCACGCCGCCGGCGATCCCGACTTCCTGCTGCAGATCGAGCACGTCCAGGCGTGGGAGAAGGCCAACGGGCCGCTGCCGGACGGCGGCTGGCTCCTCTACCGCACCGGCTGGGACGCCCGCGCCGGCGACCAGGCCGGCTTCCTCAACGCCGACGAGACCGGCCCGCACACTCCCGGCATCTCGGTGGAGTGCGCGCGGTGGCTGGCCGAGGACACCCCGATCCGCGGCATCGGCGTGGAGACGGTCGGCACGGACGCCGGCGCCGCGCACTCCTTCGACCCCGCCTTCCCCTGCCACTCCTTCCTGCTCGGCGCCGGGAAGTACGGCCTGACCCAGCTGCGCAACCTCGACCGGCTGCCGGTCACCGGAGCGGTGGTCCTGGCCCCGCCGCTGCCCATCGTGGGCGGCTCGGGCAGCCCGGTCCGCGTCCTGGCGCTCGTCGAACGATGATCGTCGCGCACGCCGTCGGCCGCGCGCTGGCCGAGCTCGGCGTCGGCACCGCCTTCGGGCTGGTCGGCAGCGGCAACTTCCACCTCGTCAACGCCCTGGTGGACAACGGCGTACGGTTCGTCGCCGCCCGGCACGAGGGCGGCGCGGCCACCATGGCCGACGCGTACGCCCGCATGAGCGGCACCGTCGGCGTCCTCAGCGTGCACCAGGGGCCCGGGCTGACCAACGCCATGACCGGCATCACCGAGGCGGCCAAGAGCGGCACGCCGCTGCTCGTCCTGGCCGCCGAGGCGGTCGAGCCGCGCTCCAACTTCCACATCGACCAGAGCGCGCTGGCCGTCGCGGTCGGGGCGGTCTCCCTGCGGGTCGAGTCGGCCGCCACCGCCGTCGCCGACACCGTGCGGGCCTACCGCCTCGCGGCGGGCGGGCGCGGGACCGTCCTGCTCAACCTCCCGCTCGGGGTGCAGAACCAGCACGTCGAGGACGGCTTCACCATTCCGGCCGGCGCGAGGGCGGACGCGACGGAGGAGGGCCGCCCGCGGTCCCTCCCCAAGGCGGAGGAGGGCGTTGTGCGGCCGTCCGCAGAGGCGGTCGCCGAGCTGGCCAAGGTGCTCGCCGGGGCGCGCCGCCCGGTCTTCGTCGCCGGACGGGGAGCGCGCCGCGCGCGGCGTGAGCTGGAGGCGCTGGCCGACCGGACGGGCGCGCTCCTCGCCACCTCGGCCGTCGCCCGGGGCCTGTTCACGGGAAGCCCGTGGAACCTCGACGTCAGCGGCGGGTTCGCCTCCCCGGCGGCCGCCGAGCTGATCCGCGACTCCGACGTGGTCGTCGGCTGGGGCTGCTCGCTGAACATGTGGACCACGCGGCACGGCGCGCTGATCGGGCCGTCCGCCACGGTCGTCCAGGTCGACCGCGACCCCGCGGCCCTCGGCGCGCACCGCCCCGTCGGCCTCGGCGTCACCGGCGACGTCGCGGCCACCGCGCGGGCGGTGACCGAAGCCCTCGGCCCACGCGGCCGGGGGTGGCGCACCGCGGCTCTGGCGGCGCGCATCGGCCGCGAGGTCGCCTGGCGGGACGTGCCCTACACCGACGGCTCGGGCGACGGCCGCGTCGACCCGCGCACCCTGTCCATCGCCCTGGACGACCTGCTCCCCGCCGCACGCGTCGTCGCCGTCGACTCCGGCAACTTCATGGGCTACCCGTCGATGTACCTGTCGGTGCCGGACGAGAACGCCTTCTGCTTCACCCAGGCGTTCCAGTCGGTCGGGCTGGGCCTGGCCACCGCCGTGGGCGCCGCGCTGGCCCGTCCCGACCTGCTGCCCGTCGCGGCGCTCGGCGACGGCGGGGCGCTGATGGGCGTCGCCGAGCTGGAGACCGTCGTCCGGCTCGGCCTGCCCATGGTGATCGTGGTGTACGACGACGAGGCGTACGGGGCCGAGGTGCACCATTTCGGCCCCGATGGCCACGCTCTGGACCAGGTGCGGTTCCCGCCGTGCGACTTCGCCGCCATCGCCCGTGGGTACGGCTGCGCCGCGGTGACCGTGCGAGAACGCGCCGACCTCGCGGAGGTGTCGCGCCTGCTGGCCGGCCCGCGCGACCGGCCGCTGCTCGTGCACGCCAAGGTCACCGCCGACCGCGGGTCCTGGTGGCTGGAGGAGGCGTTCCGCGGCCACTGACGAGCCCCCCCGATGCCCCCGGCGCCCTCCCGATCAGGGTCTCCCGGCGGACCGCCGGCGACCCGCCGACCAGGCCTGTCATCTCTCCGTAGGCTACGGTGCAGGCATGGCTGAGATCGTGTACCCCCTGGTGATCGCTACCGCGCGAGGATTGTTCAAGGCGCTCGACCTGAAGATCGAGGTGAGAGGCGCCGAGCGGGTGCCCACGAGCGGGGGAGCGGTGCTGGTCAGCAACCACGTCAGCTACCTCGACTTCATCTTCGTCGGCTACGGAGCGTTGCCCTCCCGGCGGTTCGTCCGCTTCATGGCCAAGAACGAGGTCTTCACCAACCGGGTGTCCGGGCCGCTGATGCGCGCGATGCGCCACATCCCGGTGGACCGGTCGGCGGGCGCCGGGGCCTACCGGGCGGCGCTGAACAACCTGCGGTCAGGGGAGGTCATCGGTGTGTTCGCCGAGGCCACCATCAGCCGTTCCTTCACCGTCAAGGACATCAAGAACGGCGCCGTGCGCATGGCGGCCAGGGCGGAGGTGCCGCTGATCCCCGTCACGGTGTGGGGGACCCAGCGCCTGTGGACCAAGGGCAGGCCCAGGCGGCTCACGCAGCGGCACATCCCGATCACGATCGACATCGGCGAGCCGCTGTACCCCAAGCCCGGCGAGGACTTCGAGGCGACGACGGCCGGCCTGCGCGCCGTGATGGCGGAGCGGCTGGACCACGTCCAGCGCACCTACCCCGACGCCGCGGCCGGCACCGGCGCCTGGTGGCAGCCCGCCCACCTCGGCGGCACCGCCCCCACCTTGGAGGAGGCCACCGCCCTGGACGCCGCCGAACGCGGGTGAGGCGCGGGTCTAGTCACCCGGCACGGGGGCGGCGGCGACGGCTTCTTCCACGGTGGGGTAGACGGGGATGCGGGAGGCCAGGCCGGTGATCCACAGGACGCGGGCGGCGCTGCGCTGGACGGCGGCCAGGCCGAGCCACCCGCCCGCGTCTATGGACCGCTTCCAGCAGTTGACGAGCATCCCGGTGGACCGCGAGTCGAGCAGGTCGAGGTCGAGAAGGTCGATGACCAGGTTGGGACCGCACTGGGTGAACGCCCGGTCGAGGAAGTCCTCGAAGGTCTGCCGGACGGCGTAGTCGAGAGTGCCCTTGAGCGTCACCAGCCCGATGGCGCCGCGGCGTTCGGCGGCGAACCGGGCGGCGTCGGTGGAGACGTGCAGATCAGACATCAGGCGCTCTCCTGCGTGTTCGGCGTCACGTGTGCGACGAGAATGCAGGTGTCGTCGCTGGTGTTGCTGGGAAGCAGGGCCTCCATGACCGCGGAGAGCCTGTCGGCGGGTGACGCGCCCACCACCCCGGCGATGGTCGCCGCCAAGATGTCCAACCCCTCGTACAGATCACGGCCGGGCTGCTCGATCAGGCCGTCGGTGTACATCACCAAGAGGTCGTCGGGCTCCAGCCGAACGTTGGCGTGAGTATAGCTCGCGTCGTCGAACACCCCGAGGAGCACTCCGGGGTGCAGCACCCGCTGCACGGTGTTCCCGCGCACCAGCAGCATCGGCGGGTGACCGGCGTGGGTGAAGGCCAGTGTGCGCTCCTGCCGGTCGTACCGGGCGACCACGGCGGTGGCCAGCACGTCGGGGCGCACGGCCCGCAGCAGGCGGTTGAGGGCCGCGAGGATGCGGTCGGGGTCGTGGTCGGCGAAGGCCAGGCCGGTGATCGCGTGCCGCAGCTTCGCCATGGCCGACGCGGCGGGCAGCCCGCTTCCGGCGACGTCGCCGACGGCCAGCAGCGCGTGGTCCCGGCTCAGCGGCATCGCCTGGTACCAGTCGCCGCCCAGCAGGGCCGTCTGGGCGGCGTCGTACCGCACGCCCACCCGAAGGCCCGGCAGGTGGATGAGGCTCTCTTGCACCGGCATGATGATGTGCTGGAGTTCGGCGGTGAGCCGCAGTTCCTCCTCCAGCCGCCGCCGGGTCAGGGCGAGCTGGTCGTTGGCGTGCCGCCAGTCGGTGACGTCCTGCACCACGCCGTGCACCTCGACGGCCTGGCCCGAGGCGTCCCTGCCCGCCTCGGCCACCATGCGCAGGTGGCGCAGTGCGTCCCGCACGTACACCCGGATCTCGAACTCGTGGGCGCCTTCGGTGTTGGCGATGGTGGCGAGCGCGTGGTGCAGGATCGGCTGGTCTTCGGGATGGGTGATGGTCGCGTAGCCCCGCAGGGCGATGGGGCCGTCGCCGGGGTCGCGGCCGTGGATGGCGTACATGTGGTGGGACCACTCGATCTCGCCGGTGGCCAGGTTCCAGTAGCCCCACCCGAGGTCTCCCAGGCGCTCGGTGTGGGCCAGCCGGGCGAAGACCCGCTGCTCTTCGTCGTCGCGCTGCCACGAGGCGAGCAGCCCTCCGGCGACGCCCGTCGCCCTGACGGTGAAGGTGGAGCGGTGCGGGACGCCTTCGATGGTGTCCACGTGCACGTAGCGGGCGATCTCTTCGGGGCCGCCGGTCTCCATCGCCCGCAGGTAGCTCTCCCACAGGGGGCCGTCGGCGACCGACGGGTAGGACGCCAGCGTCCGCAGCCCGACGAGCTCTTTGCCGGTGCGCCCGTACACGTCCTTCGCGTCGGGACTCGCGGCGTGTATCTCGAAGTCGACGATCACCCCGTCCGCGTCGCGGACCGGCGCGTACCAGGCGGCCTGCGCCGGAACGCCGTCCAGTACGGCCTGGATCAGCGCGACGGGGCCGGCGTCGATCTCAGCGACCCCTTTGCCCGCGCCAATGGCCGACGGCACCGCGGAGGGCGAGCCCAGGCGCTCACCGCCGTCCCCAGCCATCAGCCACCCTCCCCAGCACGCGCTCCGTCCGTACAGCAGAAAGCCCCGCGATCAAGCGTGACGGAACTCCAGGAATGAGAGCGTTTCCCCAGTGACCTTACCAACGATGACGCCCATTCTCCGAAAGCCGCTGTCTGAGGCACCGCTCGCACACTTCCCCTGGGAGAACGCCGCTGCGGACGACGCGGCTGGTGCCGGACGGCGTTCGCGGGTGCGCACAGGGGTAAGGTCGCCGGCCGCTTTCACGGGGAGCATGGTGTCGCGCCAGGCACGGGGGTGCTGGGAAATCCTAACGCGCGAAGGCCACGGGCGGGCGACCGCCCGTCCGCGGGACGGTCGCGCGACCGTCCGGCGATGTCACGGGGGGTGGCCGCGACCGGGCATGTGGCCCGGGAGTGTACGGGCTGGAAAAAAAGCTCCGCCGGATGCGGCGGCATCCGGCGGAGCGGCTTGTGCGGTGCCGCGTTGTGACGGGTGGTTCGGGCGCGCGGCGACTCAACCGGTCAGGTGAAGTTCACGTCGCTGCAGATGTAGTACGCCTGGTCCATGTGCGAGGCCTGCCAGATGGTGTAGACGATCGCGCGCCCGGAGTGGCCGGAGGTGTTGACGCTGATCGAGTAGTTCTGGCTCTGGCCGTACCTGCCGGTGGTGGTGACCAGCTGCAGGTCGTTCCAGGTCAGCTGCTGGGTGATGGGGTTGAAGCCCTGCCGGGTGATGTAGACCTTGAAGTAGTCCGCGCCGTGGCTGGCCTGGTCGTACAACTTGATGGTGAAGTTGTTGGAGATGTTGGTCGCCTTCCAGTTGCCCACGGCGTCCATGGCGTTGTAGCGGCCGCCCTCGGCGTGGCCGCCGCTGCACAGCTGCCCGTTGGGCACCGCGCCCTGGTGGTTGCCGCCGACGCCGTTGCGGTAGAGCCCGTTCCAGTTCCACATGGCGTTCGGGTTGGCCTGCCAGGCCTGCCAGCACATCGGGTCCTGCTGCTGCATGTTCGGGTTCAGGTGGTCGTTGCCCCAACGCTGGTAGCACCCGTAGACACGGGACGCGGGGTCGATGACCGAACCATGGGCGGAGGCGGTGTCGAACCAGGGCACCAGGGCCAGCATGGCGGTGACCATCAGGGCGACGGTGCGGATGATCCAGCGGGGCCGCAGGGCCGTTCGGGGACGTTGCATCGTTGCGATCTCCGTCTTCCGGTGGGGGATTCCGGCTAGGTGGGAGCGCTCCCATTGCTGGGGAGATATTACCTGACAAATGCTGTTAACAAAACATTACGCGGCAGAGTTGAAAGTTTCAGCCGGCGCGATACATCTCATTCGCCCGCGCCCCTGTGCCATCGCACCGCGTGCATTGCCGCCGCACCGACCATGACGGAAATACGCCGCCTTTGTTGATCTGCTCCTCGGATGGTCATACGGCCACCAGCGGCGATCACCTCGGCGGCGTCCAGCCTGACAGATCGACCCGAGCGCGGGCCGTCGACGGACCGGCCCGGTCAGGTGGTCAGCGCCTTGCGGAACCGCCACGCGCCGGCCAGGAACAGGGCGGCGGCATAGGCGAGCAGCACGCCCAACTGCGGCAGGACGTCGCCGACGCCGCCACCCCGCCGGATCAGCTCGGCGAACCCGTCGGCCGCCCAAGCGTGCGGCGTCAGATGGGCGACGGCGCGCATCGTGTCGGAGAAGAGCTCGATGGGGATCATCGAGCCGCCCAGGGCGCCGAGCCCGATACCGATGAGCATCCCCATGCCGCCGGCCTGCTGCTCGCTGCGCAGCACCGCGCCCATCAGCATCGCCGCGCCGCTGCCTGCGAGGGCGAAGGCCGCGAGCAGCGCGCCCGCCCCCAGCGGGTCGCCCCAGTTCACGTCGAACAGCAGCGCCGAGCCGACCATGATGATCAACCCTTGCAGCAGCGCGATGACGATACGGCCGGCGGCCTCGCCCAGCATGATCGTCCGCACCGAGGTCGGGGTGGCGGTCATGCGCCGCGAGACGCCGAGCCGGCGGGCCTCGATGAGCGCCACGGCGCCGGTCAGCGAGGTCAGGAACACGAACAGCAGCAGCTGCGACGCGGCTCCCACGTCGAAGGTGCCGAGGGTCGCCGGGAACAGCGCCGTGCCGGTGGTGCGGACCGTCACCCGCAGGGCGGGCACCAGCGGGCCGATGGTGTCGGCCGCCGTCAGCGCCTCGCCGAACGAGCCGGTCGCCTGCGCGGCGGCGAACCGGGCGGCGCGTAGCGTTCCCGCCTCTCGTGTCACCACGGCCTGCACGGTGACGCCGAGCTGCTGGGCGAGTTGGTCGGGCCGGGCGAGGTACCGCAGCGCCGCCTGGCCGCCCGACCCGACCGCCGCGCCGTAACCGGAGGGGATGACCAGCCCGGCCTGCATGCTGCCGCGCTCCACCGCCGTCCGCAACTCTCCCTCCTCGCCGGCCGCGACGACGGCGACGCCGGGCGTGTGACGCAGCGCGTTCACCAGGCGGGCGGCCAGCGGGCCGCCGTCCTGGTCGAGCAGGCCGAGCCGCGGGGTGGAGGCGCCGCCGAAGGCCATGCCCAGCACCAGGATCAGCGCCAAAGGGAAGATCAGCATGAAGAAGACGTTGGACCGGTCGCGCGCCAGACGCCGGAGCGCGACCCCTGCGATGAGCATGGCTTTCACGGGCGGAGCATCCTTCCCATGCGCAGTGCCGCAAGGCCGGTGGTGACGGCGGCGAAGCCGAGCATCGCCGCCACCGGCGCCCAGACGACGCTGATCGATCCGCCGGCGGACAGGTCGGCGAGGCCCTGCAGGAACCACCGGTGCGGTGTGGCGTGACCAAGCCAGACGAGCACGCCGTTCGTCTGCGGAAGAGGGACGAAGACCCCGCCGAGCATGCCCAGCACGATGGCGCTGATGGCCTGCCAGTTGCCGGCCTGCTCGGCCGTGCGGGCGAAGGTGGCCACCACGCCCATCACCCCGGTCGCGGCCAGGACGCCCGCGACCACCAGCGCGGCGACGCCGAGCGGGTCGCCCCACCGGGCGCCCAGCAGCAGGCTGGTGGCGACGACGAGCACGGCCATGCTGACCAGCCCGACGACGACGCTGCCCGCCAGCTTGCCCCACAGGATGGATCGGCGCGGGATGGGCGCGGCCAGCAGCCGGGCCAGCGTGCCGTCACGGCGCTCCTGCAGCAGGCCGGCGACGCCGAACTGCACGGTGAAGAACAGGAAGAAGACGGCCATGCCGGCGGCGAAGTACGTGCGCAGGGACAGCTCCCGGCGGGTGGCGCCGACGTCCCGCACGGTCACCGGAGTCGGCACCTCGGTCACCCGGCCGGCGAGGCGGGCGGCCTGCTCGGGGTCGGCGGGCGCGCCGCGCAGGGTCACCGCGACCGCCAGGCTGACCGAGTGCAGCTCAGCGGAGAACGACTCGGCGATGGACCTGGCCACCTGCGCCCCGATCTGCGCGTCCGCGCCGGCGATCACCTTGATCTCGGCCGGGCGGCCGGCCCGGACGGCGGCGGAGAGGCCGGGCGGGATCACGAAGGCCGCCGCGACCTCGCCGCGTTCGGCCAGCGCGGCGGCCTCGCTTTCCGAGGGGGCGCTCGTGGTCCGGATCACGCCTTCCCGCTCCAGCGGCCGCAGCCCGTCCACGAAGGCGGCGGCGACGTTTCCCGTGTCCAGGTTCGCGACGGCGTAACGCGCGATCTCGTCCTCGCTCACACCGGAGAAGACCAGACTGAAGATCGCGGCGAGGCCGAGCGGCACGATGACGGCGAACAGCGGCAGGGACCTGTCCCGCAGGCGCTGGCGCAGGTCCTTTGCGATGATGCTCAGTACGGCGGACATGCTCAGTCCCTCAGTGCCTTGCCGGTGAGGTGGAGGAACACCGACTCCAGGTTCGGCCGGCGCACCTCCACGGAACGCACCGCCGTGCCGGCGCGGGAGGCCGCCTCCACCAGGCGCGGCAGCACGGCGGGAGCGTCGTCGACAAGCAGGTCGATCACGCCGTCCCGCGTCCCCGCCTGGCGCACGGCGGGCAGGCGTTCCAGGGCGCGCACCACCTCGGCCGGGTCGCCGTCGGCGGTGAACGTGATCCGGTCGTGCTCGCCGACCATGCCGACCAGCTCGTGCGGGGTGCCCTCGGCCTGGAGGCGGCCGAGGTCGATGATGCCCACCCGGTCGCAGAGCCGCTCGGCCTCCTCCATGTAGTGCGTGGTGTACAGCACGCCGATGCCCTGACCGGCGAGGCGCTCGACGCTCTCCAGGATGGCGTTGCGGCTCTGCGGGTCCACGCCCGCCGTCGGCTCGTCCAGCACCAGCAGCCGGGGCCGGTGCAGCAGGCCGAGTCCGATGTTGAGGCGCCGCTTCATCCCGCCGGAGTACTCCTTGACCAGGTCCTTCGCCCGGTCGGCCAGACCGACCACCTCCAGCACCTCGGCGACCCTGGTCTTGGCCGCGCCGCGCGGCAGGCCGTGCAGGGAGGCGAAGAAGCGCAGGTTCTCCCGGCCGGTGAGGTCGGGGTACAGGGCCAGTTCCTGGGGGACGTAGCCGACCAGCGCCTTGCCGGCCACGTCGTTCACCGTGTGGTCGCGGCCGCAGAGGAGCACCTCGCCGGCGTCGCGCTCCAGGATCCCGACGATCATCGAGATCGTCGTCGTCTTGCCCGCGCCGTTCGGGCCCAGCAGGCCGTACGTCTCGCCCTCGGCGATGCGGAACCCGACGTCGTCGACGGCCACCACGTCGCCGTATCTCTTGTGCAGGCCCTTGCAGACCAGTACGTCGGCCGCCATTCCCGCCCACCGCCCTCCTGACGCGCCGGACACCGCCGGCGCCCCGCGCCCCTTGCCGCGTGAGTCCCGGCCGGGGCCTGCCGCCCATGGTCGTCGCCGCGGGGCGGCCGAGAAAGGGGCCTCCCGCCGCCCGCTCAGGGACCTTGGTCCCCGGTGCGGGGGCGTGCCGCTCGGCATGCTGGTAAGCGCATGAACACCACAGAAGGAGCCATCGAGATGACGGTCACGAGGCAAGAGGTACGCGTCCGCGGCGGCGAACTGGCGGTCAAGATCAAGGAATTCATCCACGAGGGCAACGTCCAGCGGATCAAGATCAAGAACTCCCGCGGGCACGTCGTCATGGAGGTCCCGGTCACCGTCGGCGTGGTGGCGTTCATCGCCGCCCCCGTCGTCACCGCCGTAGGGGCCCTGGCCGCGCTGGCGGCGGAGTGGTCCGTCGAGACCGAGCGCGTGGAGGAGACCGCGTCAGGCCCACAGGACCAGGCCGCGCCTCTTCTGGAGCGCGGCGACATCGAGCCGGCCAAGCCGGTTGAGTCGGCCAAACCGGTCGAGCCCGCCAAGGCAATCAAGCCGGTCAAGCCGGTCAAGCCGGTCAAGCCGGTCAAGCCGGTCAAGCCGGTCAAGCCGGTCAAGCCGGTTGAGTCGGTCAAGCCGGTCCAGCCGGTGTGACCGCTGACCAAGTGGCGCGGGCGGCTCACGTGCCGTCCGCGCCATGATCATTTCACTGGCGGGCCGCCGGTCCTGGGCCGCCGGGTCCTGGGCCGCTGGGCCGTGGCCTTCAGCCGACGAGCGTTCTGACGGCCGCCGTGATCTCCGCCGTCGCCTTCTTCGCGTCGGCGACCCGCCGCGTCACCGGCCACGGTGTGCGGCGGCCGGCGGCGGCCGGCCCCAGGCCGTCACCGGCCGCCGCCGAGGCGGGGGCCGGCGACGGTGTTCACCAGGGGATCGGGCCGTCCGCCCCGAAACAGCCTCCGGTGGGGCCGTCCGGACCCAGCGTGGCCAGTCGCACGGCCACCGCGGCCCCGTCGGCCGCGGTGCGCGCCAGGCCGGACACGGCGGGTGAGAAGGCCGTCGCGCACGGGCCGGGGTCGGCGGCGTTGACCAGCACCCCGTGCGCGCGCAGCGCGTTGGCGTACTGGACGGTCAGCGCGTTGACCGCCGTCTTCGACGGCACGTACGCCGCCGAGGGCGGCCTGCGGGCGAACGGTCCGGCCGGGTCGCTCATCAGCGCCAGCGAGCCGAGGCCGCTGGTGAGGTTCACGACCCGTCCCGCAGGCGATCGCGTCAGCAGCGGGATCATGGCGGAGGTCACGGCGATCAGGCCGAACACGTTGGTCTCGAAGACCTCTCTGATGGCGTCCAGGTCGGCGTCGCACGGGTCCTGTCCCGGCAGGTCGCCCAGGATGCCGGCGTTGTTGACCAGGACGTCGAGCACGCCGAACTGCTCGGCGGCGTACTTGGCGGCGGCCTCGATCGACGCGCGGTCGGTCACGTCCAGCGTGAGCGCGCGCACGTCCGCTCCCGTCGCCGACCGCAGCGCGTCGGCGGCCTCCTCGCCCCGCTGCGGGTCGCGGGCGCCGAGCAGGACGGTCATGCCGAGCCCGGCCAGCTGTGCGGCGATCTCGCGGCCGATGCCCTGGTTGGCGCCGGTCACCAGCGCGACGGTCGGCCGCGCGCCGTTCGTGCTTCTCTTCGCGGTCCCGTTCGCGTTCCTGTCTGCGGTCACGGCCGGGCACCGCCTCGCCCGCGCACCGGCCCTGCGTGGCCGCCCATGTCAGGCCTGACCCGGGGCTGAGCCGCCGGTGCGGCGCTCGGCGCGCAGCACCTCGACGACGGCGGCGATGTCGGCGCGGTCGCCGCAGCGCTCGCCGGCCTCCTCGTACCGGCGGCCGACCAGGCGCGCGATGGGCAGCGACAGCCCGTGCGACTCCGCCGCCTCGACCAGGTGCCGCACGTCCTTGGCGCCGAGCCGGGTGGAGAACCAGCCCTGGTGGTCGCCGCCGATGATGTCGTCGAGCCGGTTGCGGACGCCGATCGGCACGGTCGGCCACTGGTCCAGCACCTCGCGCAGCAGCTTGGTGTCCAGCCCGGTGGCCTCCGCCGTCGCGACCACCTCGGCGACCAGGGCGATCTCGGCCATCAGCAGGTAGTTGTTGAGCAGTTTGAAGGTCGCGGCGCCGCCGGGGTCCTCGCCGCAGTACCAGTGGACGTGGAACAGGCTCCTCCAGAGACCTTCGAGCCGGTCGACCAGGCGGCGGTCACCGCCCAGCAGGCCCGCGGCCATGCCTTCCATGACGGTCCTCGGCGCGCCGATGACCGGCGCGGCCACGAACCGGTGACCGGGGGCCATGTCCGCGAGCCGGCGCGAGGTCTGCGGTGAGACGGTGCTCAGGTCCACCACGACCGCCCCGTCCTGCGCGGGCGAATGTTCGGCGAGCCGCGCCATGACGTCGAGGGCGGCCTGGTCGTCGGCGAGCGACATGATCACCGCGTCGGCGTCCCGCGCGGCCTCCGCAGGGGAGGACGCCTCCACCGCCCCGGCCGCGACCACCTCCGCGGCCTTGCCCGGCGTCCTGTTCCAGACGCTCGGCCGATGCCCGTGAGCGGCCAGCCGTCCGGCCACCGCGCGCCCCATGTTGCCCATTCCAAGGACAGCGATCTGCATATGTCATCCCCCCTGCCGCCATTGTCACCGTGCCCGCCGCCCCGGCCGCGAAGGCTCGCTGGAGAAAAGGCGGAGATGGAGGTCTGTTGGGGGAGCTGCGGCGCGATATCCGTTATCCAGATCGATATCTCTTATCCAGATAATAAACGTCCCTTGTCGCCGTTGATCTGCATAAGCACTGGCAGATGGCATATATCCGCATAATCGCACCCGCGATCGGGACACGCGGCCGCGTGGCCGCGCGGCGGCGCGGACCGCGTATATGTTTGCTGCAGAAACGCGTGAACGGGGGGCGTGAATGAGAAATCGCCGGCACGGGAAAATAAGGAGCGGTTCGGTGCTCGTCGGGGGCGTCGGCCTGGCGCTGCTCTGCGCTCTGCCGCCGGCCGCGGCCGCGACACCGCCGCGGGCGGGTCACGCCGATGCCGATCTGGTGGCGCTCGGCGACATCTGGCGGCGGCAGGCCGAGGCGTGGGCCCGGGGCGACGGAGTCGGGTACGCCGCGCTCTACACCCCGGACGCCGATCTGGTGAACATCAAGGGCGAGCACATGCACGGCCGCGCGGTGATCGCCGCCCGCCTCCAGTACTACTTCAACAACCAGCTCAAGAACACCCGGCTGCTGCGGCTGACCGAGAAGGTGCGCATGGTGTCGCCCCTGACGGCGGTCATCATCAGGAAAGACTGCGTGCTGTACGCCGCCGAGACGGCCTGCCGCCCGGCCAACCTGTCGATCAACAGCAGCGTCGTCGTCAAGCGCCACGGACACTGGCTGATCGAGTCCTTCCACAACACGCTCGTCAACCAGCAGGACGAACGCCAGCGCCCCTTCAGGACGGCTGATCAGAGACCGGCCACCGTGCGGAGCACCGCCTTCACCGCCTCGCCGGTCGCGTACGAGGCGGCGGCCGCGATGATGCCCAGGCCGATGGAGGCGAGACAGCCATGACCGCCGTCCATCCGCGACGACCGTTCCGGTGGAGCTTCCTCGCCCGCGCGCCACAGCGGGCGCGGCTCCAGGGCCAAGTACATGATCGCCCCGGCCTGGCCCACCGTGAACAGCCAGAACCACGCCAGGCGGTTGCCCAGGCGCGGCCGCTCGGTGCCCAGCATGCCGAGCAGGGCCGCGACCCAGGCGGCGCCGACCAGCCAGCCGGCCTGCGTGACCGGTACGTGGAAGGGCCAGCCGGGAATGACGCTCCATCCATTTGAGCGGTCGTCCTGCTGTTCCTGGTGCGGCGGCACAGGCGCTTCCCGGACGTCCTTCCGCAGTTCTGCCCGGTCGTAGCCGGTGGCGGTGGCGAGGGGAGGCATCGTGCGGTACCAGAGCAGGGGCCCGGACGACCAGCGCAGGTCGGTCACGAACCGGCCGGACCCGTCAACGATGAAGTACGTGACCTCACCCGCCCGCAGCGCCGCCCTGAACTCGTCGAGACCGCGCAGTGGCGGGTTCAGGCTGATCGCCGATAGCAAAGCGCCCCATAACAGTACGACCAAGAGCAGCACTCGCACCCATAACGTCACCAGTGGCCGCGCCCCGCGCACGGCCCGCCTTCCCGTTCGCTCCTCCATGGCTCCCCCGTCGTCGAGTCCCGTGCCCGCCGACGACACTGTGCGGCCACCCGGCGGGCGAAATCAAGCTCCGGGGATGAGATGGAGGTGACATGGGTGGGTCGACGCGCGGGGCGCGAATGACCTTGACGCTGAACGTGGGGCGCCATCTGGGGCGGTTCAACGTTCCAGGCCTGCCGGTGCCGGGCCTCCCGACGGAGGGCTACCCCGGCGGGAGCCGACCCGCCGAATCTTGATCAGTCGACGCACACCGCGCTGTTGGTGGATTGGAAGACCCAGGTGCCGCCACCCGGAGAGGCATAGGTCTGCATCGTGTAGTAGACCCCAGGGGTGCAGTCGTGGCCGACCGCGAGGAGGGCCTGCCTGGCCCGCGACTCTGCCGCCGCGTACCCCTGCGCGTAGGTGTTGCCCGCCCCTACAGCGGTGGCGCTGCGAGGAGTGTCATAGCCGTCGGCGTGCGCGGCCAAGGGCGCGGTGGCCAGGCCGGCGGCCACCACCGCTGAGACGAGGCCGAGCCGGCGGAGCCGAGTGACTTTTCGCATGCTTCTCCTTATGGGGGGGATTGGCAGGGGATTGACCCTTGATCGATCACCATTGATTTAGCGTAGATCGATACAGCGGGGTATTACCGATCGGCCATAAGGCTCTGACGACGGTCGCCCATGATTGGGCACACGGCTGGTACGGCAGCCGTCATTTGCGTGGTGGGCTGGGACGATGCGCCCACTCTGACCGGTCGCATGACGGGAAGTTGCACGACGAGAGAAGCCGCTCGCGATCATGTACGTGAAAAGTACAAGATCGGAGCGGCTTCTGGCCTCATCGTGAGGGCGGCGTGGGAGCGTCGAATCGCGGCCCGGGTGCGTCGCGTCGCGCCGTGGGCGTCAGCCCATGTGCGGATAGCGGTGGTCGGTCGGCGGGACGAACGTCTCCTTGATCGCCCGGGCGCTGACCCAGCGGACCAGGTTGAAGATCGAGCCGGCCTTGTCGTCGGTGCCCGAGGCGCGGGCGCCCCCGAACGGCTGCTGGCCGACGACCGCCCCCGTGGGCTTGTCGTTGATGTAGAAGTTGCCCGCCGCGAAGCGCAGCCGCTCGGTCGCCGAGGCGATGGCGTACCGGTCCTGGGCGATGATCGAGCCGGTCAGCGCGTACGGCGACACGCTCTCCATCTGGTCCAAAACGGCGTCGAACCGGCTGTCGTCGTAGACGTGCACGGCCAGGACGGGGCCGAAGTACTCCTTGACGAAGATCTCGTCGGCCGGGTCGTCGCCGCGCAGGATCGCCGGCTCGACGAAGTACCCGGTCGAGTCGTCGTAGGAGCCGGTGAGCACCTCGATGCCCTCGGTCGCGCGCGCCCGGTCGATGGCCGCCTTGTTCTTGGCGAAGGCGCGCTCGTCGATGACGGCGCCCATGAACGTCGACAGGTCGGCGGCCACGTCGCCCACGGTCAGCGACTCGGCCGTGGCCACCAGGTCGTCGCGGATCGCCGACCAGATCGAGCGCGGGATGTACGCCCGGGAGGCCGCCGAGCACTTCTGGCCCTGATACTCGAACGCGCCGCGGATCAGCGCCGTCGTCAGCGCGGCCGGGTCGGCGGAGGGGTGGGCGAGCACGAAGTCCTTGCCGCCGGTCTCGCCGACCAGCCGCGGGTAGCCGCGGTAGGAGGCGATGTTGGCGCCGACGGTGGCCCACAGGTGCTGGAAGGTCGCGGTCGAGCCGGTGAAGTGGATCCCGGCCAGGTGCGGGTCGGTCAGCGCGACCTCCGAGACGGCGGCGCCGTTCCCGGTGACCATGTTGATGACGCCCGGCGGCAGACCGGCCTCCTCCAGCAGGCGCATGGTGAAGTGCGCGGCGAACTGCTGGGTCGGCGACGGCTTCCACACGACGACGTTGCCCATCAGGGCCGCGGACGTCGGCAGGTTCCCGGCGATGGCGGTGAAGTTGAACGGCGTGATCGCCAGGACGAAGCCCTCGAGCGGCCGGTACTCCATGCGGTTCCACACGCCCGGCGACGAGATCGGCTGCTCCTGGTGCAGCTGCCGGGCGAAGGACACGTTGAAGCGCAGGAAGTCGATCAGCTCGCACGCCGCGTCGATCTCGGCCTGCTGCACCGACTTCGACTGGCCGAGGATCGTGGCCGCGTTGAGCGTCGCGCGGTACGGCCCGGCCAGCAGATCGGCGGCCTTGAGGAAGATCGCGGCCCGCTCCTCGAACGGCAGCGCCCGCCAGGCCGGCGCGGCCTTCAGCGCCGCGTCGATGGCGGCGCGCACGTCGCCGGCGGAGGCGTCGGCCGTGCGGCCGAGCACGTGGGCGTGGTTGTGCGGCTGGACGACGTCGATCGGGGCGCCGGCGGCCATGCGCCGCTCGCCGCCGATGGTCATCGTCAGGTCGATCGCGGTGCCGGACAGCTCCTTCAGGCGGCTCTCCAGCACCGAGCGCTCGGCGCTGCCGGGTGCGTAGCCGTGCACCGGCTCGTTGGCCGGGACGGGGACGTTGCTGACGGCATCCATGGAAGACCTCACTTGGAGCGGAGTGAACGCAGGAAGAAGGCGACGTTGGCGGGGCGCTCGGCCAGGCGGCGCATGAAGTAGCCGTACCAGTCGTCGCCGTAGGGGACGTACACGCGGACCGTCGACCCGGCGCGGACCAGCGCCTCCTGCTTGTCGGTACGGATGCCGTAGAGCATCTGGTACTCGAAGGAGTCCCGGCCGCGTCCGGCGCGGTCGGCCAGCAGCTCGGTGATGGCGATCAGCCGGTCGTCGTGCGTGGCCACCATGGGGTACCCCTTCCCCTCCATGAGGATGCGCAGGCACCGCACGTACGCCTTGTCCACGTCGGCCTTCTTCTGGTGGGCCACCGAGGCCGGCTCGGCGTAGGCGCCCTTGACCAGGCGCACCCGCGACCCCTCGGAGGCCAGGTCGCGCAGGTCGCCCTCGCTGCGGAACAGGTACGCCTGGACCGCGACGCCGGTCGCGGGGAAGTCGCCGCGCAGCTCGCGCAGGATGGACAGCGTGGAGTCGACCGTGGTGTGGTCCTCCATGTCCAGCGTCACGGTCGTTCCCGCGTCGCGGGCGGCCGAGCAGATCTCGCGGGCGTGGTCCAGCGCCAGGCGCTCGTTCAGCACCTGGCCGACGGCCGACAGCTTGACCGAGACCTCGGCCCGCGTGCCGAGCCCGAGCGGGCGCAGCGCGTCGAGCATCGAGACGTAGGCCTTGACGGTCTCGGCGGCGGCCCGCGCGTCCCTGGTCTCCTCGCCGAGATGGTCGAGGGTGACCGTGAGGCGGGCGTCGGTGAGGCGCTGGACGGCCGCCAGCGCGGACCCCGCGTCCTCACCCGCGACGAACCGGTCGACCACGAGCCGGGTGACCGGGAAACCGGAGACGGCGCGGCGCGCGAGCGGGCTCCGCGACACCGCCAAAAGTACGGAACCGAGCATGTTCACCACCATAAATCTGCAGGTGAGCGGCCTACTATGGACATCCGCCACGGCCCTCGTCTACCCGCTTCATACAGATGTATGACAATCCGGTCCTGGGAGTTCCTGGCGGTGCCGCGGGCCGGGAGAGGCGCTGGTGGGAACAGGCTCAGTGCCTCGGAGGCCATGTCGCCGATCCCACCTGTATCCCAGCAGGTGTGGGATGCGCCTGGTCACAACAGGGCCGGCATCCCACCATCCCAAATGGCGTCATTCTCGTTGCCTTCGCGGCCGGGCGTTGCCACCGTCCATTCCGGCAGAAGCCGGAGCCCTCGCCCGGGGGCAAGGAGGAAAGCCCCGGTCGTCAAGCTGCCGTACCTCATCCGATTCGACGGAACGGAGAGTTCAGCATGCGCGCAAAGGTCATCAGGCTCATGCTCTGCGCTCTGGGGACGGGCGCACTGGTGGTGACGCCCATCACCGCACAAGCAGCCATTTCCGCCGGCAAGGCGGACGTGGCCGTCTCCTGCTCGGGCATGGTCAACCCCGTCAACGCGACCAGCGTAGGAACGAAATACCAGACGCCCGACGATAAGGGGTATTTGAACCTGCGCGTGGGTTACATCGGCGGCGTGCAGTACGCCTGGACACAGTTGACCAACACCAGAAACGGAGACCGGATCTGGATCGACATCTCCGGCGACAGGGGGGCGCACTGGAAGCAGTGCGACCTGCGCACTCTGACCGCCGGCGGCCGTAACTACACCCAGGCGCTGAAGACCAGCTCCAGTTCGTCCGTGTGCATGCGAGCCGGCTCCCGAAGGGCCGGCGATGACATCTCCTACTTGGCCCCCCGAACCGGCTGGTGGTGCTGATACGAGCATCAGGCGGCGATCCGCCAGGGGAGCTCTCTCGGCGTCGGAAGGTCTCAGGACTTCCGGCGCCGGGGGGAAACGGGTCGGGTGCCCTGATAGGGCGCTCTGAGAGCTCCAAGTAGGCGTTGAGGCTGGTAAACGCGTTGCTCTGCCACTTGTATGACAATGGGCGGGTGGATCTGCAGGAGATAGTGGACGACGTCGCGCGCATCCTGGACGCCTCGGCGACGCTGGAGGACCGCGCCTTCCAGTTGCTCGCCTACGCGGCGCAGAGCGGCGACATCGACGCCGTCCGGAGCGAGTCCATCCTGCGCCGCCGCGCCTCCGACGAGGTGCGCGCCTATTTCGAGGGCTACGGCGTCGCCACGGCCGCCGGCCCTGTGCGCATCCCCGCCGACCGCGGCCTCGGCGTGCTCGCCCGGGTCTGCGTCCCGCTGCGCCATCGCGGCGTCACCTACGGCTACCTGTGGTTGCTCGACTCCGGCGCGCTCACCGACGAGCGCCTGCGGGACGTCGCGCCGCTGGTCGAGCGGGCCGCTGCGGCGCTGGCCCAGGAGGCGCGCAGCCGTCAGGACCTGGGGGTGCGCCTGCGCGACCTGCTGTCCGCCGACCCGGAGGTCCGCGCCTCGGTCCGGCTCGACCTCACCGGCCCGGTGGCGGCGATCGCCGTGCGCAACGCCTCCGGAGTGGTCGCCCCGCTGTGGACGCTGCCCCGCGGTGTGCTCGCCGACGCCGGCGACCCGCTCACCGCCGTCCTCGCGCCCGCCGCGCAGGCGCGGGCCGTCGCCGCGCGGGTGCAGGGCATGTACGGGACGGCCGCCGGCGTCGGCGGCCCGCGCGAGGACCCGGGGGAGGCGTGGCGGAGCTGGCGGGAGGCCACCCTGGCCCTGCGCGCGGCCCAGCGGGTCCGGCGGCTCGCCCCGATCGCCGCGTGGGCCGACCTCGGAGTGCACCGCCTGCTGGTGCGGCTGTCCCCGGCCGAGCTCGCCGACCTGGCGGCCGAGGCCGCCGCCCTGGACGGCGAACTCGCCGTCACCGTCGGCACCTACCTCGACCAGGGCGGACGGGCGCGCGAGACCGCCGCCCGGCTCGGCGTGCACCGCCAGACGCTGTACTACCGGCTGGCCAAGGCCGAGCGCGTCACCGGTCTCGACCTCGACGACGGCGAGAGCCGTCTGGTCCTGCACCTCGGCCTCAAGGCCGCCGAACTCCTCGCGAAAGACCGCTGAGCGGCGCGGTAGCGAAGATCCTCAGGGGCGGTGGCGAAGATCCTCGGGGGTGCGGCGACGACGGACCTCAGGGGGGCGGTGACGATGGACCCTCAGGGGGTGCGGACGATGGATCTCAGGGGGCGCGGTAGATCCTGACCCAGTCGACGAACATCGACACCGTCTTCGGCGTCGAGGCGTTCCTGCACGGCGACCACTGGTTGCAGACCACGTCGTTCTGCAGGGTCAGGTGCATCGGCCGCCCTTCTGGCACGCGCGGCCCGGTGTAGTCCCAGACCCGCCTGCCGTCCAGCCAGAACGTCAGCCGGCCGGGCAGCCGGTCGACGGCCAGGGTGTGCCACCGGGTGAAGTCGGCGCGCATCTGGCTCTGCGCCTGCGGGGCCTCGCCCCGGTGGATGTAGATGCCGCCGGTCCGCCGGGTCGGGTCGATCACCTCGGCGAAGTCGATCTCGGCGTACTCGCCGCTCTCGCTGCTCGGCCACAACAACGCGACCAGCGAGTATCCGGCGCCCGCCTCGCCGCGGAAGCGGACCTCCCACCGGCCGTAGGTCTGCGACAGGCGGCCGGCGACGCCGCCGGACAGGTCCTTGCCGCCGTAGAAGCCGCCGGTCATGCGCAGCATGCCGTTCCGCACGCTCGTCGCCTGGGCCGTGCGCGGGTTCACCCGGGCGTCGGGGGAGTGGTACACCTCCCACCTGCTCCGGTCGACGCCGGTGCCGTCGAAGTTCTCCACGAGAACCGGCGTGCCCCACCGGGGGTCCGCCGCCGGGGACGACCGGGGAGCGTCCGGCGCGCTGGGTGCGTCCGGTGCGTTCCCTGCGTCCGGTGCGTGCCGCGGCAGGGCGGACGGCGCCCGGGGGGAGGCGGGCTCCTGCCCGGGCGGGCGCCCGTACCTGCGGTCGTAGACGGGAGGCGGCGGGTACCCGGGCGGGCCGCTCGCCGCGTAACCGGACGCGGCGCCGCCCGGCGGGCGGCCGGTCACCGGCGCGGGGCGCGGCGGGCGGCTGGTCACCGGCGCCGCGTGCGGCGGCCCGGCCGGCGCCGCGGCCGTGGGGGAGGCGGCGTCCCGGACGGCCGCCGGTCGTCCCGCATCGCCGGGACGCCCCGCGTCCGTGCCCGACGGGCCGGGACAGAGGGTCAGCGTCGTCGCCGCCACGATCATGTACGCGCTGCGCATCGGCATGCGCCCATGAAAGCAAGCATTCACCTCTGATCACAGGGTTATGACGATTTGATGTCCATCGCCCCGTGGCGAACCGGTCGCTCCGAAGCCTGAATGTTTCAGCGGACCGTGAACCCGTACGACCGGCCGGCGGGCTCCTTCCCACGCGAACCGCGCTTTCCGGTCGCGGCACGGATTCCGGCTCGTCGCCGGACGCGCGGTCCCCCGCGGACGGCCCGCTCCGCGGGCGCCGAGCCGGCCGGCGACGGAGCGCGCCCTCGATACGTCCCGCCCGGCACCACCGTTTCCGGCCGTGACGAAAATTCGCGGGCGTTGACCGCCGGTCCGGGAAGGTGCTGAATTCGCTGAGATCGAAGTCGGCGCTACAAGAAGGGATGTCCATGGTTGCTGGGAATCCGGTCCGGCGGGTGCTGGCGTTCGGCTCGGCGCTGGTCGCGATCGGCGCGCTGAGCGTGGTGGCGTCGCCGCCCGCCGCCGCCGACGGCATCACGCTGCAGGTCACGGTGGACTGCCTCAACAACAACTACTACGGGGACACCAGCGACTGGTACCCCACGATCACGGCGCTGCCCTACAGCTCCATGACCGCGATCCCGTCCATACACGCGTGGCGGTACACCACGACTCTGCCCGCCGGCAGCACCTACGCGGCGAGCGTCCCCGCGCTGTGCAGCGGCGGACACCAGTACGGCGACTACACCGGGTCGGTCACCGGCGTCAGCATCCCCGCGGGCACGACCACCGTGACCGGCACCTGGGGGTGCTACACCGCCCCCGTGTACCCCGGCCCGTGGCTCACCAACTGCACCCCGCAGTCGGTGACGTACAGCTGACCGTTCCCTCCGCGCCTTGGGCGAACGGAACAGGCCCGCATCCTGAGAGAACCGACGAGCCCGCGCCACCGGTGGTGGCGCGGGCTCGCGTGGTGCGGGGAGAGCGGGCTCAGGCGGCCTCGGCCTCTTCGACCTCGGCCTCGGCGGGCTGCTCGTGGCCCGTCACGCTGTCGTACACCCGGACCAGCTCGCGGCTGATGCGCTCCATCGAGTACCGCGAGTCGGCGCGGTCGGCGCCGGCGAACCCGAGCGCGGTGCGCCGGGTCAGGTCGCCGAGCAGCAGGCGGGTGCGGCGCGCGATCGCGCCGGGGTCGGTGGGGCGGACCAGCAGGCCGGTCACGCCGTCCACCACCGAGTCCAGGTGGGCGCCCACCGCGGAGGCGACGACCGGGACGCCGCAGGCCATGGCCTCCAGGGCCACCTTGCCGTTGGGAACGGCGACCGGCAGCGACAGCACGATGTCGGCGCTGCGCATCAGCTTGGCGACGGAGTTGTGCGGCACGTGCCCGAGCAGGGTGACGCGGTCCTCGACGTGGCACTCCTTGGCCAGCAGGCGCAGGCGCTCCAGGTCGCTCTCGGTGTCGGGGGCGCCGGCGATCGGGCCGCCGGCGATCAGCAGCTCCGCGCCGGGGATGCCTTCGAGGGCGCGGATCGCGGCGTGCGCGCCGCCGCCCTGGGTGATGTGGCCGACGTGGACGAGGCGGGGGCGCTCGCCACGGGTGAGCGACGGGCCCTGGCGGCGGAACCGGTCGGTGTCGACGCCGTGCGGGACGACCGCGATGTTCTTGCGGGGCACGCCGAGCCTGATGAGCTCCTCGCCCTCGCTCGCGCAGGAGGCGATGACCGCGTCGGCGCGGCGGCCGATCGCGCGCTCCAGGCGCACCCGCGCCGCCTCGTCAGGCCCGCCGCCGGGGCGGATGCGGGCGGAGCCGAGCTGGTGGAAGGTCTGCACGATCGGGACGTCCATGCCGTCGGCGCCGGCGATCGCGGCCAGGCCGCCCGTCCAGGAGTGGGCGTGCACGATGTCGGGGCGCTCCTTGCTCCAGCGCTGCCTGAGCTGGGCGCTGAACGCCGCGATGTGCGGCATGAGGGAGTTCTCGGGGAGGACCTCGGCGGGGCCCGCGTCCAGGTACTCGATCGTCACGCCGGTGGCCACCTTCACCCGGGCCTTGCGGTCGGGGGAGTTGCGGCGGGTGTAAACGGTGACGCGGTGGGAACTGCTCAGTTCGCGGGCGATGGCCGGAATGTCGGCGGGAAGCGCGTGCACGGAGACGATGGCGATGTTCACAGGGGCACACCTCAGGGAAGCCGGGTCGCACAGAAGGACCCAAGGACGTACTGAGTTGTGCCTGCGTCTTAGGCACGCGATCTGAACATGAGTTTACCGGTGTCTGGAACAAGACAAACCCCTCAGCGCCAAAAATCTCGGAGAAAATGCCCTCCCCGGGCGGCGGCACATGCCTCAGCGGGCGCGCAAGCCCTGCTCAGAGCGCCGTCGCGACCCCCGCGAGGGCCGGAAGGACTCCGGCGCTCCCGGCGGCGGGGTCAGCGGGTGCGGCGCATGGCGAGCAGGGTCGTCTCGTCGAGCACCTGGTCGCCGCAGAACGCCCGGTGGTCCTCTTCGACGGCCTTGACCACCGCCGCCGCCGGCTGGCCCGTGCAGCGCGCGAGCACCTCGGTCAGTCTGCTCTCGCCGTACGCCAGCTCGCCCTGGCCCGCCCGGCCGCGCGAGCCGGCCAGCCCGTCGGAGTACAGCACCAGGGTCTCGCCGACGGTCAGCGCGACCTCCTCCACCGGGACCGCCGTCCCCGTCTCGATGCCGAGCGGCATGCCGCCCCCCGAGGTGTAGCGCACACCGCCGTCGTTCTTCAGCACGGCCGGCGGATGGTTGCCCGCCGAGGCGAGCCTGACCCGACCGCCACGCCTGCCCGGGGTGACGAAACCTGCCGCGACCATGACGAACATGCCGGTGTCCTGCGCCACCAGGGCGTCGTTCAGCCGCGCGACCACCGTCCCGGGGTCCTCCTCCCACACGCTGAGCGTGCGCAGCCCGCCGCGCACCATCGCGGTGACCGAGGCGGCCTCCTCGCCCTGGCCCACGACGCCGCCGACCGCGAAACCCCAGCCGTCCTTGACGGGGAACACGTCGTAGAACTCCCCGCCGATCGATTTCGGCCCGGCGCCGGTGTGGTAGGCCGCGGCCACGTCGTAGCCGGGCACGTCCGGCAGGGTGCGCGGCAGCACGCCGGTCTGCAGGGTGTCGGCGGCCTGCGCCCTGCCGTGGAAGACGCGCTGGGCGCGCAGCGTGAGCCCGATGTGCGCGCCGGCGTCCTCCATGAGCGCCAGGTCGGCCAGGCCGAACGGGGGCCGCTCGCGCAGCCGCAGCAGCGTGATGACGCCGTGCGTCTCCTCGCCGGCCTGGATGGGGACGCTCAGCACCGACCCGGCGCGGGTCGCGTGCAGGACGGGGGAGCCGTCCGGCAGCACGCCGAACAGGGTGTCCTCCTCGACCATCTCGTGTACCACGCCGCACCCGCTCGCGAGCACGTGCGCCACCAGCGGCGCCGCCGCGGGGTCCATGAGCTCGAGCGTCTGCACCAGGCGGGCGACGGGCTGGTTGGCCGGCCCGATGACCAGCGAGCGCTGCGCCACGCCGTCGCGGACGACGTCGGCGAACACCCAGTCGGCGGTCTCCGAGGCGAGCAGCCGGCCCGCCCGGATGAGGGCGACCGGCTCGCTCAGGCTCTCCTCGTCCAGCAGCAGGCGGGTGAGCCGCGACATCAGCTCCTGGCGCCGGGCGGCGCCCATGATGAAGGACTCGTCGGGCGAGTGCTCCGGCTCCTGCGCCGCCTGCGCGGTCTCGGGCGCGCGCACCTCGACCGGCAGCGCCACCGCGGCGATCATCTCCTGCGGTTCGCCGGGCATGCGCAGCTGGGTGAGCACGAGGCGGACATTGTGCGCCCGTCCCTGGTGGGCCAGCCGCGTCGGGAACGCCGCCGTCTCGCCGGTGTGCAGCACGGAGGTCAGATGAGAGCGGAACGCCGCCCGGCGCGAGACGTCCACCAGCAGCGGGAACGCCCTGCCGGTCAGGTAGCCGTCCGGGCTGCCGAGCAGGCGGGAGGCCTCGGCGTTCACCCGCCGGACCGTGCCCGCCGTGTCCAAAATGATCACCGGGACGGGGAGGGTGCGGTAGACCGTCCGCAGCAGCTTCAGCTCGCGGTTGGAGCTGCTCTCTTTGCTGCCCGATCTGCGCCGGGACTTGCCCAGCTCGCCGATCGAGGCCCGCAGCAGATCGCGGGCCGTGTCGAGTTCGACCAGCGCGGCGTCCAGGGTCGGGCCCGGGTCGCCGGGGTAGGCCGAGCGGGCGTCCCGGAGCGACGAGATGCGGGCCGTCAGGCCGCTCAGCGCCTGCTCCAGCGCGGGGAGATCATTGGGGTCGGTCAAGTTGGCGTCCTTCGTATGGCGACGGGGACATGGAGTCCCCTGCTAGACCGTACGTCAAGGAGATGCCCGGCATCGATGAACATCTCCCGCCGGGAATTAACCTGGCTTTCGAGGGAAGCGGAGGCTTTGTATGGAGACGATGCGCATGTTCGGTCCCGCTCTCGCCCGGGACCTCGCGGCCCTGGGGCGCGTCAACGAGGGCACCTCGATGGAGAGCGTGCTCCGCGGGGTGACCGGCGCGGTGGCGACCGGGGTGCCCGGGTGCGCCGGCGGCACCGTGGAACTGCGGCGCGACGGGCGGCTGATGCTCTCGGCGTCCCACAGCGACCTCATCGCGCTGGTCGACCGCGAGCGCGCCCTGGGGGAGGGCCCGTCGGTCGAGGCGACCTCGACCGGCAGGAACGTGCTCGTCCCCGACGTGCTGCGCGACACCCGCTGGCCGCGGTACGCCGCGACGGCCGTCAAGCACGGCGTGCGCGCCACGCTCGTGCTGCCGATCTCGATCGATGGCGCGACGCTGGTGCTCGGCCTGTACGCCGTGCGGCCCGGCGCCTTCACGGGCGGCACGGCCGACCCGCTGGCCGCCCTGCTCACCGAGCAGCTCACCGTGGCCCTGGCCAACGTCTCCGAGTTCGACGAGATGCTCACCGACGCGGCGCAACTGCAAGAGGCCCTCGCGGGACGGGCCGTGATCGACCAGGCCAAGGGCATCATCATGCACGCGAGCGGCTGCTCCGCGGAGGCGGCGTTCGACGAACTGCGCCGCCTGTCGCAGCACCACCAAGTGAAGGTCGCCGACCTGGCCCGGCTGCTGGTCAGCGAGCACCAGAGCAAGCACGGCGGCGCCCTACCGTCCTGACGGGATCGCGTGTCTCATCATGCTTCGACGCACTTTAGCGCGATATATGCGGTCGAAACGTGATGGACCGCTACTCCTTGAAGGCGGCCAGCGCCTCCTCCGCCGTGTCGTACAGCGGCAGCCGCTGCGCGAGGCCGGTCACCCACATCACCTTGGAGTTGGAGTACTGCACGCCGACCAGGGCGAAATGGCCGTCGGCCGCCATCGTGCGCTGCCAGTGGTGCACGATCAGGCCGAGCGCCCGGGAGTCCATGAACGTCACGCCGGCAAGGTCGAGCACCAGATCGGGGCCGTGGTCGTCGGTTATCTGGGCCAGCCGGTCGGTGAACTGGTCGCGCGTCGTCGCGTCGAGGATGCCGCTCACCCGCACCACGGGCACACCCTGAGCGATCTCTGACGTAAGGGTCAGAGCGGAGTTCGCCCTGTCTGGAACGGTCACCACGCGCCTCCAAGCCGCTTCCCTGGCGCATGGCGCCAACCCCGTCGGGGGTCAATCGCAACATTACTGTTGCCTGGGGGGTAGCAATACTCTTGATTTTTAGGGAATACTGGAGCCGAGGTCCAGCAGAGGGCCTCGTCTCGACAGTAGTACGCGAGGCGATGTCGGCTCTGCATGGGCATGGTCGGTTCCGCCTCGCTTGCAAGGCATACGAGGGAGCAGCAATGGCTGCCGAGAACCACACCTTCTCCCAGACCGACGTCACCGCCGAAGACCTGCTGCGCGAGCTGCACGAGCCCGGTACCACCGAGGCCAGGCGGGCGCGGCTGCGAGAGCTGATCGTCGAGATGCACCTCCCCATGGCGAGGGAGATCTCCCGCCGGTACCTCCACCGGGGCGAGCCCATGGAGGACCTGCTCCAGGCCGCGTACGTCGGCCTCATGAAGGCGATCAACGGTTTCGACGCCGAGCTCGGACATAGCTTCAGAGGCTATGCCATGGTGACCATGACCGGCGAAGTGAAGCGCCACTTCCGCGACCGCACGTGGGCCGTGCGCGTCCCCCGCCTCTACCAGGAGCGGCGCTCGGAGCTCAACCGCCTGGTCGCCGACTTCACCCAGGAGCTCGGCCGGTTCCCCACCGTCGCCGAGCTGGCCCAGAAGATGGGCATCTCCGAGGAGGACATGCTCCTCACGATGGACGCCTCCGCCGCCTACAGCACCCTGTCGCTGGACGCCCCGATGGGCGCCGACGACGACGCGGCCGCGCTCGGCGACCTGATCCCCGACGCGGACGACGAGCTGGGAACGCTCATCGACCGCGAGGCGATCAAGCCGCTGATCGACCAGCTCCCCGAGCGCGAGCGCAACATCCTCCTGCTGCGCTACTACGGCAACATGACCCAGGCCGAGATCGCCGCGGAGTTCGGCATCTCGCAGATGCACGTCTCCAGGATCCTCCGCAAGGTCCTCGACCAGCTGCGCTCGCAACTGGTGGCGGCGGGCTGATTAAGCCGCCGATCCTGGGGCACTGAAGGGCGGAACAGTAGTCGCGTTGAGGGGGCACTTCCCTAACGGGCCGGTATCCCGGGGTATCTTCGTCGATGTAATCGCCCCCGTGCAGGGTGACCTTTCATAGTTGATCGCTTCTGGAGGCGGTTATCGGGTGAACGAGGATGAAGTCCCTCCTCCCCGCTTCCTCGCGGACGGGGGCGGCCCCAAGCCGCTCCCGTCCGGCGTGGCGGTCAAGGAACTGACGTTCTGTGTCGGGGACCTCCCGGACGTCCGTGACTTCGCCGCCCTCCAGGCCCGCCGGGCGGGCATGGGCGAGGAGATGATCGGCGACTTCCTCGTCGCGGTCAACGAGGTGGCGACCAACGCCGTGACGCACGGCGCGGCCAAGGCGCGGTTGCGGGTCTGGTGCGAGAACGGCGATCTGATGGTCGGCATCCACGACGACGGCCACTGGATCCCCGAGGAGACGCCCGGCATGGTCGCTCCGCACGACTACTCCACCAGCGGCATGGGCCTGTGGGTCGCCAGGCGGCTCACCAAGGAGCTCGTCCTGCGGACCGGGCCGAACGGCACAGAGCTCATAATGCGTTTCAAGCTGCCGTAAATGTCCAGATAGTCCCCATCTGTCGGGGTACGTCCCGGCTATGACAGAGCGAATCCCGCACGTGCTCGTCGTGGGCGGCGGCGCCGTCGGCATGCTCGCCGCGCGGCGCCTGCAGAAGAGGCTGCGCCGCGGCGAGGCCCGTGTCACCGTGGTCGACCTCGACTCCTACATGACCTACCAGCCGTTCCTCGCCGAAGCCGCCGCGGGGAGCGTGGAGCCCCGGCACGTCGTCGTCTTCCTGCGCCGGGTGCTGCCCGGGTGCCAGATCCTCAGCGGCCGGATCACCCGGGTCGAGCTGGCATCCCGCACGGCGCACTTCCAACCCTACGAAGGGCCGGGACGCACGATCGAGTACGACTACCTGGTGTTCGCCCCCGGATCGATCTCCCGGACGCTGCCCATCCCCGGGCTCGCCGACTGCGGCATCGGCTTCAAGACCCTGGAAGAGGCCATCCACCTGCGCAACCACGTCCTGGCCCAGCTCGACCTGGCGGACTCCTGCGTCGACGAGCGGCTGCGCAGACGGGCACTGACCTTCGTGTTCGTCGGCGGCGGCTACGCCGGCGTCGAGGCGCTCGCCGAACTGGAGGACATGGCCGCCGACGCCTGCCGCTACTTCCGTCACGTCCGGCCGTCCGACATGCGCTGGATCCTCGTCGAGGCCACCAGGAAGATCCTCCCCGAGATCGGCGTCGAGATGGGGGAGTGGACCGCCAGGGAGCTGCGCCGGCGCGGCATCGACGTGCGCACCGGCACCCGGCTGGAGTCCGCCGTCGACCACCACATCATGCTGAGCGACGGCGACCGGTTCGACGCCGACACCCTGGTCTGGACGGCCGGGGTCAAGCCCAACCCGCTCACCGCCGTCTCCGACCTGCCGCTCGACGCGCACGGCCGGGTCAAGGTCGACGCCGGCCTGCTCGTGGACGGCACCCGGTTCGCCTTCGCCGCCGGCGACTGCGCCGCCGTCCCCGACCTCACCCGGCCGGGGCTGACCACCCCGCCCAACGCCCAGCACGCCACCCGTCAGGCCGTACGGCTCGCCGACAACCTGATCGACACCCTGCGCGGCCGGCCGCGCCGCCCGTACCGGCACCGCAGCGCCGGATCGGTCGCCAGTCTCGGCATGTACCGGGGCGTCGCCAACGTATACGGGCACCAGTTGCGCGGCCTTCCGGCCTGGTTCCTGCACCGCACCTACCACCTGTCCAAGATTCCGACGATCAACAAGAAGGCCCGCATTCTGATGGACTGGACGCTCAGCCTGCTGTTCGCCCGCGAGATCGTCTCCCTGGGCGCCATGCAGGACCCCCGCCAGGAGTTCGAACTGGCCACCCGCACCGCCCAGCAGTCCCTCCGCGATCGCACCCCGGCCACCTCCGGAACCCACAGAGGCCACTGAGGCCCCGCAACGGACATGCGGCGGGCACCGGCCACGCGGCGGGCACCGGCCACGCGGCGGGCGCATCCGCCGTGCGGGACGCGGAAGGGCGCCGCCCGGATCGGACGGCGCCCTTCCTCCTGCACCGCGTGACCCGAGGCCCGGAGGGGACACGCGATGAGTCCTCAGCCGTTCGGCGGCGCGCCGCTGATCTCCGACAGGGGAGACGACGGCCGCTGTTCGAGCGCCATGTCCCCCAGCGACACGATCCCGACGGGACGGCCGTCCACGACCACCGGCACCCTGCGGACGGCCCGTTCCCGCATCAGCCGGACGACGTCCTCGACGTCCTGGTCCGGCCGGGCGGTGACCAGGTCGGAGGTGCAGAGACTGCCCAGGGGGGTCGAGTCCGGATTGCGGGCCTCTGCGACGGCGCGCACCACGATGTCCCGGTCGGTCACCAGGCCGCACAGCCGCTCGTCCCTGGTCACCAGCACGTCCCCGATCGCCTGGTCGCGCATGAGCCGCGCCGCCTTGGACACAGGCGCGTCCGCGGGCAGGCAGACCGGCCGATGCGTCATGACGTCCCGCACCTGCTGGCTCATCACCGGCACCTCATCTCCGCCGTCTCCGCTTCCGGATGGCCGGGCGTCAGCGGCGGGTGCGCCGGTAGCCGCGCCACGACCCGCTGCCCATGCCGGCAGTGCCGATACCGCCCTGGTGCAGGGCGAGCAGGCACAGCCCCAGCGCGATCAGCGCCGTGGTCGAGATGCCGATGCTCGTGCCGAGCAGGCTGAACAGGAAGGCGATGCCGAAGACGATCGCCGCGACGATGGCAAGCATCGATTACCTCACTTCGTGTCGGCCGGGCCACCGCTGCCGGCGCCCGAGTAGGAGAGCCCCACCAGTTCCTGAAGGAGCGAGCGGTAGTCGCGCAGAGCGAGCCGGAGCCGCTCGGTGTCGTTCTGGTCGCCGGTCTTCCACCGGTCGACCAGGCCCTGCTTACGAGAGGCGATCGCCGCCACGGCCTCGTCCACGAGCCGGTCCGCCCGCTCGACGGCGTCCTTCGGGTCGTCGACGAAGCTCGCCTGGACCTCGCGCCACCGCCGCTCGAAGTCGCCCGTTCCGAACGCCCCGTCCGTTTTGCCGCCGACGCCGCCGTTCTGCGCGCCGAGGTCTCCGGTCCCGGTCACGCCCGCGTCCACCTCACCGGCGCCGTCGTTCCCGGCGTTCTCGGTGTGCGCGGTTCCGGGAATGGACGGGGAGACGCCGTCGAGTCCCGTGCCGGCGCCGTCGGCCCGCGTCTCCCCGGACCGCTCCTCCACGTCGTTACGCGCGACCACCGGCTCGGGCTTCACCTCGGGCACGGCCGTCAGGCCGGACTCCTGGTCCCGCGTGGGGTAGTCGGCCTCCTCCGGATAGACCATCAGATCGCGATCCGGGGACGTCTGCCCGCGCGAGCCGGAGTCCTCCGCCCCGAGGTTCGCCCTGGAGTCCACCTCGGAGTCCACCGCCCTTTGATCAGGGACGTCGTCCACGGGGTCGCCCAGCTCGCGGGAGTCATGGGCGGGATCCGGGTTCTCCGCCCCGCCCGCGCTCTCCTCGAACGGACGGTCCGCGCCGGACGCGTCCCCGCCGCGCTCCCCGTCCAGGTCGTGCTCCCCGTCCAGGTCGCCGGAACCCCGGTCGACGGGGTGAAGCCCGTCCGGCTCGCCGTCCCCCGCCCAGTTGGGCCGGGCCGGGTCGTAGACCGTGCGGACGTCATCGGCGGCGGAGTCGGAGGTGCGTCCGTCCTCCGGCCTGCCGGTTTCGGTACGGGTGTCGCTGTCGGCGTCGGTGTCTCGGCGATTGAATTCCATCGGTCAGCCTCCCTGAGCGTTGCGGTACGAAGTGCGTCCACCGGCCACGCGCTCGTCGCTCTCCGCGGCCTTGCGCTCGTCGGTCTCCATGGCGCCGCGCTCGTCGGTCTCCGCGGCCACGTGCCTGCCGGTCTCCGTGGCCCTGCGGTCGCCGGCTCTCGTGGCCTCCCGATCGCCCGGCTCCTTGCCGCCGTACTGCCGCCGGTCCTGCTCCCGGCGCTCGTACTGCGCCCGGTCCTGTGCGGCCTCGGCGTACGGGGCGTCGCCGCGCCGCTGATCGTCGTCGCGGCCGCCGTCGGCCTCCCGCGCCCGCGGCTCACCGTCGCCGGCGGCGGCGTCCTCCAGCAGTTCCTGGAACAGCGCGCGGTAGTGCACCATCGCCTGCCGCAGTTCCTCGGTGGAGGCCTCCTGCCGCGCCGCGCGGCTGCTGACCTCGTGGGCCTCGCGGTAGTGGTCCAGCGTCTGCCCGTGGGCGACCGACAGGTCCGCCACCTGCTGCTCGAAGCCCTCGGTCGGGTAACCCCGCTCCGCCATGACGGCGGTCACCAGGTGGTCGGCCTCGGTCACCGCGAAACCGGGAGCGTCCACGAACCGCTCTTGGACCTCGGTCCACTTCTTGGCGTAGGTGGACCGGCTCTCCGAGGAGAGCGGCCGGATGTCCAGCTCGGCGTGGCGCTGCTCCCTCTCGCGCAGTTCCTGCTCCGCCTCACGGCGGCTCTCGCGCTCACGCACTGTGCGTTCGTACTCGGGGCCGAAGCGTTCTTGGAGTCTGCGCCTGCGCTGCTGCTGTGCCGCGAGGTAGCCGACGGCCAGGATCGCCACCACCGCGGCTACAACGACGGCCACCCAGGTGATGGTCATGTCTGCCTCCGGTTATGTGTGCCTTTGTAACCCCCCGACTGCCCGAGACGACGAGCCCGAAACGAAGCGGAACCAGCCTTTCACCACACCGAGTGCGGTCACCGGCCCTCCGGCGCTCCTTCCCCTCCGTCCTGCTCCCGCCGCCCCAGCACCGTGAGAGCGTCGCCGAGCACCTTCTCGACATGTGAGACGGAGGCCCCGCTCGCCGTCGTCTCGTAGAACCCGGCCTCGGGGCTGTAGGCGATGTCCAGGCCGCTCTCGACCAGCCTCCGCGCCCATCGCACCGCCGTATTGATCTTGGCCTGCGGCACCTCGCCGCCCTGCGCGACCGCCGACAGGTTCCGCAGATTGGTCGCCGGCCCCGTCTGGTTGTGGACGCGGTTCAGCTTCCACGGGATGGCCCCGCCATGGTCGAGCATCGGCTTGGCCAGCCCCGCTCCGCGCTTGGCCTGCAAGATCCCTGACTCCGTCACCCCGAAGTGCTCCGCCAGCCGCGCGTTGGACCACCCGCCGGCGACCAGCCGCCTCAGCTCATCCCGATCAATATGAGCCTTCCGCCCCATATGCCCATCCTGCTTTCGCCTCGCCCGACAGCTTCACTCGCCACGTCTTCCGGCACCGATCATCGGCCATCCCGTGACGCCCGCAGCTAAGACGCGCGACCCCCGGGACAGGAGTGCCCACAGCGCCCCGCCCACGCGTACGCAGGACTCCCCGATCTGCGCTAAGGTTGTTCTTGCTCGCCCCGGCGAGCAACGGGACGTAGCGCAGCTTGGTAGCGCACTTGACTGGGGGTCAAGGGGTCGCAGGTTCAAATCCTGTCGTCCCGACAGACGAAAAGGTCTGTCGATCAGGGAGTAATCCCGGGTCAGCAGACCTTTCTTCATGTCGGTCGGCTCATCGCGTGTGGCTACACCAACGCGCCGCCCGGTTCGCGGTCAGTCTGCAAGGGCGCGCCCTTCCCATCCGGCGACGGGGCCGGGCGGTGTCCAGGCGCGGGCCGGCGTCCAGACGCCCGGTGAAGCCGATCTTCGGAGGGACCAGAAGAAGGTCCATCCAGCGCATTCTCCGGTGGAACGCTCCTGCCCTGCGGCTGGAGCACTCACTCAGCGGAGCCGCCGCCGGCACGGCGACGGGAGTGGGGCGGCGGGCGCCAGCCGTACCCGCACGTCGACGGCGACGGCAGTGGCCGGAGTGACGAGGACGGGGTTGACGTCGATCTCCGCGATCTCCGGCAGGTCGTCCATGAGGTGGCCGATGCGCACGATCTGGTCTTTCAGCGCCTCGACGTCCGCCGGTGGCCGCCCCCGGTATCCGAACAGCAGGGGCGAGCACCGAAGCTCCCGGATCATCTCCGCCGCCTCCGCGTGGCTGATCGGCGGCACCCGGAAGGCACGGTCGGCGAGAAGCTCGGTGGCGACACCGCCGAGCCCGATCATGATCAAGGGCCCGAACCGCTCATGCGCGACGCCGCCGATGATGATCTCCACGCCCTCCGGCATCATGTGCTGCACGATCGCTCCGGTCATCGCCGAGCCGATCCGGGCGGCCATCTCCCGGTACGCCTGCCGGACCTCCTCCGGCGTTCGCAGGTCCAAGCGGACCCCTCCGACGTCGGTCTTGTGAACGATTCCGGGGCCGATGGCCTTCACCACCGCGGGCAGACCGACCCAAAGGGCGGCGTCGGCCGCGGTCTCGGGCCCGTCGACGCTCACCGATTCGGCCGTGCGGACGCCGTAGTGCGAGAGCAGCGCGGTCCCGATGTGGGCGTCCAGCCAGCGGCCCTGAGGACAGGACTCCAGATCACTCTCGACGATCTTCCTGGCCGCCCGGACGTCCGTACCGGTCTCTTCCTCCGGTACGGCCACCGGGCGGGCCGCCCATGAGGCGTATCGCTCGACGTGACTCAGCGCGCACGCCGCCTGCTCGGGGAAGGCATAGCTCGGGACCCGGCCCCCTAGGAGACCGTCGTGGCCCATCACGCACGCCAGGACGGTGGTCGTACGACCTATGGTGGCGGCCACGATCGCCTCCTCTGTGGCGTGGAGACCCGAGCCGAACGTCGGCGTGTACACCACCAGCAGCGCATCGACGTTCTCGTGGGCCAGGACCGTCTCGATGGCGTAGGTGAACTCCGCGGCGTCGCCCTCGGCGGTGAGATCGACGGGGTTGTGCACCGTGGCGGTGGGACGGAGCCGCGCGCGCAGGGCTCGCACCGTGTCGGACGAGAGTTCCGGGACGACGAGGCCTTGCTGCTCGCATGCGTCGGCGGTCATCGCCGCGGGGCCTCCGGAGTTCCCGACGATCGCCACCCTGCGGCCGGCCGGCAGCGGCTGGAAGGCGAGGAGCCGGGCGGTGTCCAGGAGACCTTGGACGCTGTCCTCGCGGATCACGCCGGATGCCCGCAGCAGGGCGTCCACCGCCGCGTCGGACGTCGCCGCGGCCGCGGTGTGCGAGAGCACCGCCCGATCACCCGAGGCGCTGCGCCCGCTCTTGACCATGATGATCGGCTTTCGCCGGCTGATCCTGCGGGCGATGCGGCCGAAACGGCGGGGGTTGCCGAACGACTCCAGGTACATGCCGATGACGGTGGTGTCCTGGTCGTCCTCCCAGTATTCGAGCAGGTCGTTCCCGCTGACGTCGGCCTTGTTGCCCACCGAGGCGAACGTGGAAAAGCCCAGCCCGAGCCGGCCGGCGCGCTCGATCAGGGCGACCGCGACCGCGCCCGACTGTGACATCAGGCCGAGACCGCCCGCCGCGGGCGGATCGGGCAGGAAGCTCGCGTTGAGCGAGGCCGTGGTGTTCACGATGCCCAGGCAGTTGGGCCCCACCAGGCGCATGCCGGCGTCCCGGCAGATCCGCAGCAACCGGCGTTCCAGGTCCTGGTCGCCGGTCTCGGCGAAGCCCGCGCTGACGACCACCAGGCCGCAGACGCCATGGCGGGCGCAGTCCCGGGCGACGTCCAGCACCGTGCCGGCGGGTGTGGCGACCACGGCCAGGTCCACGTGTCCGGGTACGGCCGCGAGGTCGGGGTGGGCAGGGAGGCCGCACACCTGCGAGGCTCGTGGGTTCACGGGATGGACGGGCCCGGGGAAGCCGCCGGCGATGAGGTTGCGCAGCACGCGGTGTCCGACTCCGGCGGGGTCACGGCCGGCCCCGATGACGGCCACGGAACGAGGGTTCAGCAGGCGGGTGAGCGAGTTGCGCTCCGCCTCGTGCATCCGCGTCTCGATCTCCTCCAGCAGATGCCGGGTCGGATGTGTGGTGAGGCGGATCTCGATCTCTCCGCCTTCCGCTCGTCGGCGCAGTGGCAGACCCAGATCGTCGAGGGCCTTGAGCATCTGCCGGTTCTCGGGGAGGACGGTGGCCACCAGTTCGCTGATCCCGCTCTCGGCGGCGTCGAGCACGATGTGCTCCATCAGCAGGGTGCCCAGTCCGCGGCCGTGCACCTGGTCGTCCAGCAGGATCGCCAGCTCGGCCTCGGGCCTGAGGGCGTGGGGGATGTACTCCGCGATGCCCGCCAACCGGCCGCCGACGATCGCGACCAGTGCGTGGCCGAGGTAGCCGGTCCCGGTGAGGCGGTTCACGTAGGCATGGGCGGAGGCGGTGCCTCCCGTGAAGAACCGCAGGTACGCCGAACGCTCGGAGGACCTGGAGACCAGCGCGTGCAGATCGTCTCCGTCGGAGGCGCGCAACGCGCGTACGTGAGCGATTCCGCCGTCACGCAGCAGAACGTCACATCCGTCGCCGGCTGGTCGGGTCATGATTCGAGCCTCCGACCTGGGACGCCCCGGACACAGAGTCTTTCGTCCCTGGGTAGGGCCTTCCGGCACCCATGGACCTTCAGCTCTCCCGCGCTTGAGGCGTGGTATCTGCCGCAGGCGAAAGACGTTCCTCCTGGCTATGCGACCGTGGTCGCCCATCCCCGCGAGATCACCCGGATCAGGGCGACGTTCGACCGGGCGGGCCTGTTCGTGTGGCACTGCCACCTCCTCGAACATGAGGACAACGAGATGATGCGCCCCTACCGCGTCCAGACCTGACACCTTCGCACGGCCACCGGTCGATCGGGCGGTCGGTTGGTCGGTTGGTCGGTTTGTCGGTTCATGGTGCGGCAGTGTCGAGAGCGGGCAGCGAAAGGCCAAAAGTCGCTCAAGCAGGGACTATGCGCGCAGCGGTGCCAGATGTCCTGCGCATGATGGGACTATGGAGGCGGAATGTCGATTCGACGCGTTTCGGGCGCTGGCCGACCGACGCGGGCGTCCTGGTGTCCGCCTGCTGCAGGATCTGGCCGATGCCGCCGCCGCTGCGCACGGCGGTCCGGAGCAGTGGGCTCCCGAAGTCGCCAGGCGCTTCGGTCTGCCCGCTGCGGCCGGCCTCGGCCCGGCCGGCTACTTCGCCGATCTGATGGCCCCGCACGCTCGCCGTCACGTCCGGGTCTGTACGGCCGCCGCGTGCTTCGCCGCGGGGCTGGGGCGTCACGAGGCGGAGGTCCAGGACGTGCTGGGCGTCGTCGCGGACAGCGCCGGACCAGGACAGGGGGTGTCGCTGCAGACGGTGCGCTGCCTGGGGTACTGCTACGCGGGCCCCGCGTGCCTCGACGGCGACACGCCATGCGCCGGCCTCGACGTCGCCGCCCAGTTGCGTGGTCGGGTAGCCGCTCGCGCTCCCGCCATCCCGGCCGCCGACGCGACCGGTGATCCCGTGGTGCTCGCCGGGATCGTCTCGGGACGGCCGTCGTGGCGGATATGGCCGGATACGGTGCGCGCGGGCGCGCCGGATCGGGTGCGAGCCGAGGTGGCGGCTTCTGGGCTGCGCGGACGGGGCGGAGCAGGCTTCCCGGTGGCGGCGAAGTGGGCCGCGGCCGGCGGCTCGCCGGAGACGGTCGTGGTGGCCAACGGCGACGAGGGTGATCCGGGGTCCTACGCCGACCGGCTGCTCATGGAGCTGGATCCGGAGCGGGTATTGGAAGGGCTGGCTCTAACCTGCTTCGCGTGCCGGGCCCGGACGGGTGTGGTGCTGGTGCGCTCGGAGTATCCACAAGCGCTGGCGCGAATGAGGCAGGCGACCGCGCGCGCCTACGAGGAGGGTCACCTGGGCCGGGCCGTGCACGGCACCGGGGCCGACCTGGACGTCCACGTCGTCCAGGGGGCGGGTTCCTATGTGGCTGGGGAGGAGACCGCGCTGATCGCCGGGCTGGAAGGCGGCCGGGGCACCGCCCGCCCGCGCCCTCCGTACCCCACTCGGCAGGGGCTCTGGGACGCCCCCACCGTGGTGAACAACGTCGAGACGCTGGCCGCTGTGCCATGGATCGTCCGGCACGGCGGGGCGGCCTACGCCCGGCGCGGCACGCCGGCCGAGACGGGCACCAAACTGGTGTGCCTGTCGGAGCGGTTCGCCCGGCCGGGCTGCTACGAGGTGGAACTGGGCACCCCGATCGCGCGAATCGTCACCGACCTGGGCGGAGGGCTCCGCAATGGCGCGGAACTGGCCGTGCTGCAGGTCGGTGGGCCGCTGGGCGGGTTCCTGGCTCCGGGCGAGCTGGACGTGCCGCTGACCGAGACGGCGCTGGCCGAACGTGGCGCCGCTCTCGGCCATGCGGGCCTGGTGGCCTTCGACCGGCGGCCGGCGGCCGAGGAGGTGCTCCGGCACGTGTGGAGGTTCGCCGCCGCGGAGAGCTGCGGGGCCTGCTCACCGTGCCGGGTGGGGTCGCGGCGCGGACTGGAGATCGTCTCCGGTGGCACGCCCGGAGAGGAGTACGCCCGCCTGCTGCACGTGATGGGCCAGGCGAGCTTGTGCGCGTTCGGCCGCCGGGTTCCGGCCGCGGTACGCAGCCTGGCCCGCGCGTACGGTGGCGAGCTGGCGGGTTGGGAGCTGTGAGCAAGGAGTACTCGCAGGTGGTCGCGGTCCGCGGAGGCGTCGTCTCCGGCGCCGTCCTTCCGCGAGCGCATGGCCCGGCCGAACGGCGGAGATCGCTGTGAGGGTCGAGGTCGACGGGCTGGTCGTCACGGTGACCGGCGGGGCGTCGCTGCTCGACGCGGTGCGGATGGCCGGCGTCGAGCTTCCCACGCTCTGTCATGACGATCGCCTCACTCCGGCGGGCTCCTGCCGGGCCTGCCTGGTGCGGGCGGACGGAAATGTGCTGGCCGCCTGCGTGACCCCCGCCACCGACGGCACCCGGATCGAGGTCGCGCGCGATGACCTGCGCACGCTGCGGCGCCAGGCCGTCGAGGTGATCGTCTCCGCCCTTCCGCCCCGCGCGCTCGACGGCGGCGCCGAAGCCGGCGAGCTGGCCCTCGTCTGCCAGGCGCTGGGCATCGCACCGGAGACCGCGCAGGGGGAGGGCGGCCGAGGTCGTGACGACAGCCATCCCTACGTGCACCTGGACCGGGACCTGTGCATCGCCTGCGGGCGGTGCGTACGGATGTGCGCCGAGGTCCAGGGCACCTTCGCCCTCACCCTGACCGGGCGGGGCGCGGACACCGTCGTCGCCCCCGGCACCGGCGGGGCGTGGATCGACTCCGACTGCGTCGCCTGCGGCGGCTGCGTGGACACCTGCCCCTCGGGCGCCCTCACCGAGCCCGGCCTGCCGGTCGGCGCGTCGCGGACGGCGCCGGCTCGCACTCGCACCACCTGCGGTTACTGTGGGGTCGGCTGCTCCCTGGAGGTGCTGATCCGCGACCGCGAGATCGTGGCGGTCCTGCCCGATCGCGATGGTCCGGTCAACCAGGGTCACGCGTGCGTCAAAGGCCGCTTCGCGCACGGCTTCGTCACCTCGCCCGACCGGCTGACCAGGCCCCTGCTGCGACGGTACGGCCGGTTGGAGCCCGTGTCGTGGGCGGAGGCGCTGGAACACGTCGCCCGCGGCATGCGCGCCGCGGTCGCCGAGGGCGGCCCGGACGCGGTGGCGGCGATCTCCTCCGCCCGGGCGACCAACGAGGAGAACTACCTGGTGCAGAAGTTCATGCGTGTGGTGATCGGCACCAACAACGTGGACAACTGTTCCCGGCTGTGCCACTCGCCCTCGGCGGCCGGGCTGAGCGCCTCGTTCGGTCTGCCGGGCGGCACCGACGTCTTCGACGAGGCGGAGAACGCCGACTGCCTGCTGGTGGTGGGCGCCAACCCGGCCGAGGCGCACCCGGTGATCGGGGCGCGGCTGCTCCAGCGCGCGCTCCGCGGGGCGCGCCTGGTCGTCGCCGACCCTCGTGCCGTCGGCCTCGCCGGGTACGCCGACGTCCACCTTCGGCCCCGCCCCGGCACCAACGTCGCCCTGTTCCACGGACTGGCCCACGTCCTGCTCGCCGAGAACTTGATCGACCGGGACTTCCTGCGCGAGCACGCCACTGGTCTGCGAGAGCTCACCGAGTTGCTCGCCGCCTATCCACCTGATCGCGTGGCCGCGATCACAGAAGTCCCCGCGGACGGCCTCGTCGCCGCCGCTCGCCTCTACGGCCGGGCGGAGCGCCCGGCGATCTTCTACGGGCTCGGCGTCACCGAGCACCTGCACGGCACCGACGGCGTGCGCGCCCTGGCCAACCTGGCCGTCCTGCGCGGCGCCGTCGGCCCCGGCGCCGGGTACGGGGTGAACCCGCTACGCGGTCAGAACAACGTGCAGGGGGCCTCCGACATGGGCGCTCTCCCCGACGTCCTGCCCGGCTACCAGAAGGTGGGCGACCCGGCCGCACGGGCGAGGGCGGCCGGGGTGTGGGGTGTTCCGGTGCCGGAGCGGCCCGGCCTGCGCATCCCGGAGATGTTCGCCGCGGCACGCGCGGGAAGCCTACGCGCGTTGTGGGTGATCGGCGAGGACATCTGCGCGACCGACCCCGACGCCAACCGCGTGGCCGAAGCACTGGACACCTGCCCACTCGTGGTCTGCAACGAGCTGTTCCCGTCGGAGACCGCCCGTCGCGCCGACGTCGTGCTCCCGGTCGCGTCCTGGCTGGAGAAGGACGGCACCTTCGTCAACTTCGACCGCCGCTTCCAGCGGGTGCGGCCCGCACTCGACCCTCCCGGCGAGGCACGGCCCGACTTCGCCGTCGTCCACGCCCTCGCCGCGGCCCTCGGCGCCGATCTGGAGTGCCGTACGCCGGCCGAGGCGCTGGCCGAGTGCGGACGAATCGCTCCGGTCTTCGCCGGGCTGACCCATGAGCGACTGGACCGGGAAGCCGCCGTGCCGTGGCCCTGCCCGAACCCCGGCAGGCCAGGCGAGGCGCGGCTGTATCGCGAGCGGTTCGCCACCCCCGACGGGCTGGCTCATCTGGCCTGCCCTCCCTACCTGCCGTCGGGGGAAACGCCGGACGACCACTATCCGCTGGTACTGGTCACCGGCAGGCGCTGGGCGCATTACAACTCCGGCAGCATGACCCGGCGTACGGACGATCTTCGCCTCGAAACGGTCGATCTCCTCGATCTCCATCCCTCCGACGGCGCACGGTACGGCCTGCGCGACGGTGATCCGGTCACCGTTGAGAGCCGTCACGGTCGGGCCGTCCTCGTCGCGAAACTCAGCGAGGAGACGGTCCCCGGCCAGGCGTTCTGCGCCTTCCACTTCCCCGAGAGCGGGGTCAACACCCTCACCTCCAGCCACTCCGACACGGTCACGGCATGCCCGGAGTACAAGGTCACCGCGGTACGGGTGAGCCGCCGCGCGGGAGTGAGCTCCACTTGACGGAAGGGAGCGAGCCGTGGGAATCGGGGGAGCGCCGCCTGACGAAATGGCCGTTGCCGAGCGCGCACAACGTCTCCCGCCGCATCTCCTCGGCAGGCGGTCATAGACGAGCGTCCACGGGTTCACCAGACGTTCTTTCGGAGATGACGCCGATCACGTGTCCCTCGCCATCGACCACCGGCAGAGCGCTGACATCGTGGTGGACGAGCACCTCGGCCACGTCCTTGAAGGGTGTGCCGCCCTTGACGGAGGCGACCTCGGTGGTCATGACGTCCCGCACCTTCTTGGCTCACTTCTGGAACGGACCGCATGAGTGGGTCGGCGATCGGGGTGAGTGTTCCCCCACGTAACGCATCCACCATCGGCGGAGTTCGTCGGCACCCCAGACGATCAGCGGGAACGGGACGACGAAGGCCAGCATGTCCAGAGTCAGCGGCGCGGTGCCGAGCAGTGCCTGAAACGGGGGCGCGTAGATCAGGACGGCGGCGAGCACCAGTTCGAACCCGATGCCCCACAGCAGCAGCGGGTTGGACGTGACACCGATGGACCGCAGGGACGCGCGTTCGGCGCGGGCGGCGAACGCCGTGCCGATCTGGCCGGCGATCAGGCCGAGGAACGTCATCGTGGTCGCCTGACGGTAGGCGTGGTGCAGCGGGCTGCCGGGGCTGGTAGGCGCGCCGGGATGCCATCCGGCCCGCAGCAGCACATAGAAGAACCCGGCCATGGAAAGGACGGCGCAGATCACGCCGAGGAAGAGCCAGGCACGCAGCAGCATCGGCAGGCGGACGACGCTTTCGGAGCGGTCGCGCGGGGGGCGCCGCATGAGGCCGGGTTCGGGGGGTTCACGCCCGAGCGCGAGAGCAGGCAAGGTCTCGGTGCCGACGTCGAAGGCCAGCAGTTGCAGCACTGTCAACGGCAGCGGCACTGCGCCGCCGGCCAGGGCGAACACCAGGAAGGGCACGACCTCCGGAGTGGTGTGCGCGAAGATGTAGCAGATGAACTTGCGGATGTTGTCGTAAACCCGCCGCCCTGCCTTGACCGCGGCGACGATGGTGGCGAAGTTGTCGTCGGTGAGCACCAGGGTGGCGGCCTCGCGGGCGACGTCGGTGCCTGAGCGCCCCATGGCGACCCCGATGTCGGCCCGGCGCAGCGCGGGTGCGTCGTTGACCCCGTCGCCGGTCATCGCGACCACGTGTCCCTCGGCCCGCAGCGCGTCGGCGATGCGCAGCTTGGCCTCGGGCGAACTGCGAGCGAAGATCAACTGACGGTGCTCGCGCAGCAGCGCGTCGAGCTCGTCCTCGCTCATCCGGTCGAGCCGATCTCCGGTGACCACCATCGGACGGCCGCTCACGATGCCCACCTGGGCGGCGACCGCGGCGGCGGTCAGTGCATGATCACCGGTGACGACGATGATGCGGATGCCCGCGGTGTGGCAGCGCGCGACCGCCTCGGCGACCTCCGGTCGAGGCGGGTCCTGCATGGCCACCAGCCCGAGCAGGGTCAGCTCCCGTTCGGCCTGGTCACGTCTTACCGGCAGGTTGCCGGAGCAGGATTGGGGGGGCGTGATGGGAGGGCGCGCCGCACTGTGCGGACCATGCCGGTCCGGCCGTGCGACCTCCAGGCGTCGAGCGGCCACCGCCAGCACACGCAAACCCTGCCCCGCGTACGAGTCGACGAGCTGTTCGATGACCCCGCGTCGCGCCGCCGTGATGGGTGCTGCCGTTCCGTCGCTCTCCATGATCGTGGTACAGAGTGGGAGCACCACCTCGGGAGCTCCCTTGGTGTGCACCCACACCCCGTCGTTCCGCTCATCAAGGGTCGACATCAGTTTCAGTACCGGGTCGAAGTGGAACTGGCGCAGCCGTCGCGGCGATCGGCCCGCAGCGTCAGGGGCGCCTGCCAGCGCAATGGCGGCCTCGAGCATGGCCACCTCTGTCGGGTCGCCGAGCAGGGCGCCTGCGGGGCCGATTTGGGCGTTGTTGCACAGTGTCATGACGGCCACCAGGTCGCCGAGCACTGGATCGGCACGTGGAGTCCGGGTCTGGGCGTTGGTCAGGTCGTGGGTTTCCGCAGCGGTCCAGACCATGGTGACGCGCATGTGGTTCTCGGTGAGCGTGCCGGTCTTGTCGGTGCAGATCACGCTTGTCGCCCCGAGGGTCTCCACCGCGCTGAGCCGTTTGACGACCGCCCCCCGCCGCACCAGCCCGCGCACTCCCAGCGCCAGTGCCAAGGTGATCACTGGCAGGAGGCCCTCCGGCACGTTGCCGACCAGCAGCCCCACCGCGAAAATGACCGCGTCACCCAGCGGCAGGTGTGCGCCCAACATCGCCAGCGGGACGAATGCGATCCCCAAGGCGATGGCGATCGCAGCGATGAGCCACGCCACCCGGCGGACCTGGAACTCCAGCGGGCTTTCCTCCCGTTCGAGGCGCTCCGACAGCGCCGCGACCCGTCCCAGCTCCGTCCGCATGCCGGTCGCGAAGACCACCGCCCGCGCCTCGCCCTCGGTGCAGGTAGATCCGGATAACACCAGGTCCCGGGCTTGCAGCAGCCCCGCGCGGGTGTCGGCGAGGTCCGCGGCGCGGTACACGGGCATCGCCTCGCCGGTAAGCGTCGACAGGTCCACCTCGATGCCGCCGTCGAGCAGTCGCGCGTCCGCCGAGATCCGATCGCCCTCCTCGATCACCAGGACGTCGCCCGGGACCAGTTCGATGGCCGGCAGTACTCGTACGCGTCCGTCGCGCAGCACCCTGGCCTGTGCCGGTAGGTAGGCGGCGAGTGCTTCGACCGCGCGCTCGGCCTGGACCTCCTGGACGAACGCGAACACCGCGTTGATCATGATCACGACGAGGATGGCCACCGCGACCGCCGCGATCCCCGCCACCCAGGCCAGGACCGCCGCCATCCACAGCAGCAACGCCAGCGGATGGGTCAACTGCCGCAGCAGCTCTTGTGGCCAACGCCGGCCGCCACGGCGGCGAAGCTGGTTCGGACCGTAGTGAATCAGCCGCCGCGCGGCCTCCCGGGAGGAAAGCCCTGACCGGGCGCTGCGCAGGTCACGCAGCAGCAACTCCATCCGCTCGGTCGGGTCGACCCTCTGATCTGCTTCCTCCCCTGGCCCGTTCATAACCCGTCCCTGCCCCCGACGCCTGGACCATCGCGCAGACCCTCGCCTTGGTGCGCCCCGTCCAGATCAAGGGAACAATCCCGTCATCTCGATCGGCCTTCGGTCAGATGCGCCGAACGGTGATCTGAGGCCGAGTGCGGTGGGGTTTCAAGGGCGAGCCCGCGTATGGCGGAGCGGGTGACGGTTCGCTCGGAGCGGCCGCCGCCGCCGAAGGTGACCGCCCAGTCCAGCAGTGAGGAGAGCCTGTTACGGAAACCGACGAGGTAGATGAGATGGACCAGCAGCCACATCAGCCAGGCCGGGAAGCCGGCAAGCCGGAGCCGGCCGACGCTGGCCACGGCGCTGAATCGGGCGACGACGGCCATGCTGCCCCTGTCTCGGTAACGGAACGGGCGCCGGGTCGGCGCGCCGTGCAGCTTCCGCAGAATCTCGGCGGCCGCGTGCCGCCCGCTTTGTATCGCGACCTGAGCCACCCCGGGCAGACCCGCCAGGGACATCATGTCCCCGACGACGAATACCTCGGGATGACCGGGCAGGCTGCAGTCGGGTTCGACGGCGATCCGGCCCGCACGGTCGAGTTCCGCACCGCATTGGGCGGCCAACTGGGCGCCGAGCGGTGAGGCGGTCACTGCGGCGGCCCAGACCTTGGACATGGCCCCGATGCGGGACCGCGTGCCGTCCGCGGCGACGACGTCCACGCCCTGCTCGTCCACGCCGACGACCTTGGTGCCCGTCCGTAGCTGCACGCCCACGCGCCGAAGCTCGCGCGCGGCCTTGCCGGACAGGCGCTCGCCGAATGCGGGCAGCACTCTTGGACCCGCCTCACAGAGAATGACACGGCTGCGGGCCGGATCGATGGTGCGGAACTCCCCGGGGAGAGTACGACGGGTCAGCTCCGCGATCTGTCCGGCGATCTCCACCCCGGTCGGGCCACCGCCGATCACCACGAAGGTCTGCCACCGTTCGATCATCGCCGGGTCGGTTTCCAGCTCCGCGAGCTCGAACGCGCCGAACAGGCGCCCGCGCAGCGCGAGCGCTTCATCGATCGTCTTCAGGCCGGGGGCGTGTTGGGCGAAGTCGTCCCGGCCGAAGTACGAACAGCCGGATCCCGCAGCGACGATCAGGCTGTCATAGGGCGTGACCGTGGTCTTTCCCGGCGTAGTGGACGTGACGGTACGGGCGGCGAGGTCGATCCGTGTGACGTCGCCGGTCAGCACGCGGACGTTGTGCTGCCGTCGCAGCACCTCACGCGTTGCCGGCGCGATCGATCCCTCTGACAGAATCCCCGTGGCCACCTGATACAGCAGCGGCTGAAACAGGTGATACGCGGTGCGCGAGATCATGGTCACCTCGACAGGCGCCCGGCCGAGCTCCCGCACCGCGAACAGCCCGCCGAATCCCGAGCCGACCACGACCACGCGATGTGTCCTGTGTTGTTCGTGCACGGCAGCCCCCCTGGCGACGCCGGTGGTGGCCCGCCCTGCGTCAATCGGCCGTACGATCCGATGTCCCGTGTTGATCGCGGACGGGCGGGTTCATGCGATGGCTCGTGGGTATGCGTATGACCGGGCCGCCTGACCGCGCATGTAGCTCTGCACCGAATATGCCCAGATATACCCAGTCGCGCCGACCGTTAGGCGTCGAGGCACGCCCAGTGCCCCGAGTTGGGGGAATCATGGATATTCCGCGAGGGCAGGTCCTGGTGCTGTACGGCATCGCCGGGGACCTCGCCAAAAAGATGATCATTCCAGCGCTGTATCGGCTCACCGCCCGCGGCGTACTCGACATCCCGGTCATCGGCGTGGATCGCGGGCCACAGGAGCCGGGCGCGTTGCGCGAGCACGTGCGCGACAGCGTCGCCGCCGCCTGCGGCCGGGTCGATGAGGAGGTGTTCGGCGCGTTCGTCGACAGGCTCGTTCCGTTGACCGGCGACGTCACCGAACCAGGCCTGTATTCGCAGATCGCGCGCCACATCCCCGACGACGCGTTCGCGGTCCACTACCTGGCCGTACCCCCCGCACTGTTCGGGCCGATCGCCGAACGGCTGACCGCCGCGGGGCTGAACGCCCGCGGGCGGCTGGTGGTGGAGAAACCGTTCGGCCACGACCTCGCCTCCGCGCGGCGGCTCAACACCGCGCTGCACCGGTACTTCCCGGAGGAGCGGCTGCTGCGGGTTGATCACTTCCTCGGTAAAGAGATGGTGCAGAACCTGGTGGCGTTCCGCTTCGCCAACAGCCTGCTGGAGCCGATCTGGAACCGCGATCATGTCGACTCCGTGCAGATCACGATGGCCGAGGCGTTCGACGTCGCCGGCCGGGGTGCGTTCTACGACGCGGTGGGCGCCGTCCGCGACGTCCTGCAGAACCATCTGCTGCAGGTCCTGGCGTACCTGACCATGGACCCTCCGTCCGACCACAGTCCAGAAAGCGAACGTGGCGAGAAGCGGCGGCTGATGTGTGCGATCCGCGCGATCGATCCGGAGGACATGGTGCGCGGCCAGTACGCCGGCTATCTCGACACCCCGGGCGTCGCCGCCACGTCGACCACCGAGACCTACGCGGCGGTGCGGCTGTGGATCGACAACTGGCGCTGGACCGACGTGCCGTTCCTGATCAGAACCGGCAAGGCCCTCGCGGCCACGACCACCGAGATCGCGGTACGGCTCCGCCGCCCACCCCGCATGCTGTTCGCCTCCGGCAAGGCCGAACGTCCGCAACCCAACGCCGTGCGTTTCTGCCTGGAACCCGATCCCGGAGTGACGTTCGAACTGCTCGCCAAGGCACCCGGACAGGCCGACGCGGTTCGCGAGGTGCCGGTGTCGGTCGGCTTCGGCGGCGAGCTCGGTCACGTGGAGAGCGCGTACGAACGCATCTTCACCGATGCGCTCTCCGGCGACCCGCGCCACTTCGCCCGCCAGGACACCGTGGAGGAGCAATGGCGCATCGTCGATCCCATCCTCGACGCCGAATCCACGCCGAAGTGTTACGAACGTGGCAGCTGGGGGCCCTCCAGCGCCGACCGGCTCACCGAAGAGGGCCGCTGGCTCCCCACCGTCGTCCGCCCCTCCACTTGATCGTTTCGGTGTTCCGGACGTCGTTCCGCGGCCGAATGAGAATGAGGTCGTCCTCGTCCTCTGTGCCGATCAGGACAAGCTGATGGCGATCGTGGCCGAACTCGGCGAACAGGAGAAGCGGGCGCACCACACGCCGATCCGGCTGGCCGAGGAGTGGCCGTTCAGACGCGGTCCTTCTTCTCCGCGTGACCGCCGAATTCGGCTCGCATCGCCGACAGCGCCGCGTCGGAGAAGCGGCCGAGCCCACGCGAGCAGAACCGCTCGAACAGGGCCGCGCCGATCACGGGCGCGGGCACGCTCTCCTCGATCGCGGCGATCAGCGTCCAGCGGCCTTCGCCTGAGTCCGAGACACGCCCGCGGAAGTCCGCAAGCTCCGGAGACCGGGCCAGCGCGTCGGCCAGCAGATCGACCAGCCACGAAGCCACCACCGACCCGCGACGCCACACCTCCGCCACTTCGGCGACGTCTATGTCGTACCGGTAGGCATCGGAATCGCGAAGCGGTGCGGTCTCGGCGTCGACGGTCTGTTCCTTCGCCCCCGCGTCAGCGTGCCTGATGATGGACAGGCCCTCGGCGATCGCGGCCATCATCCCGTACTCGACACCGTTGTGGACCATCTTCACGAAATGCCCGGCGCCGTACGGGCCGCAATGCAGGTAGCCATGCGGGGCGGTGCCGTCGCGGGTCCGTCCCGGCGTCGGCTCCGCGGTTCCGGTGCCGGGAGCGATGGTCGCGAAGATCGGGTCGAGTCGCTCGACGGGCTCGTTCTCGCCGCCGATCATCAGACAGTAGCCGCGTTCCAGCCCCCACACCCCGCCGGAGGTGCCGCAGTCGATGTAGTTGAGTCGCTTGGCGGCGAGCTGGTGGGCCCGTGTGATGTCGTCGCGGTAGTAGGAGTTGCCGCCGTCGATCACCGTGTCGTCTGCGTCGAGTACCTCGACGAGCTGGTCGAGCGTGGATTGCACGATCCCGGCGGGAAGCATCAGCCACACGGTCCGGGGCCGCTCCAGCTTGCCCGCGAGATCGCGGAGCGACGTGGCGCCGGTCGCGCCCTCGGTCTCCAGAGCGGTGACCGCGTCTTCGTCGACGTCGTAGACGACGCAGTCGTGCCCGTCGCGGATCAGCCGGCGGACGAGGTTGGCACCCATCCGGCCCAAACCGACCATGCCCAGTTGCATGGGTCTGTCCGTTGCCATGGTTCCCCCAAGTGGTCGTCTCTAGGTCTGCTTCAACCTCCAGTAGTCGCGGATCAGCGCGTTCGTCGACGTGTCGCGGGCGAGCCGCGGCTGGGTTTCGTCGGTGAGTTCATCACCCTTGAGCGAGCCGCCCATCGGCATCCTCCTTGCGCCTTCTCACCAGCTCGCGGGCCGTCTGGGACACCATCTCCGGGGTGAAGCCGAACTTGGAGAGGAGCTGCTTGAGCGGCGCGGACGCACCGAAGGTGTGCATGCCGACGATGGCGCCGCCGGGACCCACGTACCGGTCCCAGCCCAGCGTCGATGCCTGCTCGATGCCCACCCGGGCGGTCGCCTCCGGTGGCAGAACCCGGTCGCGGTACTCAGGCGGCTGCCGGTCGAACAGTTCCCAGCACGGCATGCTCACCACCCGCGCGCCGATGCCTTCGGCGGTCAGCTCCTCCCGTACGGCGACCGCCAGCGCCACCTCCGAGCCGGTGGCGAGCAGGATGACATCGATCTGCCCGTCCGGGGCGTCCGCGAGCACGTACGCGCCCTTCGCGACGCCTTCGGCGCCGCTCAGCCGTGACCGGTCGAATGTGGGAAGCGGCTGCCGGGACAGAACGAGCGCGGCCGGCTCCCGGCGCAGCCCGGCGACGATACGCCAAGTCTCGACGACCTCGCTCGCGTCGGCCGGCCGGAAGACCAGCAGCCCGGGCATGGCACGTAGGGAGGCGAGCTGCTCGACCGGCTGGTGCGTGGGACCGTCCTCGCCGACGCCGATGGAGTCGTGGGTGAAGATGTGCACGACCGGCAGCTCCATCAGCGCGGACAGCCGGATCGCGCCTCGGGCGTAGTCGGAGAAGATCAAGAATGACGACCAGTACGGGCGGAGCTTGGTCAGCGCCATGCCGTTGGCGACCGCCGCCGCGGCGTGCTCCCGGACCCCGAAGTGGAAGTTGCGGCCGCTGCGATCATCGGATTGGAAGTCCCCGGCGAAGGTCAGGCGGGTCTTGGTCGAGGGTGCCAGATCCGCCGAACCGCCCAACAGCCACGGCACGGCCTCCGCCACCGCGTTCAGCACCTGCCCGGACGACGCACGGGTTGCCAGCCCCTTCGGGTCGGGCGGGAACGACGGCAGCGCGTCCTGCCAGCCGTCCGGCAACTCCCGGCGCTGGATGCGCTCGATCTCCTCGGCCAGCGCCGGGTAGAGGTTCGCGTACTCCTTGAGACGCCCCTCCCAGACGGCGCGGGCCTGCGCTCCCCGCCGCCCCACCCCCTCGGCGAACCAGTCGTACGCCCCATCGGGGATGAAGAACTCGGCGTCCGGTGGCATGCCGAGGAAACGCTTGGTCGCCCTGACCGCATCGGCGCCCAACGGCTCGCCGTGCACCCGCGGTGAGTTCTCAAGCGGTGAGCCGTAGCCGATGTGGCTGTGGACGACGATCAGCGTCGGGCGCTCGTGCTCGGCCTTGAACGACTGCAGCGCACGGGCCACCTGGTCGACGTCGTTCGCGTCCGAGACGGTCGCGACGTTCCAGCCGTATGCGATGAAGCGCGCCGCGACGTCCTCGGTGAAGGTGATGCCGGTATGGCCTTCGATGGTCACCCGGTTGGAGTCGTAGATCCAGCACAGGTTGGACAACCGCTGGTGCCCGGCGAGGGAGGCGGCCTCGCCGGAGATCCCCTCCATCATGCAGCCGTCGCCCGCCAACGCGTAGACATCGAAATCGAACAGCGGGAAACCATTCCGGTTGTACCGCGCCGCAAGCCACTGGCCGGCCATCGCCATGCCCACCGACATCGCCACACCCTGGCCGAGCGGTCCGGTCGTCGCCTCCACCCCGCTCGTCCAGCGGTACTCCGGGTGGCCCGGAGCATGGGAGTCGAGCCGGCGGAACGTCCGCAGGTCATCAAGGGTGACCGCGGGCCGGCCGAGCACCTCGTAGTCGGAGTTCACGGCGCGAACACCGGTCAGGTGCAGCAACGACCACAACAGCGCCGAAGCGTGCCCCTCCGACAGCACGAACCGGTCCCGGTTCGGCCAGATCGGATCGGACGGATCGAACCGCAAGAACCGCTGCCACAGCGTGTAGGCCACCGGTGCGATATCCATCGGCGTACCGGGGTGCCCCGACTCGGCCCGCTGGATCGCATCCAAACACAGGCCGCGGATCGTGTTGATGAACAAAGCGTCCATAACTCCCCCTGCTCAGCAGGCTATCAGCAGCCAAAGATCCAGGTCAGCGGCGGCTGTCGTGGCGAGCAGGTCGTCGTCCGGCAACACACACCCGATCGGGTACGGCGCCGGCGCGGCGGGATCCGCCCGCTGGGCGACCTGGCTGAGCTGCTCGCCGACGGCGACGAAGCCGGACGGTCGGCGGTAGCTTGCGCGGGCTTCGGGACATGGCCCTTCGCTCCGTCCGCGCACACGCCGTCATGCCGTGAGGAACGACTTCACGTGGTCAAGCGCCATATCGAGGGCGATCTCCATCGGCTTGACGTCATGCGCGGCCTCAGCGAGGAGGTAGCCGCCTTGCAAGGCGGCCATCAGACCCGTGGCAAGCTTCTCCGGGTCGGCATCCGGCTTGAGCAGGCCGCTGTCCCGCATTCGCCGCAGGCCGGCGGCGAGCAGCCCTTCCCATTCCAGGAACGACTCGGCGAGCGTGGCGCGGGCCTGGTCGTCATGGTCGGCGAGCTCGCCGACCAGCGAGCCGAGCGAACAGCCGTAGGCGCCGTTCTGCAACGCGTTTCGCTGCACCAGCGCGTTGCGCCAGCGGACCAGGCCGCGGAACGACTTCAGGCGCTGAAGGTGGCCGCGTTCACGCTCGAGGACCTGCGCGGCGCGCGCCGCGACGACGGCGCGGACCAGCTCCTCCTTGTCCGGGAAGTGGTTGTAGAGCTGGGACTTGCTGGTGTTGCTCGCGGCCCGGACGTCGTCCAGCGTGGTCGCGTTCACGCCTTTCATGTACATCAGCTCGACAGCGGCCGCCACGATGCGCGCGCGGGTGGCAGCTCCACGTGGCGTCAGCCTCGGCCCCGGCTGTGCGTTCTCCGGCCTGCTCACAGGCTTCAGGCTACCCTGTTCGATCATAGCCGCCGCCGCCGCATGGACTATACGGTCCGCCTCGGCCACCTGATCTGCCTCTAGCTCGGCATCCCGGCGGGGCAGACGGGCTGCTGTGTCGCGGGGAGCCGCGATTCCACCGCCATCCGTGCTTCCACTCGGCCGGATGTGGCGCCCACCCATGGCGACGGCATCGTCAGCGAGGGACCCGGTGATGAGGTTCACCGCGGCGAGGACGGGGTCGCCCGCAGGTCGGCGTCAACCAACTGGACTATAGTGTCCAGATAATATTGGCGTGGCATCGATCGAGGGCCTCCGCAGGCATCGGCGGGTTAGCATACCAGCGGTATGTCTGACAGTCGTGGTGATACGCCCTCGTCTGGTGGGGTGCCTGGGACCGGCACCCTATTGGACGATATAGTCTCGCGTTGACGACGAGCAGCGGCATGGCGCCGTGCCGGCGAACTCGGCGGTGACCTCACGCCATCCGATCATCGCCGTTCCCGCGGCCGGCCCGCGCGGTCCGTTCGGCCTCGTCAATGGCCCAGGCGGCGTTGATGAGCCCGATGTGGCTGAACGCCTGCGGGAAGTTGCCGAGCAACGCGCCGCTCGCGGGGTCGACCTCCTCCGACAACAGGCCCACATCGTTGGCGTACGCGGCGGCTAGCTCGAATGCCTCCCTGGCCCGGCCCACCTGCCCGGACATGGCGAGCGCCTGCGCCAGCCAGAACGAGCACAGCAGGAAGGTGCCCTCCTCGCCGGCGAGGCCGTCGATGCCGTCCATGGTGCGGTAGCGGTAGACCAGGCCCTGGTCGTCGGTGAGCCGGTCGGCGACGGCGTCGATCGTGGAAAGCACCCGCGGGTCACTCGCGGGAAGGAAGCCGACGATCGGCACCATGAGGGCGCTGGCGTCCAGTTCGTTCGAGCCGAGGGCCTGCGTGAACGCTCCCACCCGGTCGTTCCAGCCCTCGCGCAGCAGGGTTTCGCGGATCTCGGCGCGGGTCCGCCGCCAGGACTCGACACGCTCCTGCGCCCGTAGGAGGCCGGCGAGGGCGATGCCGCGGTCCAGCGCCACCCAGCACATGAGCTTGGAGTACAGGAAGTGCCGCGGCTCCCCGCGTATCTCCCAGATGCCGTGGTCCTTCTCCACCCAGCGCTCGGCAGCGGTGTCGGCACAGACGAGGAGGAAGCGCCGGACGTCGTCGTCGATGTCGCCGATCTGCCGTTCGAGGCGCATGGCCGCATCGAGCAGCTCGCCGTACACGTCGATCTGCCGCTGGCTCCACGCGCCGTTTCCGACGCGTACCGGTCGGCTGCCGCGCCAGCCGCGCAGGTGCGGAAGGGTGCGCTCGCTCAGGTCGTGCTCGCCGCGGACGCTGAACATGATCTGCAGCGCGCGGTCCTTGCCCAGGGACGGGGCGGCGGTGGTGAGGAAGGCGAAGAAGTCGCTCGCCTCGTCGGGGCAGGCCGCGACCCACAGGGCGCCCATGGTCAGTGACGCGTCCCGTACCCAGGTGTAGCGGTAGTCCCAGTTGCGTTCGCCGCCGGGCCATTCGGGCAGCGATGTCGTGGCGGCCGCGACGATCGCGCCGCTGGGCTGGAAGGACAGCGCCTGCAGCACCCGCCCGCTGTGGTGCACCAGGTCGCGCCACGGACCGTCGTAGCCCTGGTGGAGGCTGGACCACGACTGCCAGGCGATGATCGTGTCGTCCAGCCGGGCCGCGAGTTCCGCCTGGCCCCACACCCGCGCGGGAGTCTCCTGCAGCGTCGAGCGGTGCATCCCGAAGTGCAGTGTCTCGCCCTCTCGCACCGTGAACACGCCGTATCCGGTGCAGTCGCCGATGCCGAGGGGGACCGGCGTGGTCAACACGAGCCACTCGGCGCCGCCACGGGCGGTCACACCGCCGTCGACGACGGACAGGATGGGATAGATCAGGCCGTACTCCGGCCGGGGCCGGTACTCGATCTCCATCGGCACCTCGCCGCCGATGCCGGACACCCGTCGGGCGAGCAGGTGCGGCACCCCGGCGCCGAGCCGGTGGCCGCCGTCGTCCGGGCCGGTGAGCAGGGCGTCGGTGAGGACGACCGTGCCCCTTCCGGTGCGGAAGGTGGTCTCCAGCACCATCGTCCCCGGTAGGTAGCGGCGCGTCGTCTCATACGGGACGGCCGGGCGGATCGCCCAGTGCCCGGCCTCGTCGTCCAGCAGGCGGGCGAAGACGGACGGCCCGTCGAACCGGGGGAAGCACAGCCACTCGGCCGATCCATCCCTGCTGATCAGGCCGGCGGAATGGCGATCGGACACCAACGCGAGGTCGGCGATGGGTGTGGTGCTCATCAGCACTGCCTACCCGGCGAGGACGACGATGTTACGCATGGGCCGGAAAGTCGCGGTAAAGGCATGAAAACGGAGTGCTCCGCCCGCCCGACGTGAAGATCACGTTCCTCAGGCGACACATCAGGAGAAGTGCGTGTCCGGCCGCGGGATCTCGGTGCCGTCGACGAAGAGGTCGACCTTCTCGTTGTAGAAGCAGACCAGGCCCTTGATCGGGTCGAGCGCCGCGGTCGGGAAGTCGTAGGTCCAGGCCAGGTCCTGGTGCAGGGTGTCGTTCACGCGCACCGACCAGTAGCCGCTCGTGCGGCCCTTGTACGGGCACCCGGTGACCGTGCTCGTGGGCACCAGCCTCATGAAGTCGACGTCGGTGCGGTTGAAGTAGTAGCGCGTCGGCAGGCCGGTTTCGAACAGCAGCACCGGCGACGACGACTCGGCGAGCGTGTGGCCTTCGAGGGCGACGCGCACGTGCCGGGTCGAGCGCAGGGCGTCGACGCGCGTGTACGGGTTGCGCGGGTGGACGAAGATCCGCTCGTCCTCCTCGAACCACGCGTCGAGGGCGTCCCACTCGAACCGGACGTGATCGGCGAGTCCCGCGACGGCGTCCTCGCCGTAGAGGCGGGCGGCGGCGGGCCGCACCTCGTCCCCGACCTTGAGGGACTGGCGGCGCGCGGTGCCGCGCTTGAGCCGCTCCGGGTGGCCCTCGTCGACGAGCACGCCCGGCGTCACGTCCTCGGCCGGGATGTAGAACTGCGGGTAGTACGGCCATTCCCACACGTACTTCGCGCGGGTCGTGTCGAGCACCGTCGCCCCGCCGGTCACGGCGCGGACCCGCCGCGGGACGGGCTCGACGTGGCCGATCGCGGCGATCGCCTCGGGGTAGTCACGCATGGGCTCACCTCGCTCACGTTTTCCCCGATACGGGCCGGCGCGCGGACTCGGGGTTCGCGCGCCGGACATATCAGGCCGTCGCCCGCTTCGGGAGCTTCCACCCGGGACGGGGGAAGTGGCAGGTGTAGCCGTTGGGATAATTCTGCAGGTAGTCCTGGTGCTCGGGCTCGGCCTCCCAGAAGTCGCCCGCCGGGGTGACCTCGGTGACGACCTTGCCGGGCCACAGGCCCGAGGCGTCGACGTCGGCGATGGTGTCCTCGGCGACCCGCTTCTGCTCGTCGCTGGTGTAGAAGATCGCCGAGCGGTAGCTGGTGCCGATGTCGTTGCCCTGGCGGTTCTTCGTCGAGGGGTCGTGCACCTGGAAGAAGAACTCGAGCAGCGCGCGGAAGTCGGTCTCCTCGGGGTCGTAGACGACCTCGATGGACTCGGCGTGGCCGCCGTGGTCGCGGTAGGTGGCGTTCGGGACGTCGCCGCCGCTGTAGCCGACGCGCGTGGACACGACGCCGGGCTGGTGGCGGAACAATTCCTCCATGCCCCAGAAGCAGCCGCCCGCGAGGATCGCCTTTTCGGTGGTCACGTCGTCTCCTTACTTGTCGCCGGCGTCACTCGTGAACAGGGTGCGGTATTCGCAGCCGACGTGCAGGTACAGACGTTCCACGGGCCGGTTCTATTCCCAACGGACGGCCGCTTGCGCGGTGTCGCTCCAGAGCCGAACCCGGTCGAGGGCCTCTGGGCCCTGAGCTACCGGCGCTCGGCGGCGTGCAGAGCGTCCGCGGCCGTCAGCAAGGAGGCTCCGAGGAGCACGACGTCCTTCACCAGGAACTGCCCGACGAGGGACAGCTTCGGTTCCCCGCGTGTCTCTTGCCACGCCCCGGGCGTCGTAGCCAGAAAGCTGAGGGTGGTGGCGAACATGCCGACGGTGGCGAGGCTGCCGAGGGCTGACGCTCTCGGCGCGATCGGTTTCGCTCCGATCAACGAGCCCAGAACGATCTCAGTGACGCCGATCAACCTGGCGACCTTCTTCTCCCCCAGTCTGGCGATGAGCCACGAGAGCGGAGGGCTTGAGGTCACGAGGGGACGAATATTTTCTACCTCGTAGTCTTCGAATTTTATTCGCCCGATCTCCAGAAGGTTTATCGCAAGTCCATATCGAATAGTTGAAATACCCACGGTATGCACTATTTCGCCGAGGCGGCGCATTTCCATGAAATCCTCGCCTAAAGTCGGTTATATCGCCCAGTGTAGGACTCGAAACATCAACCAAGGCTCAGTATGAGGTCATACTTCACCATCGGTGTCGAGGTCACCGCCTATTGCCGCTACGCGGTGCTTCGGGGCCGGCTCTTCAAGCGGGCACGAGACAGTTCGCCTTCGTGCCCAACCTCAGGTTCAGCCCGGGGCGGTGGCCGCAATGGTGTCTCTGGTGCACGCGGCTAAAGTGGGTATGAGACCAGTGACGGTGTACGCCGAGGCATCCGGCCGGCGGCGCCGGCCGGTCGAGAACATGCGAGCGGTGGGCTCCCGCGCGGGAATGGCCGCAGTCGGAGGAGCGTGAACTACTCATGGCCGATCAGGCGAACCAGCTCGCCATGGTGCGCAGCGGGATCGAGCACGGCGACTTCGGTGGGCACGCGGAACGGCCGGCCAGATGAACACCTTCGATCACCGTCGCCTGGCCCTGCTGTTCGACATCGACGGCACCCTGATCACCACCGGCGGGGCCGGTGCCCGGTCGTGGCTCCTGGCCTTCGACAAGCTGTACGGCATCCCCGCCGACATCGGCAGGTTCACCGACACCGGCATGACCGACCCCGACGTGGGCCGTAAGACCTTCGAAGCGGTACTGGGCCGCAAGCCCGAACGGCACGAGTTCGCCAAACTCCTGGAACGCCGCCTGCACTACCTGCGCCGAACCGTGGAGGAGTCCGAAAACTACCAGGTGTTGCCCGGCGTCGAGGACTTGCTGACCGGGCTGGTCGACAAGGGCTACCTGGTCGGCCTGATCACCGGCAACCTGGAGACCGCCGCGCACATCAAGCTGCACCGCGCCAACCTGAACCGGTTCTTCTCCTTCGGTGGCTACGGCTCAGACTCCAACGACCGCGCCGAGGTGACCCGCATCGCGTTGCGCCGGGCCTCCCTGGTCTACGGCGAGGACCTGGACCTGGACTGCTGCCTGGTCATCGGCGACACCCCCCACGACGTGGCGGGCGCGCACGCGGCCGGGGTCGCCTGCGTCGGGGTGGCCAGCCACAAGTTCAATTCCGCCCAACTCGCCGAGGCCAAGGCCGACTGGGTCATCGAGTCCCTCGAAAACGGTCTGCCCAAGGAGGCCCTGGAATGAGCGCGGCCGTCGAGCGGCTCTTCCCGCCGTACGCGCCGTCCGGCTAATGCGCTTATCTGGAATTGCGGCTTTGGCGCGGGTCAGGCGCCCGCCTCCCGATGTGCCTGGCGGGACCTGCGTTGACGAGGCAGCCACAGCACGAACCTGGCCCCACGTGGCGAGTCCTCGACTGTGAGGGTGCCGTGGTGGTTGTGCGCGATGTCACGTGAGATGGCCAGGCCGAGCCCGCTCCCGCCGGGGTCGCGGCGGCGGCCGTCGTCGAGGCGGACGAACCGTTCGAAGACGCGTTCGCGCTGCGCCGGCGGGATACCGGGCCCGTCGTCGGTCACCGTGACCGCGACCCCGTCGCCGGACGGCTCGACGCTGACCTCCACAGCGGACTCGGCGTGCCGCAGAGCGTTGGCCAGGAGGTTGTCCAGCACGCGGATCAACTGCATGCGCGAGCCGCGGATCTCCAGCCCGGCGGGTGCGTGGACGTTGATCGGCACGGACGACGACTGCGCGCTCACCTCGGCGGCGACGAGTTCGCCGAGATCGATCTTCTCCAGGGGCAGCGGATCGGCGGCCTGGAGACGGGCGAGCAGCAGCAGGTCGTTGACGATCGCCTCCAGCCGGTTGGCGGTGGTCAACGCGCTCTGGAGCGCGTCATGGGCGTCGACGTCGTCCGGGTAGAACAGCGCCTCCTCCAGTTGCGTGCGCAGCCCGGCGATCGGGGTGCGTAACTCGTGACTTGTCGTGGTGGCGAACTGGCGCAGTCGCTCCACCGCACCCTCAAGCCGGCTGAGGGTCTGGTTGGCGGTGGTGGCGAGCCGGCTGATCTCGTCGTTGCCCCGCGGTCTCGGGACGCGCAGGCTGAGGTCGCTCACCGTGATCTGGGAGATCTGGGCCCTGATCGCCTCGACGGGACGCAGCGCGCGCCCCACCAGCATCCATGCGGTCCAGACCGCGATGCCGGTGACCAGGACGATCCCGGCCGCGATGGCGTACTCGAGCTGATGGGTGGCCAGCAGGTCCGGCTCCAGGATGCCGGCGTAGACGACGCCCGCGTCCGGCGCCGGAGTCAGGCGGATGGCCTGCAGCAGGATGCACCGCTCGTTGGGCGGGCACGCGCGGTACGGCTGGAAACGGGCGTCGGGCGGCGGCAGGAGCCGGCTCAACGGCACGGTCGCGGAGGCCTCCCGGCTGGAGTTCAGGACCCGGTGATGGACGTCCACGACCTGGATGAGGTCGATGGGTGGGCTGGCGGGTATCGGTCGTGGCACCGTGCCGTCGCGGGCGACCGGGCTCCACTGGCCCGCCACCTGCTCGGCCAGGCGCAAGGCGTCGAACTGGACGCGGGAGCGGATCGCCAGGTCCAGTGTCGCGCCGAGCACCACAAGGACGCTCATTGCGAACAGTGCCGCGATGAGGGTGCACCGAGTCCGGACGGAGCACGTGGGTCGGCATGGAAGGAGCGGCATGCCACCTCGACAGGTCAGAAGCCGCCGAACCCATGCGCGACCGGCGCCCAGCGATATCACGTCGGTCATATGCCTTCACCAGCCGCTCGGCACGGTGTCGAGTGGTTCCCGCCAGGACTTCGCGAATCGGTCGTGAGGCCGCCGTCGTAGTCGTCGGTGTCCGCGTCGTCGCTCATGACAGTGTCGGCTCCTTTGCTGGCGGAGGCCCAATGGATGGGGTGTCGTGGGTGGGGTCTTGGTCCCGATATGGGACTATATGGTCCATTACACCCTCCTGCAAAATCTCGGACTGTCGATCTGACCCGCCCGTGACACCGGGCCGGATCGGTCACCGCGTCCGCGAGATGACGCTGTCTCCAGCGCGGCCTGGCGCTCTACTCTGTCGAACCCGCTCTTCCCTTCCGATGGCTGGAAGCAGGTGGGATGGCGCACGGGGCCGACCCGCATATGGGCCAAAAAGTCCATCTAAGCTGATGCGGGGCGCCCCGTGAGCTGTGTGCTCGGCCTGGATGAACGCGTCCGCCGAGTGAGTCCGGCCGCGGGGTCGCGGCTTCGGTAATTGCGTTGCGCGGGTCCGGAAGGGGCGGGCATGCTGGGGTGATCGAGCGGCGGCGAGCGCTGCCTGGACTAAGGAGGGCTGACGGATGGCCATCACTGTGCTGCGGCATGTCCGCATCAGTCCCACCCCTTTGTTCAGGAGCACACCCGTTGTCTTCCGAGTACGAGATTTCTGATTCCTCCGCCGACCTCCACTCCCGCTGGTCCGATCTCACCGGTGACCAGCCTCGATCAGATCCGGCCGACGCCTTCGTCCTGGAGTTCCATTCGGTCGACGAGGAACTGGGCCCTGATCAGCGTTGGTCCACCTGGCTGGAGGTCGAGCGCGGTTCTCGCGGCCCGGAACCACGCCCGTCCTGGGTTGTGACGGATCAGGCCGCGATCGACACCGAGCTCGGCGTCCTCAAGACCGGCAAGGAAGCCGACGTCTTCCTGCTCGAACGGGCCGTCGAAGCCATCGGCGACAACCCGGCGAGGTCCTCGCTGCTGGCCGCGAAACGGTACCGCACCGAGGAACACCGGTCCTTCCACCGCAGTGCGTCCTACGTCGAAGGCCGCCGTACCCGCAACAGCCGCGACGGCCGGGCGATGGCGAAGAAGACCGCGCACGGCCGCGGCGTCGCGGCCGGTCAGTGGGCGTACGCCGAATGGGACGCCCTCAACCGGTTGTGGAAGGCCGGCGTCCCGGTGCCGTATCCGGTGCAGGTGGACGGCACCGAGCTGCTGATGGAGTTCATCGACGACGGCGAGGGCGGTGCCGCGCCCCGGCTCGCCCAGGTCCGGCCGTCGAAGGAGCTGCTCGGCGTGTACTTCGAGCAGCTCCGCGACGGCATGCGCGAACTGGCCCGCGCGGGCCTCGCGCACGGCGACCTCTCGCCGTACAACGTCCTCGCGCAGGCCGAGCGGATCGTGATGATCGACCTGCCCCAGGTCGTCGACATCGTCGGCAACCCGAAGGGCATGGACTTCCTGATGCGCGACTGCCACAACATGGCCACGTGGTTCACCGGCCGCGGGCTTGAGATCGACGAACAGGAGTTGTTCGCCGACCTGCTCGCCATGGTGTTCTGACGGCCTTCCCGCGGCGCGAACGGAGACCGCTCGGGGGCCACGCGCGGAACCCGAGCCGATGGGCTCCTGCCGTGGCGCCTCCCGGCGGAGGCGCCACGACAGGGCGCCTCAGGTCGCCGGGGTCGCGGGGGAGGGTTCGGGGGTGAAGCCGAGTTCCTGGGAGATCAGTGCCGAGGTCTCCAGCAGGAGCGGAAGCTTCTCCTTGAGCTGGTCCAAGCTCGCGATCACCTCGATCGCGGTGAGCGAGACCGCCGCGATGACCCGTCCGCGCGAATCCCTGACCGGTGCGGCGACGCACATGACGTAGGCGTCGTGCTCGCCGTCGTCGATGGCCCAGCCGCGCTCGGCGACGCGGGTGAGTTCGGCGTCGAGGGACTCGCGGTCGGCGAAGGTCGTGCTGGTGTACCGCTCGAAGGTGACGTGCGAGAGCAGGCGATCGCGTTCCTCCTGGGAGAGGTGGGCGAGGATCACCTTGCCCACGGCGCTCGCGTAGATCGAGACGGCTCGGCCGACCCGTGACGGCAGCTTCACCGCGTCGAACGCGGGGCTGTCCACCTTGTCGACGTAGACGATCTCGTCGCCGGTGAGCTGTGCCAGGTGCACGGTATGGCCCGTCTGCCGCTGAAGCGCGCGCAGGTGCGCGGACGCGAGCTGACGCAGGTCCATCGAGCCGAGGGCGAGTTCCGACAGTTCGATGAGCCCGCTGCCGAACACGTACGTCCCCGCCCCCGTCCTGCGCACGAACCGTGCGGTCTCCAGCGTCTGGAGGATCCGGAGGGCCGTGGACTTGTGGACGCCGAGCACGTCCGCGGCCTCCGAGAGTGTCAGCGGACTCTCCGCCGTCAAGCGGATCAGGTTGATCGCGCGCTGGATCGCTTGCGCCACTTACCATCCTCCTTGCGTTGCATACCTTGCAATGTATCTCGTGAGATGCGCAACCGCCACTTGACAGCGTTGCACATGTCGCTACGATCGTTGCAATTCCGGCATGGTTTCGGGGAAGTAATCAGTTATTACTATGGAGTAACAAAATGAGGCTGCATCGCTTTCGCCGCAGCATGATCGCGGCGGCCGGCGTCACATCTATGGCCGTCGCCCTCTTGACCGGCTGCGGCTCCGACGGTGGCTCCGGCGGTGGGGCCGAAGGCGGCGTGGCCAAGCTGACGTTCGCCGCCTCGACCCTCGGCGATCCGGGCCGCGGGCCGCTGCTCACGAAGTGGCTCGAGGAGTTCAACAAGAGCCAGAGCAAGGTGCAGGTCTCCGCCGCGGCGGTGCCGTACCCGACCTTCGGCCAGACCATCCTGACCCAGATGGGCAGCGGAAAAGGGCCCGACCTGATCCGCTTCGACATGCCCGAGTTCGAGTCGGCCTCGGACGCCGGCCTCATCGCGCCGCTCAACGACCTGATCGACGTCAGCAAGTACAACCTGCTCAAGCAGCCGGACCAGTTCATGGTCCACGACGGCCAGCGTCACGGGATCATCTTCGAGGCGTCGAACTACGCGATGTTCTACAACGCCGACCTGATCCCGAAGCCCCCGGCGAGCTACGAAGAGTTCGTCGACACCGCGAAGAAGCTCACCAAGGGGGACACCTACGGCCTGGCGTTCCGCCAGACGGAGGCCGAGGAAGCCGGTGTGTGGCAGGACATCTTCAACTACGTCTACGGCTTCGGCGGCGCGTGGTCGGACGGCACGAAGCTGACGATCAACTCGCCCGAGAACCTCAAGGGCCTGCAGGCGTACAAGGACCTGTACGACGCCAAGGTGATCCCGCGCGGCGCGGACGCGGCGACGTTCCGCCGCATGTTCGCCGAGGGCAAGGTCGGCATGGAGCTCAACAACGGCGGCTACGTGACGGCGACCCGCGGTCAGAACGCCGACCTGAACTTCAACGTCGCCCCCATCCCGTTCCCGGTCCGCAAGCAGGGCGCGATTCTCGCCCCCATCGTCATCAACGAGGCGAGCCCGGCGAAGGAGGCGGCGGCCACCTTCATCAAGTGGGCGCTCGAGCCGGCCAACCAGGTCAAGCTGCAGGAGATCCTCGGCGCCAGCAGTGTGGCGACGGTCACCGAGCGAAGCCCTGAGCAGCTTGAGAAGACGCCGTTCCTCACCGTCTTCGACGGTCTCACCGAGACCAGCCTGCCGCAGATCGTCCAGGGGTTCGAGGCGAAGACGCCGGACATCCGCAAGGTCGTCGTGCAGAACGTCATCGCGGCGCTCCAGGGCACGACCGACCTCAAGACCGCCCTGGACCGCGCCCAGCAGCAGGCGTCCGAACTGGTCGGCTGACCGGACGACGCCGCCGGCGGAATCTCCCGCCGGCGGCGTCCTACCTTCGAAGGACCGAACTCGATGACCGTGCTGGAACAGCAGCAGATCACAGGGCCTCGATCCGGCACCCGGCGTCGAGGCAGCCCGCTGGGAAGCAAGTGGACGCCCTACTTCTTCCTGGCCCCCGCAGCCCTCTTCATCCTGGTGTTCCAGGTCGTCCCGCTGGCGCAGGAAATCTACCTGAGCTTCACCCGGACCTCACTGCTCAACCCCACACGCAGCACCTGGGTGGGACTGGACAACTTCACCCGAATCTTCGGCGACGCCGACTTCCGCCACACCCTGCTCGTCACCCTCGTCTACGTCGTCGTGTGCGTCGTCGCCGCCGTGGGAGCCGGGCTCGCGGTCGCCCTGCTCCTCAACAAGGGCTTCCGCGGCCGGGGGCTGGCGCGCGCACTGGTGACCATTCCGTGGGCGGCGCCCGGCATCGCGGTCGCGCTCATCGCGATCTGGATGCTCAACCCCGACTACGGGATCGTGAACCGGTTCCTGGACGCGGTCGGCCTCGGCGTCCCGGGCGGCGCCATCCTCGACAGCCCGCGATACGCCCTTCCGGCGGTCCTCGCGACGACGATCTGGCAACTGTTCCCGTTCACCTCGGTGGTGCTGCTGTCCGCGCTGCAGTCCGTCCCCCCGCACCTCACCGAGGCCGCGACGATGGACGGTGCGGGAAGGTGGTGGACCTTCCGCGCCGTCACCTGGCAGGTGATCAAGCCGACCGTCGGCCTGCTCGCCGTCCTCATGACCATCTGGTCGCTGCGGCGGTTCGAGCTCATCTGGCTCATGACGAAGGGCGGTCCGGTCGGCGCGACCGAGACGCTGGTCATCGACCTCTACAGCCAGGCCTTCGACTCCAAGCAACTCGGCTCGGCGGCGGCCGTCGGCATGGTCGGAGTCGTCATCTCGCTCATCGTCATCGCCGGCAGCCGGTTCGTCACCCGTGCCGCCGAGAGGGAGGCCCGCTGATGAGACTGCCCCACGTCGGCCTGACCCTGCGGATCACCGCCGTTCTCGTCGTGCTCGGGCTCGCCGTCTTCCCGCTGTACTGGATGTTCGTCACCGCGCTGTCGGGCAATTCAGAGCTCTTCGCGGAGAAGGCCCGGCTCGTCCCCGACTTCTCGCAGTTCGGGGTCTTCATCGACGCGCTGGCCGAGGGCAAGGCGACGACCTGGCTGCGCAACAGCCTGGTGATCGCCGCAGGCACGACGGTCCTGTCGATCGGCCTCGGGATCCCGCTCGGCTACGCGCTCTCGCGGTTCTCGTTCGCGGGCAAGGCCCTGGTGACCGTCGTGCTGCTGTTCACGCAGATGCTCCCCGAGGCCCTCATGGTCGTGCCGCTGTTCGCGCTCTTCCGGCGATTCGACCTCCTCGACTCCCTCGGCGGGCTCATCCTGGTCAACTCCGCCTTCGTCCTGCCGATCGTCGCCCTCATCCTCAAGGGCGCGATCGACGGCCTGCCTCGCGAACTGGAGGAGTCCGCGCGGGTCGACGGAGCGCGACCGCTCACCGTGCTCACCCGCATCAACGTGCCGCTGATCGCCCCGTCGCTCGCCGCCACCGCGGTCATCGCGTTCTTCCACGCCTGGAACGAGTACGTGTTCGCCGTGACGTTCATCTTCACCCCCGGCATGCAGCCGGCGTCGGTCGGCATCGCCAACTTCATCGGCGAACTCGGCACCCCGATCCAGACGGTCATGGCGGTCGCCTTCATGTTCACGGCGCCCGCCGTCGTCTTCTACCTGTTCGTGCAGAAGTACGTGGTGGCCGGCATGACCGCCGGCGCAGTTAAGGGCTGAGCCAGAGCATGAAGATCACCTCAGTCGACACCCTGGTCGTCGACTTCTACCGCACCAACCTGGTGATCGTCCGCGTCTCGACGGACGAGGGAATCGCCGGACTGGGCGAAGCGACCCTGGAGGGCAAGGAACGCGCCGTCCAGGGCGCCATCGCCGAACTGGCCGAAGCCGTGACCGGGATGGACCCCACCCGCATATCCGGCATCCTGTACGAGCTGGCGAGGGACTGGTACTGGCGAGGCGGCCCGGTCATCATGACCGCGCTGAGCTCGCTCGAAATGGCGCTGTGGGACATCTCGGCACGAGAGCTCGGCGTCCCGGTCTCCCGGCTGCTCGGCGGCGCCACCCGCGACCGGGTACGCGCCTATGCCAACGGCTGGTTCTCCGGCTCCGTCACGGCCGAGGACTACGCGGCCGCCGCGAGGAGGACCGTCGACAGCGGCTTTCGCGGTCTCAAGTGGGACCCCTTCGAGAACTACGACCTCACCATCACCACCCGGCAGCTGGACCGCGTGCTCGCGCAGATCGACGCCGTCCGCTCCGCCGTCGGGCGCGACGTCGAGCTCTTCATCGAGGGCCACGGCCGGTTCGACGTCACCCACGCCGTCAAGGTCGCGCGGGAGATCGCCCAGTTCGACCCGGTGTGGTTCGAGGAACCCTGCCCCCCGGACAACCTCGACGCTCTCGTCGACATCCGCCGGGCCTCGCCCGTGCCCATCGCCGCCGGCGAGCGATGGTTCGGACGGCAGGGTTTCGCACCGGCGCTCGCCCGTCAGGCGGTCGACTTCGTCCAGCCCGACGTGACGCACGCGGGCGGCATCGCCGAGCTGGCCTTCATCTCGACGCTCGCCGCGACCGGCTACGTCGGTTTCGCGCCGCACAACCCCAGCGGACCGCTGAGCACCGCGGCGACGCTGCAGCTCGGGGCCGCCCTGCCCAACTTCCGCTACCTGGAGATCATGGCGACCGACGTCCCATGGCGCCCGGAGATCACCAACGAGAGACTCGTACTGACGGAGGAGGGCGACATCCTCATCCCCACCGGGCCCGGCCTCGGCATCGAACTCGATCTCGAGGCGATCGCGCGGCATCCCTTCACCCCCCACCCCTTGCGGATGTTCCAGGACGCCGTCTTCGACATCCGGCCCGCGGACGAGCGGTCCTTCTTCAATCTGGGAGACGGCAAATGAATCAGGCATCGCCCGACGAGCTCGCCGCCGAGGCCGCCTGGTTCGGGACGGCCGCGGACGCGCTGCCGGACGACGCGGCGGACGGTGTGCTGATCGGCCGGATCTGGGATCCCCTCGTCGAAGGCCCCTCACCCGTCGTGGTCCGCGACGGACAGGTCATCGACATCAGCGCGGACTTCCCGACGGTCCGCGACATCTGTGAGCTGCCGGAACCCGCCGCCGTGGTCTCCGGGCTCGACGGCCGGCCTGTCGGCGGCTTCGCGGACGTGCTCGCCAACACCGGGGCCGCGAACCGGGACCGTACACGGCCCTGGCTGCTCGCACCGGTCGACCTCCAGGCGCTCAAGGCCGCCGGGGTGACCTTCGCCGTCTCGATGATCGAACGCGTCATCGAGGAGAGGGCCGGCGGCGACATGGCGCTCGCGGCGGACATCCGCCGGCGGATGCTCGCCGGCGCCGGCGCCGACCTCCACGACCTGTCGCCGGGTTCCGAGGAGGCGGCGCGGCTGAAGACCATGCTCGTCGCCGAGGGCCTCTGGAGCCAGTACCTGGAGGTCGGGATCGGCCCGGACGCCGAGATCTTCACCAAGGGCCAGGTCCTCTCCGCCATGGGAACCGCGGTGCCCGTCGGGGTGCTCGCCGCCTCGACGTGGAACAACCCGGAGCCCGAGGTGTCGCTCGTCGTCCAGTCGAGCGGCCGGATCGTGGGCGCGACGCTCGCCAACGACGTCAACCTCCGGGACGTCGAGGGCCGCTCCGCGCTTCTGCTGCCGATGGCGAAGGACAACAACGCGTCGTGCGCGCTCGGTCCCCTCGTCCGGCTCTTCGACGAGCGGTTCGACCTGGACCGGGTACGCGGTCTCGCGGTGCGGCTGGACATCGAAGGCGAGGACGGCTTCCGCCTTGAGGCGGTCTCGGAGATGGCGCGGATCTCACGCGATCCGGAAGAGCTGGTGCGGCAACTGATCGGCCCGCACCATCAGTATCCCGATGGCGCGGTCCTCATGCTCGGCACGATGTTCGCGCCCATCCAGGACCGCGACCACCCGGGCGAGGGGTTCACGCACAAGGCCGGCGATGTGGTGAGGATCAGTTCCCCCGCGCTCGGCACCCTGGTCAACCGCGTCCAGCACGCCGAGGACTGCGCGCCTTGGGACTTCGGCGTCCGCGACCTCATGGCGAACCTCATGAAGAGAGGACTGCTGTGACCACGGTCCGCTGACGTCGCACACCTCGGCGCCGACGTCCTGCCGGTGTGCGCGAGGCTCACGGATCCGTCCGTCCGGCTGCCGCCGTCCGGGTACGCCGGCCGCACGCGTCGGCGTCCGCTCCTTGAGTCGAGGAGCGGACGCCGTGAGCGGTCATGGGGGCTACTTCAGGACGGGGTGGCGCTTCACCAGTGCGGTGCCGCTCCACCATGCGCCGATGCCGAGGGTGTTGCCGGCGCCTGCCAGGGCGAGGCCGGCCAGCACGATGGCGTAGATGATGTGGTCGTCCACGAAGGGGTTGTTGGCGAGGGGCAGTTCGGCAGCCCACATGAACAGCAGCAGGAGCCCGCCGGTGGTCGCGGCGATCCTCATGCCGGCGCCCAGGATCAGGGCGGTGCCGATGCCCGCCAGCCCGAGCATGAACAGCCAGTCGACCCAGACCTGACCCGCCAGGGCGGTGAACAGGCCGCCGAAGGCGTGGTCGGTGGTGCCCTTGAGGAATCCGGTGGTGGGGCTGCCGCCGTTGATCCAGGCGCGGTTCGCCGGAGTGGCGAAGCCCCAGCCGAACAGCTTGTCCAGGAAGGCCCACAGGAATATCCAGCCGATCGCGATGCGGGCGACGGCGAAGACGTAGTCGACCACGGGTCGTCGCGTCCGCGGGCGGTCGGCGTCCAGGGCGGGGGTGCGGGGGGCGGCGTCACCTTGGTGGCGTCCTTGGGTGAGTGCCATGGCTGGCCCTTTCATCGCGGGTCACTGTTCGTTCCGCCCCAAGCACACCGTCTCGCCGCCCTCGCGAGCAGTGCCGTACGGCTCGCGCCCGCCGGCTGGACGTCCCGGTCGCGGCGGGACTTTCGGCTCTGCCACCCGCCGGACGGTGACGGGAACCTCGGAGGGCCGATGAAGGAGGCGCGTCATGGCTTTCCCCGCCGACACCGAACTCGGTGTCCGCTGGCTGCTCGCCGCGGCCGGTCGGGCACCCTCGATTCACAACACCCAGCCGTGGCGCTTCCGGATCGCGGGAGAGACGATCGAGTTGCTCGCGGACCCGGACCGGCGGCTCAGAAGAGCCGACCCGCGTGGCCGCTCCATGCGCGTGAGCTGCGGCGCAGCGCTGTTCAACCTGCGCCTCGCCGTCCGGGTCGCCGGGTTCCAGCCCGTCACGTGGCTGCTGCCCGACCCATCGGAGGAGCAGCGGCTGCTGGCGGTCGTCCACATGTCGAACTGCGGCCCGCCCACTCCGGCGGAGCAGGTGCTGTACGCCAACATCGACAAGCGGCGCACCAACCGCGAGCCGTTCGACGACAGGCGGGTACCTCCATGGGTGCTGGCGGACCTGCGGATCGCGGCGTCCAGAGAGGGCGCCAACCTGGTCCTGCTGGGAGAGCTGGGCTCGGCGGACCTGCTGGACTATGTCGCGATGGCCGAGGAGGAGCTGGCCGGGGATCACGACTACCAGGCCGAGCTGCGAGCGTGGACGATGAGTGGGGCTCACTCCGACGGCCTGCCCTTCTATGTCATGGGCCCGCGCGCCATCGGCGACGCGGCCGTGGTCCGTGACTTCGGGACGCATCTGAACCGGCCCGCCGAGCGTTTCGAGCGCCGCCCGCAGATCGTGGTGCTCACCACCCCGGGAGACCGCCCCGCCGACTGGCTGCGCGCAGGGCAGGCCCTGCAGCGGGTGCTGTTGCTGGCGAGCGCGCACGGTGTGTCCGCCTCATTCCTCAATCAGCCGCTGGATCTGCGCGACATGCACCACCGCCTTGATCCGCGTCACCGCCGCGGCCACCCGCAGATGATCATCAGGCTCGGCTACGGACCGCTCGTGCCTCGCGCTCCGCGCCGCCCTCCCGCCGAGCTGCGGACCGGCCCGGTTCGAACACCCGGTTCCGCCGGCGGCACGAGAACGAGGCGAGGCGCGCCCTTCGAGGGCGGGTGAATCCGGCCCGAGCCCTAAGGCCTTGCCCCAGAGGACTTCCGCCTTCTTTGCCGTGGGCCGCCCTGGAGATGGGATGGAGGTGAAGTCGAACGGGGAGATCGGGGTGGGAGGAGATCGTCATGAAGATGAAGGTGCGGAACGTCATGACCACGGATGTCGCGTCGGTCGACGAGGACACGCCGTTCAAGGACATCGCCGAGTTGCTCATCGCCAGTGAGGTGAGCGCGGTCCCCGTGGTCGACGCGGAAGGCCGCGTCGTCGGGATCGTCTCCGAAGCCGACCTGCTCCGCAAGGAGGAGTTCCGCGACCAGTTCTACCGCGAAGGCTATCGGCCGCCGCTGCGCGCCCGTCTGCGTGACCAGTTCGGAGCACACGGCAGGAAGGCGGAGGAGAAGGCGCACGGCGAGATCGCCGCGGATCTGATGAGCACCCCGGTGCACACCGTCGCGCCGTCCGCCACGGTCGTGACCGCGGCCCGGCTGTTGGACGAGCACGGAGTGAAACGACTCCCCGTCACCGATGACACCGGCAGAATGCTGGGCGTCGTCAGCCGCCACGACCTGCTGAAGGTGTTCGTCCGGAGCGACGAGGACATCTCACGCGAGGTGCGCGAGGACGTTCTCACCCGCTCCCTGTGGGTGGACACCTCCAGCGTCGACGTCACGACCTGCCGCGGGGTGGTGACCCTCACCGGCCGCATGCGCCTGCGCAGCGAAGCACGGATCGCCGTGCGGATGACCCAGCGGGTGAGCGGGGTCGTCGACGTGGTGGACGAGATCGGCTACGCGGAGGACGACACCCCCAAGCGGACCGGTTCATAGCGCGTCACGGAGATGACGCCTCGTCCGCTGGGCGGACGAGCGGGAACAGGAGGAATCATGTCGAGCAAGATCGTGGTAGGGACCGACGGTTCGCCCGCGGCGGCCGCGGCCCTGGGCTGGGCGGTGGACGACGCCGCCCGCAAGAAGCTTCCCGTGCACATCGTCTCAGTGGTGGAGCGCTGGCCGTACAACGTCGCCAGGTATCCGGCTCCTCCTGAGATCGGTGACGCGCTGATCCGCGGCGCCGAGCGCGTGCTCACCGAGGCCGAGGCGAGCGCTCGGCGACGCCGGCCGGAGGTCGTGGTGACGACCGAGATCGTCGAGGGCGACCCTGCCGCGGTCCTGTGTGAGCAGGCGAAGGACGCCACGCAGGTGGTCGTCGGCAGCAGAGGTCTCGGCGGGTTCGCGGGAGCGCTGATGGGTTCGGTGAGCACCCACGTCGCGGGCCATGCCCGCGGTCCCGTGGTGGTCGTCCGCCCCGACGCCACCGCGGGTGACGGCGAGGTCGTGGTCGGCATCGACGACTCTCCTGAATGCGACCCCGCCCTGGTCTACGCCTTCGAGCAGGCGTCGTCGCGCGGCACCGCCCTTCGTGCCGTCCACGCCTGGCAGGTGCCCGTCCACGCCTACGCTCCGGCCATCGCCTACGACATGGATGAGATCCGCCTGGCGCAACAGCAGGTCGTGTCCGAGAAACTGGCCACGCTCAGCGGCAAGTACCCCGACGTCACGGTGATCGAGGACGTGCTCTGCGCGCACCCGGTCGACGCGCTCACCCGGGCGTCCAAGACGGCGGACCTGGTCGTCGTGGGCTCCCATGGCCGAAGCGGTGTGGGCGCACTCCTGCTCGGCTCGGTCAGCCGCGCGCTCCTGCACCACGCGTTCTGTCCTGTGGCCGTGGTCCGGCCCTGACCCGCCGTTCTTCTCCGACCCGCGGGCTTCCCCGGGAGCGCCTGCCCTGCGAAAGCCGCCATTTCGGGGCTGCGCACTCATGCCGGTGCTGATGCCACACTGCTGGCATGACCGAGGATGAGGCGCGTTCGCTGGTTCCCCGCATGCAGCTCGACGAGTTGCTGTCCGAACTTCAGGTACGGCTGGAAGCCGTGCTGGCCACCCGCGACCGCGTGCACGGATTGCTGGACGCGGTCGTCTCGGTGGGAAGCAATCTCGATCTGGAGACCGTCCTGCACCGGATCGTGGAGACGGCCACGACCCTGGTCGACGCCACCTACGGTGCCATGGGCGTGATCGGCGAGGAGAACACCCTGGTGCAGTTCGTCCCCGTCGGCCTGGGCGAGGAGGAGATCGCCCGCATCGAGCACTGGCCGCACGGCCTGGGACTGCTCGGGCTGCTGATCAAGGAGCCGCAGACGCTGCGGCTGTCCCACATCTCCCAGCACCCCGAGTCCTACGGCTTCCCACCCGGCCATCCGCCGATGGGGAGCTTCCTCGGCGTGCCGGTCCGGGTCCGGGACGAGGTGTTCGGCAACCTCTACCTGACCGAGAAGCGAGGGGGAGGGGAGTTCGACCAGGAGGACGAGGCGATCGTGGTCGCCCTGGCCACGGCCGCCGGCGTGGCGATCGAGAACGCCCGGCTGTACGGGGAGACCCGACGCCGGGAGAGCTGGCTTGAGGCGTCCTCGGAGATCACCACCTTGCTGCTGTCGGGAGCCGACCCGCACGAGGTACTGGACTTGATGGCGCGGCGGGCCTGGGAGATGGCCGACGCGGACGTGGTCGCCCTCCTGCTGCCCGGCGAGGACGAGGACACCTTCCGCCTGGTGATCGGGAACGGCCAGGAGGAGAGGCGGTACACCACCGCGGAGGTCTTCGGGTCGCTCGCGGGGCAGGCCTTCGTGAGCGGTGAGCCGCAGGTGGCGGAGACCCACGCTGAGGCCGAGGTCCTGATCGCCCTCGCCCAGTCCGTCCCGGTCGGCCCGGTGGCGGCCGTGCCGTTCGGCGCGCCGGGCGCCACCCGTGGTGTGCTCCTGCTGGGCAAGCGGCCGGGACGCATGCCGTACACGCACTCGGAACTGCGCACGCTGCACACCTTCGCTGGGCAGGCGGCCGTCGCCCTGGAGCTGGCCGAACGGCGCAAGGACGCCGAGCGGCTCGGGCTTCTTGAGGATCGTGACCGCATCGCCAAGGATCTGCACGACGTGGTCATCCAGCGGCTGTTCGCGGTCGCCATGACGCTGATGAGTGCGGTCCGTCTGGTGGAACGCCCCGAGGCCTCCACACGGCTGCGGAGCGCGATCGACGAGCTGGACGGCACCATCCGGCAGATCCGATCCACCATCTTCGCCCTCCAGACGCCTCGCGGGTCCGGCGCGCCGAGCCTGCGCGCCCAGATCGTGCAGGCGGTGGAGGCCGCGCGTGGGCACCTCGGTTACATGCCCGGGCTCAGCATGGAAGGCCACTTGGACAATGACGTGTCCCCGGAGCTGGCCGAGCAGTCGCTCGCCGTGCTGGGCGAGGCGTTGTCCAACGTGGTCCGCCACGCCAAGGCCTCACAGGCGGCGGTGACCACCCGCATCGATGACGGATGGCTGACCGTGGTCGTGGAGGACAACGGGATCGGCGTCTCAGAAGGAGGACGGCGCAGCGGCCTGCGCAATCTGCGAGAACGCGCGGAGCGGCTCGGCGGATCCTTCACGGTCACCTCCCCCGAACAGGGAGGGACGCGTCTTAGCTGGCGAGTGCCGCTGGCATAGCGATGGACGCGCCGGCCGGACGGCCTTCACGAGACTCGGACACCGTGAGACTCGGACCCCACGAGTGTCGGGAGCCGCGAGTTGTGAACCGCCGGCGCACACCAAGGCGGGCGGCGGCGGTTCACGGACGGCACGGCGCCTCCTCCAGCGGATCGCCTGGAGGAGGCGCCGTGCCGTCGCGTCGCTCGCTCACGTGGGGGGCGGGAGCGCCGCCCGGCCGGCTTCCAGCCGGGCCACCGGAACCCGGAACGGCGAGCAGGAGACGTAGTCGAGTCCGGCCTGGTGGAAGAACCGCACGGACGCCGGGTCGCCGCCGTGCTCGCCGCAGACGCCGATCCGCAGGTCGGGCCGGGCGTCCCGGCCTTCCTGGACGGCCATCGCGACCAGCCGTCCGATGCCGGAGCGGTCGATGGTCTCGAAGGGGGACTCCTCGAACACGCCGAGCCGCACGTAGGTGGGGAAGATCGACGCCTCCACGTCGTCACGGGAGAAGCCCCAGGTCATCTGGGTGAGGTCGTTGGTGCCGAAGGAGAAGAACTCGGCCTGGCCGGCGATCTCGCCGGCGGTCAGCGCGGCCCTGGGCACCTCGATCATGGTTCCGATCGGGATGGCCGGCACGCCGTCGATCCCGGCCAGGACGCGCTCGCAGTCGGCGCGCACCATCGCCAGTTCCCGGACGTCCCCGACCAGCGGCACCATGATCTCAGGCAGCGGATCGCCGCCCGCCGCGGCCCGCTCCGCGGCCGCCTCGCCGATCGCGCGCACCTGCATGGCGAACAGCCCCGGCACCAGCAGTCCCAGGCGGACGCCGCGCAGTCCGAGCATCGGGTTGCTCTCGTGCATGCGCCGTACCGCGGCCAGCACGGCCCGGTCGGATTCGAGCCGTGGATCGCCCGGCGCGGCGGCGGTGAGCGCGACCAGTTCCTCCAGCGAGGGCAGGAACTCGTGCAGCGGCGGGTCGAGCAGCCGGATGGTCACGGGACGGCCGTCCATCGCCGCGAGGATGCGGACGAAGTCCGCTCGCTGGAGGGGGAGCAGCGCATCCAGCGCGGCGCGCACCTCGTGCTCCTCCTGGGCGAGGATCAGGCGTTCGACCAGCGCGCGCCGCGGACCGAGGAACATGTGCTCGGTCCGGCACAGCCCGATCCCGGTGGCGCCGAAGCGCCGCGCGCGGGCCGCGTCTTCGGGGGTGTCGGCGTTGGCGTGCACCCCGAGCCTGCGGATCGCGTCGGCGTGGGTCACGAGCCGGTGGACCGCCGAGACCAGCGGTCCCGACCCGGCGTCCAGCTCCCCCTCGAAGTAGCGCACCACGGGCGAAGGCGCCACGGGCAGCTCGCCGAGGTACACCCGGCCGGTCGTGCCGTCCACGGAGATGACGTCGCCTTCGCGCACGACCACGTCTCCGGCGCGCAGCATCCGGCGCTCGGCGTCGACCTCGATGCCCTCCGCGCCGCACACACAGGTGCGTCCCATGCCGCGGGCGACGACGGCCGCGTGCGAGGTCTTGCCGCCCCTGCTCGTCAGGATTCCGGCGGCGGCCAGCATGCCGGGCAGGTCGTCGGGGTTGGTCTCCCGGCGGACCAGGATGACCGGGACGCGCGTCCCGGCGGCGCGACCGGAGTCGAAGACGACCTGGCCGCAGGCGGCGCCCGGCGAGGCGGGGATGCCGGTGGCGATCGGCTCGGGCGCGTCCGACAGGTCGAAGCGGGGGAACATGAGCCGCGCGAGGTGGGCGCCGTCCACCCGGCGCAGCGCCTCGTTGAGGTCGATGACCCCCTCGTCGACCAGTTGCGCGGCGATGGTGAAGGCGGCCGCCGCCGTACGCTTGCCGACGCGGGTCTGCAGGAGCCAGAGCCTGCCGTCCTCGACGGTGAACTCGATGTCGCACAGGTCGCGGTAGCGGCGCTCCAGGACGCGCATCGCGGCCATCAGCTCGTCGAATGCGCGCCGGTCCAGCGTGGCCAGTTCCTGCAGCGGGAGGGTGTCCCGGATGCCGGCCACGACGTCCTCGCCCTGGGCGTCCGGCAGGTAGTCGCCGTAGACGCCGCGGGCGCCGGTCGCCGGGTCGCGGGTGAAGGCCACGCCGGTGCCGGAGTTCCGGCCGCGGTTGCCGTACACCATGGCCATGACGTTCACGGCGGTGCCGAGGTCGTCGGGGATGTGCTCGGCGCGGCGGTAGAGGCGGGCGCGTTCGGTGTTCCACGACCGGAACACCGCAAGGACGGCGCCCCGCAGCTGCTCGTGCGGGTCCTGGGGGAACGGGCCGCCGGTGTGCGCGTGGAAGATCTTCTTGTACTCCTCCACCAGGTCGCGCAGATCGCCCGCGGTGAGGTCGGGATCGCAGGCCACCCCGGCGGTCCGGCGATGCGCCTCCAGAGCCCGCTCGAACTCCTCGCCGGGCACGCCGGCGACCGTGGAGCCGTACATGGAGATGAGCCGCCGGTAGCAGTCCCAGGCGAAGCGCTCGTTCCCCGACGCGGCGGCCAGCCCGGCGACGGCCGCGTCCGTCAGGCCGATGTCGAGGATCGTCTCCATCATTCCGGGCATGGAGAACCTGCCTCCCGAGCGGACCGACACCAGCAGCGGGTCCTGAGGATCGCCCAGCCGGCGGCCCATCACCTCCTCGATCCGCTTCAGGTGCCCGGCGACGTCGTCCATGAGCCCTGCGGGAAGCTCGCCGTGGGCCAGGTAGGCCCGGCAGGCTTCGGTGGTGAGGGTGAAGCCCGGAGGGACGGGCAGCCCGAGCCGGGTCATCTCCGCCAGATTGGCGCCCTTTCCGCCGAGCAGGTCCTTCATGTCCTTGTCACCGTCCGCGAAGTCGTACACGTAGGTCCGCATCGCGTCTCGCCTCCGTTCTTGTCGCCGGTCAGACGCTGGTGACGCCGTGCGCGCGGAACTGCGCGTGGACGCGGTCGAGCAGCGCCTGTCCGGGGGTGGGGGTGTCGGCCAGGGGGAAGTTCAGGCCCAGCCGCTGGTACTTCCCGGCCGCCATGCGGTGGAAGGGAAGCACGTCGACGTGCTCGACGTTCCCCAGCTCCGCGACGAAACGCGCCAGGCGGTCGACGTTCTGCGCCTGGTCGGTGAGGCCGGGGACCAGCACGAAGCGGATCCAGGTGGGCCGGCCCAGGTCGGCCAGGCGGCGGGCGAAGCGCAGGGTCGGCTCAAGGGCGCCGCCGGTCAGGCGCCGGTATCCCGCCGGGTCCGCGGACTTGATGTCGAGCAGGACCAGGTCGGTGTCGGCGAGCATCGCGTCGGTCGCGCGGTCGCCGAGGAAGCCGGAGGTGTCCAGGGCGGTGTGCAGGCCGAGTGCGCGGCAGCGGCGCAGCACCTCCGCGGTGAAGCGGGGCTGGAGCAGCGGTTCACCGCCGCTGACGGTGACGCCGCCGCCCGCCACGGTGATGAACCGGCGGTATCCGCCGATCTGCGCCATGACCTCCTCGACGGTCACCCGGCGCCCGTCGCGCGTCCGCCAGGTCTCGGGGTTCTGGCAGTACAGGCAGCGCAGCGGGCAGCCGCAGGTGAAAACCACGAACCGCGTTCCGGGGCCGTCGACGCCGACCGAGATGTCCCAGGAACTGATGACACCGGTGCCCGGCGCCCCCGGCGGCGGGCGCAGTTCGCCCGCCGCCTCTCGTAGCGCCGCCTCTCGTAGCGCCGCCTCTCGGAGCGTCGCCTCGGGGGCGTTCACAGCGACCCGTGGAAGGTGCGGTCGACGACGTCCTGCTGCTGCTCGCGGGTGAGGCGGACGAAGTTCACCGCGTACCCCGACACGCGGATGGTGAGCTGCGGGTAGCGGTCGGGGTGCTCCATCGCGTCCAGCAGCACCGCCCTGGTCAGCACGTTGACGTTCATGTGGAACCCGCCGGCGTCGGCGTAGCCGTCCAGGACGCCGACCAGGTTCCCCACCCGCTCCTCCGCGGTGCGGCCGAGCCCTTCGGGGGTGACCGTGTTCGTGAGCGAGATGCCGTCCCTGGCCTGGTCGTAGGGCAGCTTGGCCACCGACAGGGCGGCGGCCACCATGCCGTGCCGGTCACGGCCGTTCATCGGGTTGGCGCCCGGCGCGAACGGCGCGCCGCCGCGGCGCCCGTCGGGGGTGTCGCCGGTGTGCTTGCCGTACACGACGTTGGAGGTGATGGTCAGCACCGACTGGGTGTGCTCCGCGTCGCGATAGGCGGGATGGCGGCGGATCTTGGCCATGAACGAGGCGACCAGGCCGGTCGCGATGCGGTCCACGCGGTCGTCGTTGTTGCCGAACGCCGGGTAGTCGCCCTCGACCTCGTAGCCGACCGCCAGCCCGGTCCGGTCGCGGATCACCCTGACCCGCGCGTGCCTGATCGCCGACAGGCTGTCGGCGGCCACCGACAGCCCGGCGATGCCGCAGGCCAGCGTGCGCTTGACCGGATAGTCGTGCAGCGCCATCTCGATGCGCTCGTAGGCGTACTTGTCGTGCATGTAGTGGATGACGTTGAGGGCGTTGACGTAGGTGGCGGCCAGCCACTCCATCATCCGGTCGAAGGCGGCGGCGACCTCGTCGTAGTCCAGGTACTCGCCCGCCACGGGCGGAAGGGCCGGGCCGACCTGCTCGCCGGTGATCTCGTCGCGGCCGCCGTTGATCGCGTACAGCAGGGTCTTGGCGAGGTTGACCCGGGCGCCGAAGAACTGCATCTGCCTGCCGACCGGCGCGGCCGACACGCAGCAGGCGATGGCGGCGTCGTCGCCGTAGGCCGGCCGCAGCAGCTCGTCGCTCTCGTACTGCAGTGAACTGGTCTCGATGGACAGCCGGGCGCAGAACCGTTTGAACGGCTCGGGCAGCCGCGGCGACCACAGCACGGTCAGGTTGGGCTCCGGCGCGGGGCCGAGGTTGCGCAGGGTCTGCAGGTAGCGGAAGCTCGTACGGGTCACCAGCGTCCGGCCGTCCTCGCCCATGCCGCCGATCGACTCGGTGACCCAGGTCGGGTCGCCGGAGAACAGCTGGTCGTACTCCGGGGTGCGCAGGAACCGGACGACGCGCAGCTTGATCACGAAGTCGTCGATCAGTTCCTGGGCGCGTTCCTCGGTGATGACGCCCTCGGCCAGGTCGCGTCGCAGATACACGTCCAGGAAGGTCGCCGTGCGGCCCAGCGACATGGCCGCGCCGTTCTGCTCCTTGACCGCCGCCAGGTAGGCCAGGTAGAGCCACTGGACCGCCTCCTGGGCGGTCGCGGCGGGGCGGGAGACGTCGCACCCGTAGGAGGCGGCCATCTCCCGCAGCTCCGCCAGGGCGCGCAGCTGCTCCGACAGCTCCTCCCGGTCGCGGATGACCGCATCGGTGGAGAAGGCGCCGTCCAGGCCGCGCAGCTCGGCCCGCTTGGCCTCGGCCAGCCGGTCGACGCCGTACAACGCGACCCGGCGGTAGTCGCCGATGATCCGGCCCCGGCCGTAGGAGTCGGGCAGGCCGGTGATGACGCCCGAACGGCGCGCGGCCCGGATCTCCGGGGTGTAGGCGTCGAAGACCCCGTCGTTGTGGGTCTTGCGGTAGGCGGTGAAGACCTCCCGCACGCGCGGGTCGAGCGTGTAGCCGTAGGCGGCCAGACCGTTCTCCACCATCCGCAGCCCGCCGGCGGGCATGATGGCCCGCTTGAGCGGCGCGTCGGTCTGCAGGCCGACGATCAGCTCCCGCGTCCGGTCGATGTAGCCCGGCCGGTGCGAGGTGATGGAGGAGGGCGTCGAGGCGTCGACGTCGTAGACGCCGCGCCGCCGCTCCTCGGGAAGCATGGCGGCGATCTTGCGCCAGACGGCCAGTGTGCGATCCGTGGCCGGAGCCAGGAACGACTCGTCGCCGGTGTAGGGCTCGTAGTTGTCCTGGACGAAGCCGCGGACGTCGATGGCCGTACGCCACGCCGTCCCCTGGAAACCGCGCCAGGCCTCAAGCCCCGCCTGCCGCCGGTCCGTTGTGACCGTCATCGCAAACCTCCTTGTGTCGGCCTCTCGCCCCAACTCTCGCCCGCGCGCGTCCCGCGCTCATCGAACGGAGGTCCCTGATCGTGGAGGCGAAGGTCCCTTCGACGGCCCGCAGGACCCGAACCGCCCGCAGGACCTGGAACGGGTTGCGGACCTCGGCCCGGTCGTCCAGCCGTTCAGGGAGACGCCTCGGCTTTGTCCGCCGCACGCCGGGCCGCGCTCGTTCAGTTCTGGTCGTGGTTCACCACGGCGATCGGGCACCGGGCGTGACGCAGGCACGCCAGGAGCACGGGACCGAGACGTCCCTCGACCTCACCCGGCGCGGAGGATCCGAGCACCAGGAGGTCAGCGCCCTCACTGTGGCGCAGCAGCTCCTTGGTCGCGCCGCCGACGCTCATCGAGCGGTGGACGGTGACGTCCGGATACTCGGTCTCGACGAGTGAGATCGCCGTGTCGGTGGCCGCCCATTGCGCGACGCCCCGCCGCTCCGCCTCCTCCCGGCTCTCGATCGGCGCGTACGTCGCGATCGGCGTGAGGGGGCTCTCCTGGGCGTGCACCACCACCAGCTCCGCGTGGTCGCGAGACGCCTCCGCCGCGGCCCAGGACAGTGCCCTTCGTGACTCCCGTCGGTGGTCGACGCCGACGACGATCCGCTTCTTTCTCATCTCGGCCGCCCCTCTTCCGCTCGCTTGCTTCCGCTTTCTTCCGCGTCAGCCCGACTGGGCGGACACGTTCTTGGCCCACGCCGTGACCTGTTCGCGGTCGCGGTAGTCGCCGGCCATCCTCTTGGCCAGGGAGGCGGCGATGAAGCCCGGCTGCTCGGGCGCGAGGCGCCCGCCGAACGTCGCGTGCCCGGCCGCGCCGAGCCGGGACATCCACTTGGCGACTCCGCGCACCGGCGGGATGTCCCTCTCGGCGGCGGTGCGGTCGAGCGGGCCGCTGCTGAACAGCCACACCGAACGGTCCCGTAGCGCCTTGGCGTGACGCCGCGCGAAGCGGCGGGCCTCTTTGTGCCACACGCCCGAGTAGAGGGCGCCGCCGAGGATCACGACGTCGTAGCCGTCCACCTGCCCCGCCTCTTTCGCGGCGGTGACGTCGACGTGGTGGCCGTCATGCCGCAACGTCTCGCCGATCCACTCGGCCACCTCGGCCGTCGAGCCCCGCTTCGATCCGTGTGCCACCAGTATTCGTGCCATGGGATCACCTCCATGCCGAACGTCCGCCCAGTGCGGGCGGGCGCGTAGAGCCTCATGACCACGGTGACGGGTGACCAAGGTCCCGCCGGCCCGGAACTCGTGCCCGGAGGTCGTGCGCCGGCTGGACGGGGCGTTGGCGCGCCGTGTCAGAGCAGTGGGAGCACGATGGCGTCGTCTCTCACCGGGGAGGTCAGGTCGGGGATGACGGCGATGACGCCCTGCACCCGCCGGACCGCCTCCACCAGGGAGGAGATCTGGGAGGCGTGCTCGATCTCGCCGGCGACGGTCACGACGCCGTCGGCGATGCCGATCGACAGCCGTTCCGGGGCGAGCCCGGCCTCGTCGCGGATCGCGGTGATGACGTCCGCGCGCAGCTCCGCCGCCGGGCGCTCGAAGACGCGCAGCAGATCGGACTGGTGGACGGTCCCCGCGATCCGGCCGGTGACCGGGTCGATCACCGGAAGCTGCTTGATCCGCCTTTCGTGCATCAGCCGGGCGGCGTCCCGCAGGGACGTACCGGGAGTGACCGTGATCGCGGGTGTGGTCATCAGCTCCCAGGCGCGCAGGCCGTCGGCCTTACGCTGCTCCGACCGCCGCCTGCGGCTCAGCGGCGGCGTGTTCACCGGGCCGGTCTCCTTCAGCAGCAGATCGTCCTCGGACACCACGCCCACCGGACGCCGGTCCTGATCGATCACCGCGACGGCGCCGACGGCGTACTTCCTCATCGTGGTCACGATCTCGGCGAACGGCGCGTCCTGCCGCACCGCGATCCCTACGCGACCCATCACTTTCCCGACCTCGAGCGTCATGTCCTTCTCCTCCGCCTCACGACTCGCCGGCGATCCTGATCGCCGTCTCCACCAGCCGGCTCGCGTAGCCCCATTCGTTGTCGTACCAGCCGAACACCTTCACCAGTGCTCCGTCCGCCTGCGTCAACGGGGCGTCGAACACGCACGACGACGGGTCGCCGATGACGTCGCTGGACACCAGCGGCGCGGTGCTGTAGCGCAGGATGCCCTTGAGCGGGCCCTGAGCCGCCTCGGCGAAGACGTGGTTGACCTCCTCGGCGGTCGCCCGGGCGGCCAGGACCACCGACAGGTCGGTCAGCGAGCCGTCCACGACCGGAACGCGCAGCGCGATGCCGTCCAGCCGGCCCCGGAGCTCCGGCAGCACCTCGCCGACCATGCGGGCCGCGCCCGTGGTCGTCGGCACGATGTTCACCGCCGCCGACCGCGCGCGGCGCGGATCCTTGTGCGGGGCGTCCAGCAGACGCTGGTCGCCGGTGTAGGCGTGCACGGTGGTCATGAAGCCCTTGACCAGGCCGAAGTTGTCATGGAGCACTTTGACCATCGGCGCGACGCAGTTGGTCGTGCACGAGGCCAACGACACGATCTGGTGCAGCGCGGGGTCGTAGGCGGAGTCATTGACGCCTGGCACGAGCGTCACGTCGACGTCCTTGCCGGGGGCCGAGATGAGCACCTTGCGCGCACCGCGCTTGAGATGCGGGGCGACATCGGTCCCGGTGCGGAACCGGCCGGTGGACTCGATGACGAGGCCGACGCCGTACCCGGCCCAGTCGATGGCGCCGGGGTCGCGGTGGTCCGTCACCTGGATCGGACGGCCCTCCACCAGGAGGGCCGACGACGACACCGCGACGGTGCTGTCGTACCGGCCGTAGGTGGAGTCGTGCTTGAGCAGGTGCGCCAGCGTCTCCGCGCCGGCCACGTCGTTGACGGCGACGATGTCGAGTCCCTGGGCGAGGCCGCGCCGCAGCACGGCCCTGCCGATCCGCCCGAAACCGTTGATCCCTACCTTCATCATCGTTCCTCCCGGGTGTGCGGCTTCGAGCCGATCGTCCGGCGTGGCGGGTGTGCGGCCACAGGGGCGAAGGACCACTGTCGAGGGGTCCTTCGGGCAGGTGATCAAGGTCCAAGCGCTCCGGTGCGCGGGGCGGCGGGTCGAGATGCTGGAAGCGACCGCCGGACAACGAGATGCCGAGGATGATCCGCATGGCCGCGCAGGCACCGAACGCCGTCACCGAGATGATCGACCACCTCGTCGCCAATGGGCTCAAGGCGCTGGAGGAGTACGCGTCCTTCGACCAGGACCAGATCGACCACATCGTCAAGAAGGCGTCCGTCGCCGCGCTGGACGAGCACGCCGAGCTGGCCGAACTGGCCGTGCGGGAGACCGGGCGCGGCGTGTTCGAGGACAAGGCGGTGAAGAACATCTTCGCCTGCGAGCACGTCACCCACAGCATGGCAGCGCTCAAGACCGTCGGCGTGGTGGCCCGCGACGACATCAGCGGCCTGGTGGAGATCGCCGAGCCGGTCGGGGTCGTCTGTGGCATCACCCCGGTCACCAACCCGACCTCGACCACGATCTTCAAGGCGCTGATCGCGCTGAAGACCCGCAACCCGATCGTGTTCGCCTTCCACCCGGCCGCGCAGGATTGCAGCGCCGCCGCCGCGAAGGCCGTCCGGGACGCGGCGGTGGCCGCGGGGGCGCCGGAGCACTGCGTGCAGTGGATCGAGGAGCCGTCGCCGACCGCGACCGGTGCGCTGATGCGCCACGACGGGGTGGCGACGATCCTCGCCACCGGCGGCAACGGCATGGTCCGCGCCGCGTACTCGGCGGGCAAGCCGGCGATCGGCGTCGGCGCCGGCAACGTGCCCGCCTACGTCGAGCGCACCGCCGATCCGCGCCGGGCGGTCAACGACATCGTGCTGTCCAAGGCGTTCGACAACGGCATGGTCTGCGCCTCCGAGCAGGCCGTGATCATCGACGCCGAGATCTACGACGCCGTGCTGACCGAGTTCGCCGCGCTGCACGCCCATCTGGCCACCGCGGAGGAGAAGCGGAAGCTGGAGGACCTGCTGTTCGGCGCCGCCACGGGCGAGTCGTGCGCCGAGACCCGGGTCAACCCCGACGTGGTGGGCAGGCCGGCCGCCTGGATCGCCGAGCGGGCCGGCTTCACCGTTCCCGAGGGGACTTCGGTGATCCTCGCCGAGGTCGGCCAGGTCGGACCGGCGGAGCCGCTGACCAGGGAGAAACTGTGCCCGGTGCTGGCGGTGCTGCGCGCAGGCAGCACCGAGGAGGGCGTCGTGCTGTCCGAGCGCATGGTCGAGTTCGGCGGCCTCGGCCACAGTGCCGCGATCCACACGCGTGACGAGGCGCTGGCCGAGCGGTTCGGGCGGCGGGTGAAGGCCGTCCGGATCATCTGGAACGCCCCCTCGTCGCAGGGCGGCATCGGCGACATCTACAACGCGTTCGTCCCCTCGCTGACCCTGGGGTGCGGCAGCTACGGCCGCAACTCGCTCTCCCACAACGTCTCGGCCGTCGATCTGCTGAACATCAAGCGGATCGGCCGCCGCACCAACAACCTGCAGTGGTTCAAGGTGCCCGCGAAGATCTACTTCGAGCCGCACGCGATCCGCTATCTCGCCGACATGCCGGACGTGCACCGGGTGACGATCGTCACCGACCCGACCATGACCCGGCTCGGCTACGTCGACCGCCTCCTGACCGTCCTCGGCCGGCGCCCCGAGCGGGTGGCGCTGCAGATCATCGACGACGTCGAGCCGGAGCCCAGCGTCGCCACCGTCGACCGCGGCGCCGAGCTGATGCGCGCCTTCCGCCCCGACACGATCATCGCCCTGGGCGGCGGATCGGCGATGGACGCCGCCAAGGTGATGTGGCTGCGCTACGAGCACCCCGAGGTCGTGTTCGCCGACATGCGGCAGAAGTTCTTCGACATCCGCAAGCGCGCCTTCACCTTCCCGGCGCCGGGCGACCTCGCGCGGCTGGTGTGCGTGCCGACCACCTCCGGCACCGGAGCGGAGGTCACGCCGTTCGCGGTGATCACCGACACGGCCACGGGCAAGAAGTACCCGCTGGCCGACTACGCCCTCACCCCCAGCGTCGCCATCGTCGACCCGGTGCTGGCCGCCGACCTGCCGCCGGTCGTCACCGCCGACAGCGGCTTCGACGCCCTCACCCACGCCATCGAGGCCTACGTGTCGGTCTACGCCAGCGACTTCACCGACGGCCTGGCCCTGCACGCCGTCAAGCTCATCATGGCCAACCTGGAAAGCGCCGTGCGGGACGGTTCCGGCGACCCGGTCGCGCGTGAACGAATGCACAACGCCGGGACCATCGCCGGTATGGCCTTCGGCAACGCCTTCCTCGGCATCGTCCACGCCATGTCCCACACGCTGGGCGCCACCTTCCACATCGCCCACGGCCGGACCAACGCGGTGCTGCTGCCGCACGTCATCCGCTACAACGGCACCATCCCGGCCAAGCCGACCGGCTGGCCCAAGTACGAGCACTACCGCGCGCCGGAACGGTTCCAGGAGATCGCGCAGGCGCTCGGCCTGCCCGCCGCGACCCCCGCACAGGGCGTCGAATCCCTGGCGGCGGCGATCGAGCGCCTTCGCGACGCCGCCGGCATCGAGCCGTCGTTCCAGGCCCTGGGCGTCGAGGAGGAGGCGTTCATGGCCGCCCTCCCGCAGCAGGCGCGCAACGCCTACGAGGACCAGTGCGCCCCCGCCAACCCGCGGATGCCGATGCTCGACGACATGCAGGCCCTGATGCGCACCGCCTACTACGGCGCGGACCGCTGAAGAGAGAAGGACGCGAGGCCCGGCTACGAGCCGGGTCTTCGCGCCATGGCGCACCCGCCGGCGGGCCGGTTTCCGGGCGGGCGCACTGGGGAGGTCAGTCCAGTGCGGCCGCCTTGCGCAGCAGTACTGAGCGTTCGCGCTGGTTGGCGCACAGCCGGGCCGCCAGTTCCAGCTCGGCGCGCGCTTCCGGCCGCCGTCCGAGCCGGGCCAGCAGCTCCCCGCGCACGGTCGGGATCAGATGCGAACCGGGGAGCCGGTTCGAGGCGGTCAGCTCGTCCACGATGGCCAGCGCTTCCGCCGGGCCCGACGCCATGGCGACGGCGACGGCCCGGTTGAGCTCGACCACCGGCGAGGGTGCGATGCGGCCGAGTGCCTCGTAGAGCACCACGATGCGGTCCCAGTCGGTCGCCTCCACCGAGGCCGCCGACGCGTGGGTGGCGGCGATCGCGGCCTGCAGGCCGTAGGGGCCAAGGCCCCTGGTCGACGCCCTGGCCAGCGCGGCCACCCCCCGGCGGATCGCCGAGAAGTCCCACAGCCGCCGGTCCTGCTCGTCGAGCAGGACCGGCGAGCCGTCCGGGCCGGTCCTGGCCGGGAAGCGCGCGGCCGTCAGCTCGCACAGCGCCAGCAGGCCGTGCACCTCAGGCTCGTCGGGCTGTAGCGCGGCCAGCGTGCGCGCCAGCCGGATCGCCTCGTACGCGAGGTCGGGGCGCAGCAGCCGGTCGCCCGACGTGGCAGTCGACCCCTCGGTGAAGATCACGTAAAGGACGCTGAGCACGCCGCCCAGCCGTTCCCGGCGCTCGGCGGCCGGCGGCAGCTCGAACGGCACCCCGGCCGCCGCGATCGTCTTCTTGCCCCGGGTGATGCGGGCCTGCACGGTCGGCACGGGTACGAGGAACGCGCGGGCGATCTCCTCGCTGGACAGGCCGCCGACCACGCGCAGCGTCAGCGCCACCTGGGCCTCGGGGGAGAGCACCGGGTGGCAACTGATGAACATCAGCGCCAGCACGTCGTCGTCGATCCTGTCGGGATCGGCCTCGTGGTCGACCGCCGGGACGGCCGTCGAGTCGGCCGCCAGCAGGGCGTACCGGTCCTGGAGGGCGGTTCGGCGGCGGATCGCGTCGATCGCCCGCCGCCGGGCCGTGGCCATCAGCCAGCCGGCCGGGTTCTCCGGAGAGGCGAGCGGCCATGACACCAGCGCCTCGGCCACCGCCTCCTGGGCCGCGTCCTCGGCCAGCCCGAAGTCGCCGGTGAACCGGGTCAGCGCGGCGACGATCCGCGCCGACTCGATCCGCCAGACGGCCTCGACATCGGCCGTGCCCATCAGATCCGGCCGTCGCTCTCGCGCCCGGCCCGGTTCTCGACGATCACTCGTGGACCTGCGGGACCTCGTCGCTCCCGGGCACCCGCCGGACCTCGATCTTGGACCCGCGGGACGCAGGGATCCGCTTGGCCCACTCGACGGCCTCCTGCTTCGAGGCGACATCGAGCATGAAGAAGCCCCCGAAGAGTTCCTTGGTCTCGCCGTACGGCCCGTCCGTGACCACCGGCGCCTCGCCGCTGAAGTCGACCACGACGCCCAGGCTCGGATCGTCCAGCCCTTCGGCCGCGAGGAGCACGCCGGCCTTGACCATCTCCTCGATGACCTGGTGGGTCGCGGCCATCGCCTCGTCGATGTCCGCCATCAGGGCCGCGTTCGACTCGTCGGTGCCACGCATGATCAGCAGGTACTTCGCCATCGCGTTCTCCTCGTCCGGCGGGGCCGCCTCTCGGCCCTCGCACCCACATGTCGAACGGGCGGCCCGCGGATCGACACGGCCCGGAAGGATCTTTCGCCGCGACGCGCGCCGGCCCCTCCGTGGTTCGCCCGTCAGAGCGGCCCCTGAGATGAGCGATGGCCGACGCGGACGCCCCGCTGATCAGGCAGCTTATCGCGCCGCCGGTCGTACATGTATTGAGCGTTGAGTGGATCCCGCGAAGGGGCCGCACGATATTCGCGCGATGAATATCCGTCGGCCATTTCGAGTGTTCTTCCGCGAACGGCTCGCGCCGGTTGATCGTCCGGCGTGCCGGTAGGCAGGAGTGTCGCACCATGGACCCCTCGGGACCGCCGTGACTTCTCTGACCAGGAGATACCCTTTGGCAGGCCGCTGTTGACGGTGAGTGGATTCCGGCCGCATTCGCCGGACTTCGACGGCGTGACATTGATCACATGGCGAATGTGAACTCGTCCACAAACGTCCACCGTCGTCTTCGTTACCGTCTGCCTTGCCAGAAATCGTCGCCGGTGAGCGTCAAGAGGGAACAGGTACGAGCAGATGAACGACTGGAAATACTCCGGGGGCCGGGCGCTGCCCGCCGGATCGCATCCTGAGCCACGGGCCGGTACCCGCCGGATCCCGGCAGGAAAGATCATGCGGCCAGAGGAACAGACCGCTCTCGCCGAAGGCTCCGAGGCGGAGTTCATGTACCAGTACGAGTCAGGTGCGCCGTTGTCCGTGCGCGCCGAGCTCGGCATCACGACCACTCGTATCGGCGGAGGCGTCGCCCTGTCGATGCGCAACGACCCGGTGGGCTACTGGAGCAAGGCGCTCGGGTTCGGCTTCACGGAGCCGGTCACCTCGGCACTCGTCGATCGCGTACTCGGCTTCTACCGGGAGCAAGGCGGCGAGTCCGCGGTGCTGCAGTTCGCCCCGTCCGTCCTGCCGCAGGACTGGGAGGACATCCGCGCCGGACACGGCCTGCGGGCGAGCGGGCGCGTCGTGAAGTTGTGGTGCCCGATCGACTACTTCCTGATCGGCGCGACCGGCCTGCGCGTCGGACCCGTCGGCCCGGGCGACGCCGGAGAGTGGGCCTCTGTCGTGCTCCGCGGCTTCGGCATGCCGGAGAAGGGGCTCGCGGGCATGCTGGCCGCCGCCGTGGAGCACCCGGATTTCCGGCCCTTCGCGGTGTGGGACGGTGACCGCATCGTGGGCGGTGCGAACCTGTTCGTCCATGGCCAGGTCGGTTCCCTGAACTCGGGCTCGGTGCTTCCCGAGTACCGCAACCGCGGGGCACAGACGGCCCTGCTGGCTGTGCGCGCCGAGGAGGCGGCGAACGCCGGCTGCCGCTGGCTCGTCGCCGAAGCGGGCGAACCGGCGGAGGGCGCCGCCAACCCGTCGCTGAACAACATGCTCAGGGCCGGCATGCGGCCGCTGTACACGCGGGAGAGCTGGGTCTGGCGGCCCGGCGCCGCCGACCGTTCTGCCTGATCGCGGGCCCAGGGAAAGGGCGCCGTCCACGCCTGCTCCGCACCCGCGCGGATGGCGCGGCCCCGCGAGCCTCCCGAGCATGAAGACGTCCGGAGGCTCGGCTGGGGTGGGAGGGGGCGGGGCGCCGGCCGCGCAGGCCGGGTTCGGCGCTGATGAAAGTTACATCAGCGCCTGTGTTCCACACCGCTGGGGTAAGCGGTCTTCTCGCTCGGCCCGCCGGGGAAGCGGGCTGATCCGCCGGGGGACCGGGACGCCGCGGGCAGCGCGTGGTGGATCGCGCAGGGCCGTCGGCGACCGGCCCTGCGACGGAGAGACCGGCCCCTGACCTGGTAGATCGAGCGGTCAGGCCGCCGGGCCGCGCCGGGCGCGTGACCGGCGGGGGCCCGCCGCGATCCGCGCGGGCCGCCGGGGCGCGGCGGATCGCCCGGCGTCGCGGCGCTGGAGCGGACGAAGGCGCGCCGTCCGCCGCTTCGTCGACTGTTGCGAGACACCTCTGTTAATGCGACATTACCCGAAGACATCAGTCGGCATACGTCATACGTTACGAGGTCGCGAATGGTAACGCCGCGTATGCCACGGATTCTCGGGGCGTGTCATGAGGAGAACACTCGCGCCCCGGCGGCGATGACCCTCGTCAGCGCGGCGCCGGGGATGACGGCCAGGCAGAACGGGCGCCACGCTCGCGCGATGGCACACCCGATGAACTCCGCTACGGCGGGGTCGTCGCGCGGCGAACACATCTGCTCGGAACCAGCGAAAGGAACAGAGCGTGAAGTCAGCCCTGTCCACCACTGGGAAGGCGTTAGCAGCGCTCGCGGTGTTCGTCGCCGCGGTGTTGCTGCCGACCTTCGCAGGTAACAGCCCGGCCTCGGCGGCGACCCAGGCAACGTACTACGTCGCCCCTGACGGCAATGACGCGAATGCGGGAACGATCACGTCACCGTTCAGAACCCTGCAGCGCGCGAGGGACGTCGTCCGCACGGTGAACGCCAACATGACAGGCGACATCTACGTGTACCTCCGCGGCGGGAACTACTCGGTCGGCAGCACGATCGACTTCACGCCGGCCGACTCGGGCACGAACGGTTACCGGGTCATATACGCCGCCTACGAGAACGAGACGCCCGTCCTCAGCGGAGGCGTCCAGGTGACCGGATGGACGCAGCACAGCGGCAACATCTGGAAGGCCCCGCTGAATCGCAGCAACAAGCTGCGTGCGCTCTATGTCAACGACAAGCGGGCGTACATGGCTTCGAAGACGATCAGCTCGCAAGGGTGCTACGGGAGCTACAACATCACGGCGGGGCAGGCGTCCTGGGCGTGGGAGTCGGGTTCGCAGTGCGCGGGAGCGAAGTACAGCCTGGGCGACTTCCCGGCTGTCGCCGGCAACCAGGACGACATCGAAATCGAAACGGGGACGACCTGGACCACGGCGATCGTGGGAGTCCGGCAGGTCACCTCTGACAGCTCGAACCGCATAGCCCTGTTCCAGCAGCCGGGAGCGGCGATCGCCCAGGGCGCCTTCAACGGCAACGCCCAGATCGGCGGCTCCCACAAGGTCATGAACGCCTACGAGTTCCTGGACTCGCCGGGCGAGTTCTACTTCGACAAGACCGGCAAGACGCTGTACTACTACAAGTCGAGCTCCGAGAACATGGCGACCGCGACGGTCTTCGCGCCGAACAACGTGTCGACGCTGCTCAAGGTGGCCGGCACCTCCACCAGCGCTCGCGTCCGGAACATCACCTTCTCCGGCCTCACGGTGGAGCACTCCGACTGGAACCTGTTCAATGTGGCCGGTTCGGCGTTCAAGCAGGCCCAGCAGGGGAATCTCGGCGCACAGGCTTATGCCAGGCAGAACTTCCACGTCTACTACTACCGCAATGTCGACATGGCGCCCGGCATCATCCAGATCGACAACGCCGACGGGCTCGTGCTGCAGAACAACCGGATCCAGCACACCGGCGTCGACGGGATCAGCATGCCCAACGACGTGGTGAACACGCAGCTGATCGGCAACTACACCAACGACATCGCCGGATCCGCGATCGTCGTCGGCCATCCCCAGCACGTCTACATCGGGGACTACACCTCGACCAACCGCGAGAAGTATCCCGTCGCGGTCGAGGGAGCGCCCAAGAACATCACGATAAAGAACAACTACCTCTACGACAGTGCCGTGTTGTTCAACGGGCACAGCGCCATCTCGGCGTACTTCGCCGACACCCTGACCATCCAGCGCAACCGCATCGAGAAGACCCCCTGGTCCGGGATAACGCTCGGCTGGGGATGGTGGAACTTCGACGGGTCGTCAGGCTCGATCCAGCCGAACCGGCCGACCAACACGGCGAAGAACAACACCATCAGCTACAACCACATCATCGACACGGTGCAGCGCCTGAGCGACACGGCTCCCATCTACACGCTGGGCAGCCAGCCGGGGACCACGATCACCAACAACTATCTGCAGGGCGTCCCGTCCGGTCACAAGTACGGACTCCACCCGGACGAGGGCTCGGCGTACATGACGTTCCGCGACAACGTCCTGAGCGTGGACAAGAACGTCACGTGGCTCATCAACTCCGACGACTTCGGGCGTAAGCACGACCTGAGCATCACGCAGACGTACGGTCCCATCAACAAGGTCTCCAACAAGAACCTGCCGAACAGCACGGTCCAGGACATCCTCGTGTCCTCCGACTATGTCTGGCCGTCGCAGGCTTACAGCATCGCCGTGAACTCCGGACTGGAGGACGCCTACAGGAGCATCATCCCGGCGGGCAACCTCTCTCAGCCGGACTACGCCCTGCCGGCCAGCACGTTCGTCGGCAGCGGTGTGACGTCGATTCCCATCCGCAGCATCGGCGACGCGAGCAAGACGGTCTGGCTCGCCCCCTCGGGCACGACCTCCTTCGCCGAGGGCGGCACGATGACCAGGGCGAGCGGAACCGCGACCTCCATCGCCGTCCCGACGTCGAACGGTGACTACCGGCTCTATGTCGTGGACGCCCAGGGCAACCGATCGGCCGAGTCGAAGTCACTCGTCAGGCAGGGGAACGGCGGCGGCAGCGGCCAGCAGAACGGCTCGATCGTCGGTGGACAGTCGGGCCGATGCTTGGACGTCACCGGTGGCCAGGCGACCAACGGCGCCCAGGCGCAGCTGTGGGATTGCAACGGGGCCACCAACCAGCGGTGGACGTACACCTCGGGCAAGCAGCTGCAGGTGTTCGGCAACAAGTGCCTGGACGCCTACGGGCGGGGCACCTCGAACGGCACCCAGGTGATCATCTGGGACTGCAACGGCCAGAACAACCAGCAGTGGAACGTCAACTCCAACGGCACCATCACCGGAGTGCAGTCCGGGTTGTGCCTGGACGCCAACGGCGCCGGCACGGCCAACGGCACGAAGATCATTCTGTGGTCGTGCAACGGCGGCACGAACCAGCAGTGGACCCTGCGCAACTGATGTGAGGTCCCACCGGGCCGCGGACGGTCGCACGCGCACCGTCCGCGGCCCACCGCTGCCGGCGGCCGGGAGCCGACGGTGAACGACCACGGTTCCGCGACGTGCGGACGGTGAAAGCCGGCGCCCCGGCCGGGCGGTCATCTGTGGCCCATGCGGAGCTTCTGGGAGATGTTGCAGACGCGGTGTCTCTTCTTGCACAGCGCGGCCTGGTTGATGGTTCCCCTGCCGACGTTCGTCGTCGAGATATGCTGCACGCCGTGCAGGTTCGTGCTGGTGAAGAGCTCGAAGTCGCTCGTGTTGCGCCTGCCGGTCCCACTGTGTATCACGATGTGCCGGTGGTCGTCGCCGACGATGGCGTTCGGCGCGGTGAGCGGGGTCGTGACGGCCACCGCGCCTGATGGCGGCGCCGTCGCCGCCAGCACGGTCGCCGTCATCGCGAACGCGGCGAGCGTCACCCGCCGCACGGCGACGCCATAAGTGAGTCCTCGTGGTGAACGAGACATCGTCGTACGCACCTGTCTTTCCGCGCTCATACGGCGGCGCCGGCCATCATCCGGCGGAATGCCCTCGATGTCGGTATGTGCCCGGCGGCCGGTCACGACTCCCACGCCGAGTCACATCGAAAGCGGATGCTGAATCGTTCTTAACCGGTGGAGGACGGATGTCTCTCCGCGGCGGCAGGGAGCCCGGAGGCCCGCCGAGGATGAAAGGTTCATCTGCCGCGAGGCGCCGGCGACGAGACTCGGGCGGGGTGATCAGGCCACTACCGCAGCCGATTACGGAGTGTGGGGGCGGTAGATGATCACTCCGCGGCCGGAGGTGCGCCTCATCTCTCGCGCCGTTGCCTTCCGGCCTGCGCGGTGGGACGTTGTGCGCATGCGGCGTGCTGCAGCGGGGCGATTGGGCGTGGCCGGTGTCCTGACCGCGCTGGTGATCGTAGCGGTCACAGGGTGGCCGGGCGGCCTTCCCACCGCCACGGCCGCCGGGCTTTTCGCCAGTCCGACGCCGTTCCCCACCGGCGGCCCGAGTCCGACGCCGGTGCCCACCGGCCCAGAACTGGTCTATGTCGCCAACGCCCGCGGCCCGGTGACGGCCTATCCGGCCGATGGCACGGGCGCCGTGCCGCCGGTGCGGCAACTGGCCGACCCGGGCGACCCGAACACCTACTGGGGGCCGTGGGGGATCGCCTTCGACACCCGCGGGAACGCGTACGCGCAGAGCTTCTTGTCGAACGCGACCACCTTCGTCTACCCGCCGGGCGCCACGACGCCGGGCCGGATCTTCCGCGTTGCCGGGCCGGATTCCCGGGCGGTGGCGGTGGACACCACGGGCTACGCGTACGTGGCGACCGGCCAGGCCGAGGCGATGATCGCGGTGGCCGCGCCGAGTGCGAGCGGCGCGTCCGCGAACCTCTACACCGTGCCCGTGGTACGCCAGTTCCTGACGGACGAGACGGCGTTCCACCCGTGGCCGGGCGTGCTGACCACGGACACGTCCGGACATGTGATCGCCGCGGTGGTGCGTTCGACCGGCAACGCGGTGGAGTTCTTCAACGGCGGCCCATCCGGCGGTGCCACACCGGTACGCGTCATCGCCGGGCCGCACACCGGCCTCGGTAGCTGCTCCAGCACCTGCGACCAGCTCGCGGTCGCCTACTCACCCTTCACCGGCCGGCTCTACGTCGCCGTCAGCCAGGGCGAGCAGACCCGCATCAACGTGTACGCCGGCACCGCGAACGGGGACGCCGCCCCGGTGCGCGTGATTTCCGGCCCGGCGACCGGCCTGGCCGGAAAGGTGGTCACCGGCATCGCCGGCAGCCAGGTCGACGGCACCATCTACGTGCTCACCAAAGCGGCCCTGTTCAGCAGCCCCGGCAGCATCCTGGCCTTCGACCGGCTGGCCGCCGGCAACACGCCGCCGCGGCGTACCTTCACCGACGGCGGCACCGGACTGCGCGACGGACTCGGCATCGCGGTGTCGTCCGTCCGCTGACCACGGCCCGATGCGGCCCGGCATGCCGGCGGAGTCGCCCAGGCTCTGAAGGAGCCGTCCTCAATCGCTTCGAAGGGCTTCGGCGGAGCCGGGCGTGGGCCGTCGGCTTCGGCGGTCCATGGTGAAGGAGTTCAGTTCGTCGGCTCGACGGAGGTCCTTGGGGCGGCCTATGGCGCGGCGCATGCGGATCAGGTCTTCTCGGGAGACGTAGTGGACTTCCAGATCGCCGGGGCCGGCCGCGGTGACCGCGCGGTCGAGGAATCCCTCGGGGCGGAGGTCGCCCCAGGGGAGCGCCGGAGTACAGCAGTCGCCGCCGGCACCTGGTGAGGTGAACTGCACTTTGGGGCGGAGGAAGGAGTCCGGGCGAAGCGCCAGGGGGCGGCCCGTTTCGTCGCTGAGCCGCGCGCCGACGGAGGTGAAGGCGGCAGCCAGGGCCGGGGCGTGAGCCGGCGCGCCGTCCCACAGCAGGTCCAGATCGCCGGTCAGCTCGGTGGAACCATGCATGATGCCGGCGACCTGCCCGATCACGACGACTCGTACGCCGTGGTGGTGGAGGGCTTCGAGCAGAGGGAACGGGTCGAACCCGACGGCGCCGTCCGTGCCGATCGTGCCGGCGTCGTCGTCGGCGTCCTGGTGGCCCAGACCGGTGCCCGCCCGGCCGCCGGCGAGTTCACGGGTGCGCCGGGCGGCGGCGCGGAGCACTTCCAGCGGTTCGTCGATCACCTGGGCCATACAACACCCGGCCGCACCCATGGCGCACTCGGATTCGCAAGGACCATCGCGCGCGCCAGGGAGGCCCGGCGGGGGACCGGCTGGAGGAAGTACCGCCGAGGAGCACTCGCCGGGACGGCCGGCCCGGTGCCGGGCCCGGATGACGCGGAGGATGGGCGGCGGGAAAGCCGCTCATCCTCCGGTATGCCGACGGTGCGGGCGCTCAGGGGTTGGGTCTCCGCCGAGACGAGCGGCCCGGTCGGCCCGGCGGAGAGTTCATGGGGTCAGACGCGGGTCCAGCGCTGGTTGCTCTGGCCGTTGCAGGACCAGATCTGGAGCTTGACGCCGTTGGCCGTCGAGTAGTTCGGCGCGTCCAGGCACTTGTTCGCGCCGACGGCGGTGATGCTTCCGTCGCTGTTGAAGGTCCACCTCTGGTTGCTCTGGCCGTTGCAGTCCCAGATCTGCACCTTGGCGCCGTCGGCGGTGCTGGCGTTGGCCACGTCCAGGCACTTGTTGCCGTACACCCGCAGCTCGCTCGCGGCGGTCAGCGTCCACTGCTGGTTGGCCTGCCCGTTGCAGTCGTAGATCTGCACCTGTGTGCCGCTGTTCTGCGACGCACCGGTCACATCGACGCATCGCCCGGAGCCCACGCCGCGAATCGCGCTCGTGCTGCCCGAAGGCGAGGGACTCGGGGTGGGGGTGGGGTTGGAACCGCCCGGGTCGCCGATGCTGCCGGGTACGGCCTGGAGTGCGGCGTACCAGGCGGCGGCCATCTTGTCGTAGCCGTTGGCGGTGGGGTGGATGCCGTCGATGAGGTCGC